>DASZIR010000159.1:0-54304 GCA_035948995.1 Paraburkholderia sp. | reverse complement strand
CGACGAAAGCCTGCGGGCCGATGTCGGAGCGCCTGACGTGCGCTATCTTGTGGTGATTTCAGGCGCGACCCAGCAGGCAGTGCTCGAAGGCGCCGAAAAAGTCTCCGCGCAATTGCAGCCGCTGGTGGACCGAGGCGTGCTTGCCGGCTACGAGAGCCCCGCGCTTTATCTGCCCAGCGAAGCGGCGCAGCGTGCTCGCCTCGCCAGCTTGCCGCCGGCCGACGCGCTCACGGCGCGCATGCGCGCCGCAGTCGCCAACCAGTCGATCAGTGTCAAGCCGGACGTATTCGCGCCATTCATCGCCGATGTCGAGGCCGCGCGTCAGCAGCCGCTGCTGCAGCGGGCGGATTTACGCGGCACGTCGATGGCGCTCGCGGTCGACGCACTCCTCACCGAGCGCGCAGGCCGCTGGAGTGCGATGCTGTCGCTGCGTGCCCCGGCGAAGGCACAGACCACGCAGCCCGCCGCGCCCCTCGATACTGCCGGCGAGCCGAGCCTCGACGCCGACACGATTCGCGCCGCCGTGGCACGTGCGCAGGTGCCGGACGCGCTCTTCGTCGACATGAAAGCCGAAGCCGATCACCTCTACGTCAACTATGTGCGCGAGGACATTCACCTCTCGCTCGCGGGGCTCGCTGCGATCGTCGTGCTGCTGCTGATTGCGCTGCGCTCGCCGCAGCGTGTCGTGCGCACCCTCGCGCCGCTCGTCGCCGCGGTGCTGGTGGTGAGCGCCGGTCTCGCGCTGGCGGGCGAACAGCTGACCATCCTGCATCTGATCGGCATGCTGCTGATCGTCGCGGTGGGGTCGAACTATGCGCTGTTTTTCAACAAGCCGGGACACACATGGAGCGGCACCGGGGAAGGCATCGCGCCGCAGACGCTTGTCTCGCTGCTGATCGCCAATCTCGCGACCGTGGCCGGCTTCGGGCTGCTTTCGCTCGCCCGTGTGCCGCTGCTCAAGGCGTTTGGCCTGACGGTCGGTCCGGGGGCGATCCTGGCGCTGCTGTTTTCCGCGATTCTCGCGCCGGCTATCACGCGTACTCAAGCGGCGGCTGCGGTCGAGCGCCGCGGCGGAGAGCGGGTATGACGTCACCGTTACGTGACCCATCGCCTGAGTCGCGGCCAGGCCCATCGGCAGGCCCGCTACACGGCTCGCTGCGCGCCTCTATCGCCGCGCCCGGCACCGCCCGGCGCTGGAAGCCGTCGCCCTTCATCACGGGCACGGCGGCGCTGCACGTGGGTGCCGCGGCGGGCGTCGTGGCGCAGCCGGGTCTATGGCCGTGGGCCCTGGGCAGCGTGATGGCCTCGCATCTGGCGCTGGCGGCGGCGGGTCTGTGGCCGCGCAGTTCGCTGCTGGGTCTGAACTGGACCACGCTGCCGGAAAGCGCGGGCAGGCAGATCGCGCTCACCATCGACGATGGCCCGAACCCCGAAGTCACCCCACGTGTGCTCGACCTGCTCGATCGCTACGACGCGCGAGCGACGTTCTTCTGCATCGGCGACGTGGCACGCCGCTACCCGCAGTGCGTGGAAGCCATCGCCGCGCGCGGCCACGCCGTGGAGAACCACAGCCAGCAGCATCGCCATCACTTCTCGTTGCTGGGCCCGCGTGCCTTGCAGCGCGAAATCGAGGCCGCCCAGCAGACGCTCACTGAACTGAGCGGGACGCGCCCGCTCTTCTTTCGCGCGCCCGCGGGACTGCGCAATCCGTTCCTCGAACCGGTGCTATGCCGCCTCGGCCTGCATCTGGCGAGCTGGACCCGGCGCGGCTTCGATACGCACACACGCGATGCGGCCGTGGTCGCGCAGCGCCTGCTACGCGGGCTCGCGCCGCGCGACATCCTGCTGCTCCACGACGGCAACCCGGCACTCGACGCGCGCAATCAGCCGGTGGTACTGGAGGCGCTGTCCGCGGTCCTCAGCGCAGCCGCGGCTGCGCAGTTGCGCTGCACAACCCTGCGCGCGGCGATCGCGCCGGCAGCTGGCGATGCGCCTTGATGCGCCGGCTCCGCGTGGACCACGCGCCCTGCGCGCTCGCCATGATGCAGTGCAGCAGGCGGGAGTGCGCATGCTATTTGCTAACATTGAAACATCGGTGCCGTCCATCAGTCGAACGATGGTCACCCACCTGAACCCATAACAGGACCGGACTGTAGTGAAACCTCTCCTGCTCACGCACTTTACTGCCACCAGTTGCGCCGGCCGCGGTCTTGATGCCACGCTCGCTGCGCTGCGCGGGCAACGCGGTGGCCTCGTACCCTGCCGCTTCGAGCGTGCGAGCCTCGATACGTGGATCGGCGAGGTCGAGGGCGTCGACGATCATCCGGTGCGTGCCGACCTGAGCGACTACGAATGCCGTAACAACCGCCTCGCGCAGATCGGTCTCACCCAGGACGGCTTTGCCGAAGCGGTCGTGGCGGCCGTACGGCGATATGGTGCGCCGCGCGTGGGCGTTTTCGTCGGCACCAGCACGGCGGGCATTCTCGAAACCGAGCGCGCGTATCAACAGCGCGATCCGCACAGCGGCGCCCTGCCCGCTGGTTTCCACTATGCCGAGACCCACAACCCTTACTCGGCGGCTGCTTTCGTGCGCGCGTTTTTTGCGCTGCAGGGGCCGTCCGTGTCGGTTTCATCGGCCTGTTCGTCGGGCGCCAAGGTGTTCGGATCGGCGCGCCGCATGCTGGAAGCCGGCGTAATCGATGCTGCCGTCGTGGGCGGCGTCGATTCGCTGTGCCTCACCACGCTGTATGGTTTCAACTCGCTCGAACTGCTTTCGACCGGCCCCTGCAAGCCGTTCGACCTCAACCGTAGCGGCATCTCGATCGGCGAGGCGGCTGCCTTCGCGTTGCTCGAGCGCGCCGTCGATGCACACGGCGCCTCCACACCCGCGCGCGACGATGCGATCCTGCTGCTCGGCATCGGCGAGTCGAGCGACGCGTATCACATGTCGTCGCCGCATCCTGAAGGGCTCGGTGCGCGTCTGGCGATGGAACAGGCATTGGCCACAGGCGGCATCGATGCGCGCGAGGTGGATTACATCAACGCGCACGGTACGGCCACGCCGAGCAACGATGCCGCCGAAAGCCAGGCAATCCGTGCGTTGTTCGACGGCACCCCGTGCAGCTCGACCAAGGGTGCAACCGGCCACACGCTGGGTGCGGCCGGCGCACTCGAAGCCGTGTTCGCCATGCTGGCCTTGCGCGAGCAGTTCTTGCCCGCCGGCATCAATACGACCCAGCCCGACCCGGCTCTCGCGCTCAACTACCTGCTGGAAAGCCGCACGGCTGGAGTGCGGACTGTGCTGAGCAATTCGTTCGGCTTTGGCGGCACCAATTGCAGCCTGCTGTTCGGCCGCGCCGGCGGCGCCGGTCGCACGCGCCTCAAGACGGACGCTTCCCTATGAGCGAGCTGAGCGCATTCATCGAAAGCGTCGGCCTGCTTGGCCCTGGGCTGAACAGCTGGTCCGACGCCAAAGACGTGCTAGCCGGCCACACGGACTATGTGTCCGCACGCACGGTCATCCCTGCGCCCGTGAGTCTGCCGCCGGCCGAGCGGCGCCGCACGGGAGCGGGTGTCAAGCTTTCGCTCGCGGTCGGCCTTGAGGCGGCGGCCATGAGCGGGCGCGACGTCGCGACGCTTTCTACCGTATTCGCCGCGTCGGGCGGCGACGGCCACAACTGTCACGTGATCTGCGAAACCCTCGCCAGTGAGGACCGCAAGTTATCGCCGACGCGCTTCCACAATTCGGTCCACAATGCGCCCGCAGGTTACTGGAGCATCGCCACGCACGCGATGGCGCCTTCCAACGTGTTGTGTGCCTATGACGGCAGCTTTGCTGCGGGCCTGCTGGAGGGGCTCTGCCAGGTCGCCGTCGACCGCGTGCCAATGCTGTTGATCGCCTTCGATACCGACTACCCCGCGCCCATGCGCGATGTGCGGCCCATCCCCGATGCCTTTGGCGTGGCTCTCGTCCTTGCGCCTGAGCCAGGCGCCGGCACGCTGGCGCGCATCGATGCACGGCTCACCGACGCACCCGCAACCGTGCTCGCGGCCCCCGAGCTCGAGCGGTTGCGCCGTGGCAACCCGGCAGCGCGTGCGCTGCCCTTGCTCGCTGCGCTGGCGGCTCAGCGTGCGTCGGGTGTGGTGCTCGACTATCTGCAAGATGTTCAGCTTCACGTCGGCATCTCGATGTGGAACGGTGCCGGCGAGTTCGTGCGATGACCTCAAGCCTCCCCCTCTCAGCGCCGCTCGATCACGCCTGGATCGCTGCGCACATTCCGCACAGCGGCTCGATGTGCCTGCTCGACGAAGTCGCGCAGTGGGACGCCGAGCACATCCGCTGCACGGCGACGAGCCACCTCGCGCCGCACAACCCGCTGCGCTCGCAGGGGCGGCTCGCCGCGGTGTGCGGTGTCGAGTACGCCGCGCAGGCCATGGCCGTGCACGGTGCGCTGCTGGGCGCGGCGCAGGCGCGTCCGCGCGCCGGGTTTCTCACCAGCGTGCGCGACGTCGACGCGCGGGTCGCGCGGCTCGACACGCTGGATGGCCCATTGAGCGTCGAAGCCGAGCGGCTCTCGGGCAATGACAACAACATTCTTTACCGCTTCGCGTTGCGATGTGCCGAACAGCTGCTTCTCACGGGCCGCGCAACCGTCATGCTGGACGCAAGCGGTGTTACCCAAGCGGCCGCCCATTCCCTGGGCGGCGGATCGCCAACCCTAGGACCCGTGTTATGAAGAAGCTCAGACTCCTCCTTACGGCACTCGCGTTTGCCGCGCTCAGCCCCCTCGCCCATGCGGACGTCTCGCAGGGCGCCCACCAGTTCAAGTCGGACGTCAAAAGTGCCGGCAAGGCAACGGGACATGCGTTCCGCGACGCCGGTCATGCGATTGCGCATGGCACGAAGAAAGCGGGCCATGCCGTTGCGAACACCACCCGCAACGGCTATCACGCGACCAAGCGGTGGGTAAAAGAGAAGACGTAAGCCGACGTAACGCGACATAAGCCGTGCCGCGCTAGTGCGTCACGAGCTCTTGCCCGACCGCCCACCTTCTACTGGCTGTGTCGCCATTATTCGGCGAACTCGTCGGACTCATTCAGGAAGACCTGACGGCGCAGGCGGTGGGCGGAGTTGCCGGCCAGATCGCGATTAGCGAAAACCCGCCAGAAGAATTATGTCTGATTGCATAGGAATGCAAATAATATGATGGTGCGAAAGATGCCTTGTCAGTACCCGTCTCACCGTCGCGCCGGTCGCCGTGACGCCACAGGCACGGGTGATCAGGGCGTCCAACGATAAACAACGACGCTGGAGCCGTTATAGTTGTCCTTCGTGACCACGTACTCCCCGGTCGATCGAAGGTACGCTCTAAGCCCGTACATCGAATCCACGTCATTGCCGACGTCCACGTTGTTTGGACTGCTGTTGATCAACGTGGTGTCCAGGTTGCCTGTGGCGAGATTGAAGGCGTCGATGTTGGGCACGGTGTGCACGTATCCGACGAAGAGATAGTTGCCGGCAGCCGTGATCGACTTGGGATTGGCGCTGGTGAGGTTGATCACCGGATTGGGAACGGTGGTGTTGCCTGCGCTCCAGCCGTGATAAACCTCGATCCTCGATTTCATAGCCGTCCAGTCCCAGCTTCCGGCGATGCCCTGTGCGAGGATCATGGTGTCGCTCTCCGGCAGGTAGATGATTCGCGTCAATGGCCGGATAGACCTCGGAATGGGAGTTGCAATTCCTGCGCCCCATGTCGGTTTGCCGCTGGCATCAAAGCCGGTCAACGGATAGTGGTAGATGTGGTTCGTCCTGTCCAGTCCAGCCCACACATCTCCCCTGCTATCGATGCAGAATCCGCCCGTGACCTGTCGGTTCGTCTTGAAGGCAGGGCCCGGAATCGACGCGTCCGGTATGGCGATGTAACCGTTCGCCGCGTTGAAGTAGAAGAAGTAGAAGATAGGTGGGTTCTGGCCAGACGCCACGAGAATCCGGTTTCCGCCGACGGTGACGAGTTGGCCGAAGTGCTCGTCGCGTTGAATATCGTTGATGTTGATTCGTGGATCGGATGGATAGTCGAACGGATCGACGGTGTTCGCGACGAAGGTTCCTCCCGCGGTGCCCGTGTAGATGTTGGTGCCGCCATAGAACCAGGCACCATCTGTCCCCGGGTCCGGAGCGGCGACCCCTTCGAAGTTGAGGGACTGGAGTTTCCATTGCAGGTTGCCGGAGCTGTCGTAGGCGTGAATGTCGGTGCCGCCGTTGCGGCCGAGGTCCCAGGCTCCGCCCCATGGGTTGTTGAGCACATACAGGTTGCCGGCGGAGTCTTTGCCTATGCCGACGACGCGAGTGAATCGCTTCGCACCCACCTGACCCTTGATCCCAGACGTGGTGTCGAGATATCCACCCTGTATGCCAAACGTGCCGACCAGATGTGGAACGCTCGAGATGTTGTAGATCTTGATGTTCATGTCGGGCCCTTCGTCGCCGACCATGAGCTGTCCAGTCGCCGCATCGGAATACAGCGCGGACGGTCGGGAGTCTGCAGACATCTGGATGTTGTTCAGCGGCGCGCCACCCGAACTGAATCCAAGGATCGTGCCCGCGCTCTTCTGGGCGACCCAGATATTTCCGGCACCGTCCACGGCGAGCGCGCCAGGGCCTGAGACGTTGATATCCCGCTGCCAGACACCGTCAGTGGTAAAGACCCGGACCCGATTGCCAGGAAAGTCGCTCGCATAAAGGAGTGAGCCCGATGTCGCGAGTCCGGTGACGACATCAGCCCGCTGCTCAGTCGTCGTCGCGCTCACGGAGATGAGAAGATCGCGAGTCTGAGTGGTCCGGTTGTATCGTCCCACCCGGCCACTGCCGCCCTGGCGGCTAAATTGCAAGGCAGCGAAGATCGAAGTTGCATTACCCGTAATGGCGCCGCCCTGAAAATCGTTGTGAAGTCCTATGGAACCGATGCTTTGGCCATTCCGGTACAGGGCGACTCCACCCTCGTTTTCGTCCCACAGGGAAGCCGTATAGATGACTCCCTCGGGCGCTACCCACATGGAACGGGCGGCGTTACCCACGTGGGTGGCGTTGGTCCCAAATGTGTTCGCGACCCAGTCGGTGGTGTACTGCCCTTGACATTCCGGCGCAATCGTAGCGGTCAGTACTGCGGCAACGAATGCGGCATGGATTCGTTTCCAGGCCATGAGTGATGCCCTCCTGACTGTAGCGCCCCGACAACATGAATCACAGGGCGCGATAACGTCGATGGTTTCGGGACCTCATTGGCCGGGAATATCGATGCGCCTGGCACGAACCGGCGTACGCGAGCATCACACGCCCATCAGATTGCGCGCCTCACGTCGACCACGATGCCGGCTGTGTCGTCGTCCCCAGCCTCACTGCTTCCTCATGGAATTCCTTCGTATGGACAGCCTTGGAAATTCGATTCATCAATGCCACCATTTCCCAATTCCATGGAATGCTGGCATCCAGTATTTTTAGCCGGACTCATTACGTAACCGGTCAAAATTTCGGAATGATATTTCAAATTGCTTTCGTTTTTACGGGGAGCCATACGACGACCGCATGCGCTCCTTAGGCGTTCGTACTGCTCGCTTGACTGTACAGCTTTTCAGTCCACGTGGTAAAGATCGGTTAAAAAAATCAAGTCATATATCTGTCATTGTTTTCCGCTACATCTTTATGCCAGTGCCTGATATACGGTAAAGCATATTCAGCCGGACCCCGGCAAGAGTATGCTTCGCGGATAATTTCTCCATGCACGGGTGAGACCTCCGTTCTGCGCGTCAATCCTCGAAAAGTCTGCACTGCTGATGTGCAGTTTTCGCGGATGTGCCTCATACACGCACAGAAAAACCGAGCAATCGGGGCAGCGAACCGCGAATGACCGGTTCGTGATTTGCCCTGATCGCGGCCTGAGCGGGCTGCGTGGGGATACTCATGATCTTCGATGAACTGAGCAATGACGAATGGGTCCGTCTCGCGGCACTCGTGGCCGACAAAACCAGGCGCGTGCATCGTCGAGGGCGGCCCCGCTCCGAAACCCGGCCAGTGGCCAATGCGGTGCTCTGGATCATGACGACGGGTGAGCCTTGGTCAAGGCTGCCGGCACGCTATCCTTCCGTGCCGACGTGCCGGCATCGCTTCGAGGAGTGGCTGATTGACGGCACGCTGGCACAGATGATCAACGTGCTGTCGGCATTCGGCCGCACGTTCGCGTGTATGCCGCGAGCCCCGGTGGCACGCGCTGCAGGGCCTGCAGCGGCCACAGACCGCCTGCATGGCGTCGCCTGGAAGAGCCCCGAGTCCTGGCAGACTTCGGCTGTTCGCACCAACGCTTGCCACCCGGCCGGTGCGATTGCTGCGATGACCCGGCAGCTGTCCGGCCCGGACGACCGCGTCCCGCCTGGGTCGCCCGTATTCGCTCGCGCAAACGTGGTCCTGCCCCCCAGCCACACCTTCCCCGCAGCGCATGGTGGACCAGTCGCCCATGGAATGCCGCGAAGATCGAAGCGTACAGGGGCCACACGATCTATGCGTCCGCGCAGCCAGTGCAGGAACTGACGTATCGCGCGTGGACGGAAATCGTGAAGGACGGCAGCCGCGTTGAGCGTTCCGGACTGATCGGTCCGCGCTTTACCCATACCGAAGCGGCAGAGCAGTACGCGCTCGACTGGGCGCGTCAATGGATCGACCGCGAGTGCGGCACGCTCGGCGCGCGTGTGCATGCGAGCGCCGATACGAGGATTCCGGCTGCGTTCCTGTCGGGCCAGGCCGACGCGACCATCAGGCGACTCCCGAATGAGCGGCGCGATCCGCCGGACAGCCGCAGCGACGGCGAGCCCTCTGACCGCTTCACGTTCCCCGAACCTGTCTACCAGGTCGGCTGAAGTGCTGGCTGGCAAGCTGCGTCTGACGCCGACCAGTCGTTCGCGGCATACAACACCCAATCCCGAACACAGAACACGATCCAGGGGGCTGCGATCGGAGCGAACGTGGCCGGACGTTCGCCCTCCGCCCGGTTCGCGCGAGCCCGCCATCATGACGGGCTCGATGCCACTTGTGGTGCTGGCCAATAAAGACGAACCGGCATGCCCGGCATTGATCCGCATCATCCGGTCGGCGGGGTATCGCATCGAGGCGTACCCCTCGGCGCGTGAACTCATCGAGCGCGGCTGGAAGCGGCCTGAACTCGTCTGCCTGGTGCTCGATGTGCACCTGCCGGGCCTGAGTGGCCTGCAATTGCAGCAGGAACTGGCCGCGGCGAACTTCGTGCTGCCGATCGTCTTCGCCAGTAACGCCGATGACACTGCCGCCATGAAGATCGCGATGCAGGCCGGCCGCGCAGGCGTTTCTGCGTACACCTTTCTGCGGTGCCGAAGTGCTCGACGCCATCAGCCGCGCTATCGTCCGCTCAGCGCGGTTGCGCGTGCGCCGGATGACCGGCAGGTCTTAGGGATTCCCCGCATGCGACAGTTACGGATCGTGCAGGCGGCATGCGCGTGTGTACTGGTATTCAACACAGGATGTGGTTCGCATGCCGGTGTGCAGAACGAACGCGACGCAGCTACGGATGGACAGCCTCGAGCTGCCACCACCGCCTGTCTGCAGCAGAGGCTGGCGGACGGTACCCCAGACATGATCGGGGCCTGGCTCCAGGCGAAACAGGCGATGTTCGAGGCCGACCGCGCGGCAGGCACCACCCTTCGGGTCGCCGCATTACACCAGTCGAAGGTCGCGTTCGAAGCATTCCGGCAAGCGCAGTGCCATTGGGTGAGCGCGACCTGTGGCAGTGGTGCCGACACGGGGGAGGACGCCGAGCTCGCCTGTGAGATCGACCTGGTGCGTTGGCGCACGCGGCAGATCGACGAAGTAACGGCGGCGGGCGACGTGGCCGTTGCGCACCGGTTCTGAGTCACCGGGATCAACGCATGAACCCGTTCATACGCATTGTCGCGTGCATGCGGCTGATCATCGCGATCGCTGGGAAGCCAGATCAGATTGACACGCCATCATGGCCACCGTCACGCGCTGGCCATGCGTGTCCATCAGACCCTTCATTGTGGAACCTGTATTCATCGGAATGTTGACGATTTTTTTGCTGATTTATTGCGCATTATTTTTTTGCCTTTTTCGTCTACCTTCGTGCGTACAGCGTGACGCTCACCCAGCGAACCGGCTGCCGTGCCCCCCACCATCGAGGCAAAGTCATGACAACACCCGTCAAGGTCTCCATCTGCCTGCCAACCTGCAATCGCCCGGAGCTGATCGTCCAGTGCATCGATTCGTGCCTCGCGCAGACGCACACGAACATCGAGATCGTGATTGGCGACGATTCAATGGACGACCGAACCCGGCGGCTGATGGCCGCGCAGTACCAGCACGACCCGCGCATCCTCTATGTGAAAAACGAACCGCCCCTCGGCCAGGCGCGCAATGTCGCGAGCCTGTTCGCGCGCGCGACTGGAGACAGGATCCTGCTGATCCACGACGACGATTATCTCGTCGACGACGGCGTCGAACGGCTGGCTTCGCTATGGGACCGCCATCCCGATCTCGACGTTGCCTTCGCCGACCAGTACGAAGTCAATCAGGCGGGCCACGTCGATCGCGCCGTCAGTGACCGGCTCAACGCCGATTTCTATAGAACGAAGAGCGCGGAAGGACTGCAGGCGCTGCCCGGACGAACCGGCCTGATCCAGATGTTTCCAAACAACGGCTGGCTCGCGAATGCGGATCTCGTGAAGCGGATCAGCTACAAGGAACAGTACGGCATGTGCTGCGACTTCGTGTTCGGCGTCGAACTGTGTCTCGCGGCGAGGCAGGCTTACTACCTGAACGAATATGTATCCTACTACCGCAAGACGGACGTATCGATCTCGGCGAACACCCGCGGCTCAACGAGCGCCGCATCGGTGTCCGCCTATGCGTTCGTCACCAGCCTGGCACTCGACCGTCAACTGGAGCCCGCCCGCACGCTCGCATTGCGGCGCCTCGTGCCGATTGTCGTATCGGTCTATTCGAAGAATCACGCGCCGCTGAAGGGCCTGAAGATCGCGCTCGGGCACCTGTTCGCGTACAACTACGGCTTCAGCGCGCGGCTCTACTACCACCTGATGCTGATTTCCCGATCGATTTTCGGTCTCATGTCACACCGGGTCGCAACCGGGAGCACCCAGGACCAGATCCGCCAGCAATGAACCGCGAGCGGGCACTTTTCTCCAGAGAGAGCGTCGGCGATACGCCGCCGGTGTGGTGTCTTCCTCAAATGAGTGCAACAACCTGACGTTCAGGAGGTGTCTCCATGACCAGGGCATTCTTTCGCCTCAAACCTGTTGAACTGGTTGCCGCAGTGACCTTCGCCGTGTCAGCCGGCCCCGGCGCCCAGGCGCAAACTTCAGCAACGACTCCGCCAGTAGAGGATGCGCCGTTGCTGGCTCCGGCCGATGTGAGCGCCGCGACACGCGCCCTCACGCCAGGCGCTGCCGTGGCCACGTCCTTCACCGCGACTGACTGGCCCACGTTCGGCATGAACGCCCAGCGGACCGGCAATAATCCGGTCGAAACCGTGCTTGCGACGTCCAATGTGGCAAGTCTGCGGACCCACTGGACGACGGATCTTGGTGGGCCCATGCTGACCCAGCCCACACTGGCGGCAGGCGTAAGCATCAACGGGGTGCTGACCGATGTTGTCTATGCGGCGACGCTGCAGGGGGACATGTTCGCGCTGAACGCGTCCACCGGGACGATCATCTGGAAGCAGCACGTCGTGCCCGTGCACACCACCTGCACCGACTTCGCCGCATCAGGCGGCAACATCGGGTTCATCGGAACGCCTACCATCGACCGTACCCGGAACCAGCTGTACATCGTGAGCGGGGACGGTTTTCTGCACGCGTACAATCTGGCCACCGGCGCGGACCTGCCGGAATTGCACGTACTGATCCCTGATGCAGCGAATGTGGCGCCGAAGACCTACGTCTACGGCAGCCCGACCCTCAGCGTCAGTACGCAGTTCGGCACCTCGCTGTACCTCACGACGGCCAGCACCTGTGATACCACGCCGTACCACGGACAGGTCGTGCGCGTATCGATCCCCGGCGGCGCGATCCTGCAACGCTGGTACCCGACCGGGGCCAGCGGGCCCAACGGCGGCGGCATCTGGGGGCCGGGCGGCGTCTCGGTCGTGCGTGGCGGATCAGCTGTCTATGCGCTCACGGGCAATGGATTCTCCAATCCGCAGAACGCGGCGTTTGCGGAACACGTCGTCGCACTCACCAGCAGCCTGGCCGTGACCGCATCCAACTCGCCGATGACGCCCACGACACAGGATGCCGACTTCGGCGCGACCGCGCCGCTGTTCGAGCCCCGTGGCTGCCCGACCATGCTGGCGGCCTTCCAGAAGACCGGCAACCTGTTCATCTATGACCAGGCCACCATCCAGTCAGGCCCGACGCAAACGCTGAATATCAGTCAGCCCAGGGATTCCGGGACCAACATCGGCCTGCCTGCGTATGATCCGGTGCTGAAACAGCTGTACATGGCGGCGCCGTCCCATTCGCCCACCGGTTTCGACAACCACGGGCTCCTCGCGCTCGGCATCAGCGGCACCTGTTCCGTCAGTCTGGCCTGGCAGCAGCCGGTCGGCAAAGATACGGTCTCTGACAACCCTGCCATTTCCCCGATCGTCGCAAACGGCGTGGTGTACTACGCCGACGGGATCGCCAACCAGGTGTTCGCGGTCGACGCAAAGAGCGGACAGATACTCTGGAGCACCGATAGCCTGCCGGTCGGTGAGCGGCCCACGGGGCCCATCCTGACGTCGCCGACGGTCGTCAACGGTCAGCTTTTCGTGGCAGGCATGGACCACAAGCTTCGCGCCTTTGGCCTGTAGCTCATCGCATGGGCATGATCAATCCTGTTTTCCCTGGCGTGCTGTCGATCGCCGTGGCGATGGTCATGGCGCTCTGCGTCCGGAGGCTAGCGGCCAGCGATGGCGAAGGGGAGAGCGCATGAAAGAGATCGTTCTGACTGTCGTGCCCGTGCTGCTGTTCGCCGCGATCGTGATCATGATCACCGGGGTCGGGGCGGTGACCGTACCGTGGTTGACGCATGTTGGCAAGCAGCATCAGACCACAACACCGTCTTGAAGAGAAGCGGGAGTATGATCAGGATGGCGTCCGCGATATCTTTTTTGCGGACGCGAAATTGGACAACACTGAAGACACTGCGACAGCCGCGCCGAAGCGGCCAAACGTCTCAGCATCGCTCGCCAGCTCAACCTGGGCGAGGCCACCATCTACCGGATTCTGGCCTCCGCCAAGGCTGCCGAGTCAGGCTGAGACTCTCCTGCAACGTCCGTATCCGTAAATGGCACTTTTGGCGGCTATGTGGTCACTGCCCCTACATCCACAGCGACGGCACGTGCGTCGTCTTGCCGTAGCTGCCGAAGGCCTCCACCAGATTGCGTTGCGAGCCGGGACAGTTATCGAAATGCAAACCGCCCGCGAAATTGACGAGGGCCACGACACCCGGCGGATTGAGCGAGCCTAGCGCCATCGTTGTGAGGCCCCCGTGCGACTGGCCGATCACCACGATTCGCGTCGTGTCGACGTAAGACAAGGTCCTGGCGTACGCAATGGCGGCGAGCACGTCCTTGACCTGGGCGAGGCCGTTGTCTTCCACATTGCAGCTGGCGTTGAGATAGAACCCGCCTGACTTCGCAAAACCCTGCCGCATCGGCGCCAGAACTGCGTAGCCGCGCCGCACGAACCCGAGCGCCTGACCGTAATAGGCCGAGCTCTGCTGGAAATGCGGGTTGCCCGGCCCTTTACCGTGATTGATGATGACAAGCGGAAAGGGTCCGTCGCCGGGCGGCGCGTAGATGCGCGTTTCGAGTTCGACACGAAACAGGCCGTGCCCCTTGGGGATCATCACCGACTCGTCGCGCAGGCTGGCTGGGCTCGCCGACTGCAGCATCAAGGCGGCGAGCGCCAGCAGCACGTGGATCAACACGGCCGGCCTGTACCACGCCGGCCTGGCTGGAACTTGCATCCCCGCTCCCCTTTCTTCTTATACCGTCTGCAGCGATCAGCGCATATTGCCCGTGTGTCCTAACGAATAACGCCCCGGTTGAGGCCACACCGTGAGCCCGTGCGGTTCCATGCCGACCGGAATGGATTGCACGGCGCCGGTCGTCGTGTCGATCGCATACACCACGTCGTCGAAGCGGCCCGACAACCACAGCACCTTGCCATCCGCGCTGACATTGCCCATGTCCGGGCTGCCGCCGCCGGGAATCGGCCAGGTCGTCAACACCTTGCGGGTCGCAAAGTCGAGCACCGAGATGCTGCCTTTACCATGCCGCGCCCCGTGCACGTGGTTGGAGCCACGGTTCGAGATATACAGGCGGGTGCCGTCGCGGCTTGGATATAGCCCATGCGTACCGACGCCGGTGGGAATGAAGCCGATCCTGGTGAAGCTGTCGCCATCGACCACGAAGACGCCATTGGCCATCATGTCGGCCACGTAGAAGACCTTGCCATCCGGCGAGATGCGGATGTCCTGCGGCATGCCTTTCGGTTCGAGTTGGAGATAGCCCACGACCTTGCGGTTGGCGAGATCGATCTTCGCCAGCTTGCCGCCGAATTCGCAGGTGAACAGCGCGTATTTGCCGTCGATCGAAAAGTCGGCGTGGTTGATGCCTTTACATTCCGGCACGGGCAGGCTCGACTTGAGCGCCATCGTATGGGCGTCGCGAAAGTCGAGCCGCGCGCGCGCTTCGGCCACCACGATCGCTTCCTTGCCGTCCGGCGTGAAATACATGTTGTACGGGTCGTCGACCATGATCTCCTTGCCCGGCTTGCCGGTCTTCGGATCGATCGGCGTCAGGCTGCCGTCGGGCCGGCCTTCGGCATTGTTGGCCACCCACAGGGTTTGCAGATCCCATGACGGCACCACGTGTTGCGGGCTAATGCCCACGTGGAACTTGTCGACCACCTTGAGCGTGGCCGGATCGATCACGTAGACGTCGTTCGAGCGCAGGTTGGGCACGTAGACCCGTTGCAAGGCGCCTGCGACGGCCGGACTCATGTGATTGACGCCCGCCTCGCTGTACAGGTTGCCGGGGTTGACCACGGGCGGCATGCCGGGGACCGTGGCGACGGCAGACGCCGCCAGGGCACTACTGGCCATCCATAGACCCGACAGGACGGCGCCAACACTCGATGCGCGCCGCAGCCAGCGACCGGAACGGTAAGTCATAGCGATGAACTCCCTGAATGGACTACGCAATGGATTATGCAAATGAGCGACGCCAATGAATGTGGCCGATCAATGTGGCCGATCAATGTGGCCAATGAATGTGCCCGATGCGCGGCACGAACGGTCGAGGCAAACGGGTCACGCACCTGTCAAACCCAGCCCTGCTGCCGCTGGCGGCAGGGCCGTCGGCCCCGATCAACCTTAGCGTCCCGCTGTGTCTTTCCTGATCGCTTCGACGGTTTGCGACACGATCGCATCGATACCCAGTTGACCCAGCTCCGCGGTCGAGCGACGCGGATCGCCGCCGTACACGCCGTCAGCCGGACCGAGTTTCGGACCGCTGCGCAAGCGGTCGAGCCGGACCATTTGCGGCGCCACCGCGAGCAGCAACGAGGTGTCCGCGAGGCCCGCGTGGGTACCGATCTCGTCATCACGCACGCCGTGCTGGCGCAGGATGGCCGCGTAGCCATCCGAACTGGTGCCGTAGTATTCGGGCGGCACGAAGGCCCGCGCCGGTGAGCCCGCCCAGGACTTGTTCAGTTGCGCCACCACCCGTTTGATGTCGTTCTGATAGCCGCCGTGGTCGCCCAGAAACACGATGTTTCTGAAGCCATGCACGGCGAAACTGTTGGCGGCGGACTCGAGCATTTTCTCGAAGACGTCGTCGGGAATGGTGATGGTGCCGGGAAAGCGCATGTGGGAAGTCGGCGGTGCATAGCCGCCCTCCGGCACATACGCGACGATCGGCGCCACCAGCGCGTTGCCGAGTTCTTGCGCGATGCGCTGCGACAGCACGGCGACGCGCGCGTTGTGCTTGCCGAGCGCGACGTCGGGGCCGCTTTGCTCGGTGCCGCCGATGGGAATGATGATGGTGGTTTTGCCCGCCTGAACCTGGTCGCGCACTTCGGTCCAGGTGAGGTTTTCGAGGAACACGGTTTTCGGCGTTTGCGCGAAAGCGGTTTGCGTGGCGATCAGCAAAACGACAGACGCGAGCGTTCGCCGCGGTGAGAAGCGCATGAAGAGGCCCATCCCGGAAGGTTGACGACGCCTGTGAGTATATCCGCCGCGGCCCCTCGCCGCAGGCCGTTTGCGGGTCGTTTGCGGGTCGTTTGCGGGTTGCAACTCGCCGTCAGCCAGCCGGCAGATTTGCGGGTTCTCCCTGACCAACAGCTAGCCCCTCAAGCCTTACTTTTAGCTTTCTTTATTCTTTCTGTTACTGTTAAATAGGAGCCTTCGTTAATCGCCTGGAGACCTCTATGTCGAACTTTATGCAAGGCGCCGTGACCTTGGGTGGCTGCATCGGCGTGTACGCGCTCGCCGTTACCGTAATCGAGATGCTTGCAGGGTGACAGCGTCGGCAGCCGGCCCTGTCCATGGCAAGGCCAGGCCGCCGCTCGGAGCAGCCGTTGAAAAGCCCTGCCGCCTTGCCCCCGCAGCACCACGCGTGGCCCGGCGCTTGCCTTCAGTTCGCGTGTTGCCGCGAACTGAAGGCAAGCCGCGCTGCGCGATTTACACCGGCGGCGGATTGCGTTCCGCAAACCCTTCCTGATGCCAATACGGATAAACCGGTCTCACCGCGCTTGCCGCGTCGAGCTTTGCGACCTGTTCGGGCGTCAGGTTCCAGCCCACTGCGCCAAGATTCTGGCGTAACTGCTCTTCATTGCGCGCACCGATCAGCACGGTCGAGACCGTGGGACGTTGCAGCAGCCAGTTCAGCGCAATCTGCGGCACGCTCTTGCCGGTTTCTGCCGCCACTTCTTCAATCGCATCGAGCACGCGGAACAGATACTCCTCCGGCACCGGCGGGCCCATGTCGGCCGTCTTGTGCAGGCGGCTCGTGCCGGGCAACGGCTGGCCGCGCTTGAGCTTGCCGGTCAGGCGCCCCCAGCCGAGCGGACTCCACACCACCGCGCCCACGCCCTGATCGAGCCCGAGCGGCATCAACTCCCATTCGTAGTCACGCCCCACCAGCGAGTAATACGTCTGGTTGGCGACGTAGCGCGGATAACCGTAGCGATCCGCGACATCCTGCGATTTCATCAAGTGCCAGCCGGAGAAATTCGACACTCCCGTATAGCGGATCTTGCCCGCGCGCACGAGGTCATCGAGAGTCGACAGCACTTCCGCCACCGGCGTTTTCGCATCGAAGCCATGCAACTGGAACAGATCGATGTAATCCGTTTGCAGCCGCTTTAACGCGGCATCCACGGCTTGAACCAGATGGAAGCGCGACGAGCCGACGTTGTTCGGCGTTTCGTCGAAACGGAAGGTGGCTTTGGTCGAAATGATGACCTTGTCGCGCTTGCCTTTGATCGCCTCGCCGAGCACCGCTTCGGACGCGCCGCCCGAATAGATGTCGGCGCTGTCGAACATGGACACGCCGGCGTCGAGGCAGATATCGATCAGCCGGCGTGCTTCGGCCACATCCGTTGCGCCCCACGCCTCAAAAAATTCGCCCTTGCCACCAAAGGTCCCAGTGCCGAAACTGAGCACCGGAACCTTGAACCCGGACGCACCCAGGTGTCTGTACTCCATTGAATATCCTCCATAGGGTTGCCACCGACAAACGGAGAGTCAGTCTACCCGCGTCTCTCAGATCGTGTCGGCGAGCTGCCCGTTGGCGGAGTTCGCGCGGACAGCACCGGAAGCGGAGGAAATCGGCGTGCGGGCATCACGGACATTGAGGCTGAGCAACCGGTCAACGCACTGCGTCATGACGCCCCTTGCGCCGTCGCCGACTCCAGTATGCGCAGCAGGCGTTGCGGCGTGAGCGGCTTCGCGCAATGCGCATCGAACCCCACCGCTTTCGCGCGCGCCCGGTCATCGGTCGACGAAAACGCGGTACACGCCACCAGCAGCATATGCGCCGTCGCGGGATCCGCGCGTAGCCGCCGGGCCAGTTCGAAGCCATCAAGACCCGGCATCTTGATGTCGAGCACGACCGCAAACGGCTGCCACTCGCCTGCGAGTGCGCAGACCGCCAACGGGTCTTCGAGCGCGCGGCACTCGAAACCGTCGGCATCGAGCAATAATTGCAACGCTTCGGCAGCTTCGCGATAGTCGTCGACCACCAGCACCCGCCGGTGCGTGACACTGGCGCGCGCGAGCGGCCGCCATACGACGACATCCTCGTTGTCATCCATCCCGTCGCCCCCCCGTCACTGCTTTCTCCCTGCGCGCCGCACGCGGACACAGTGGACTCTTGCGGCAAAATTCGAACCCAGGTCGAACCCGGGTCGAATCCGATCGCCGCGCCGGCGCCCTTACGGTCCGCGCCGGCTCCCGGGTTCGCCATGGTACGCGCGAGATTACTTCCTCTGCACCCGCGCGATCTGCTGCTTCGCTGCCTCATACACATGCTCAGGCGTAAAGCCGAACTTGCGCTTCAGTTCGCTGAACGGCGCGGACGCACCGAACGTATGCATCACGATTTTCGTGCCGAGACGTCCTACGTAGCGATCCCAGCCGAGCGCCGCGGCCTGTTCGACACAGACACGCGCCTCGACGTCCGGCGGCAACACGGCATCCTTATACGTGTCGTCCTGCGCCTCGAAGATATCCCACGACGGCATCGACACCACGCGTGCGGCAATGCCCTCGCTTTTCAGCTTCTCGTAGGCGTCGACGCAGATCGACACCTCACTGCCGGTGGCAAGCAGCAGCACCTGCGGCTTCGTGCCGTCCGGCGCATCGGCCAGCACGTAGGCGCCCTTTTGCACGCCTTGCGCCGAGGCGTAGCGCGTGCGGTCCAAAGTCGGCAATGGCTGACGCGTCAGCACGATGCACGAAGGATGCCGCGCCTTCGACAGCGCCACGCGCCATGTCTCGACCACTTCATTCGCATCCGCAGGACGCAGCACGGTCAGACCGGGCACACCGCGCAGCGACGCCAGTTGTTCGATCGGCTGATGGGTCGGGCCGTCCTCGCCGACCCCGATCGAATCATGCGTGAATACGTAGATCGCCGGCACCTCCATGATTGCCGACAGGCGGATTGGCGGCTTCATGTAGTCGCTGAAGAGCAGGAAGGTCGAGCCGTAAGGGCGCAGATTCGACAACGCAAGGCCGTTCACGACCGCGCCCATCACATGCTCGCGGATGCCGAAGTGCAGGTTGCGTCCGCTGTAGCTGTCGTGCTCGAAGCTGCCCGCCCCTTCGAATTTCAGATTGGTCTTGGTGGACGGCGAGAGATCCGCCGCACCGCCGAGCAGCCATGGCACGCGAGCGGCGATCGCGTTGAGCACCTTGCCCGACGAGTCCCGCGAGGCGACGCCCTTGGGGTCGGGGTCGAAGGTGGGAATGTCGGCGTCCCAGCCGTCCGGCAACCGGTGCGCTCCGATCTGCGCAAACTCGCGTGCGAGGTCCGGATACTGCTTCGAGTAGGCCTGGAACTTCGCTTGCCAGGCCTTGCGAGCCGCCTGGCCGCGCGCGCCGATACCTTCGGCAAAACGGGCGAGTACGCCATCGGGCACATAGAATTTCTTGTCCTCGGGCCAGCCATAGAAGCGCTTCGCGGCGGCGACCTCTGCGTCGCCGAGCGCTTCGCCGTGCGCGGCCGACGTATCCTGCTTGTTCGGCGCGCCCCAGCCAATGATGCTGTTCACCACGATCAGGGTCGGCTTGTCGGTCACGCTCTTCGCTTCGTTAAAGGCCGCTTCGAGCGCGGCGCCGTCGTTGGCGTCGCTTACGTGCAGCGTATGCCAGTGGTAGCCGCGAAAGCGCGTCTCGACATCGTCGCTATAGGCCAGATCGGTGTGCCCCTCGATCGTCACGCGGTTGCTGTCGTAGATCCACGTGAGATTCGACAGCCGCAGGTGGCCTGCCAGCGAGGCCGCTTCGTGCGAGATGCCCTCCATCATGTCGCCGTCGCCGCACAGCGCGTAGACACGGTAATCGAAGAGCGGCGCATCCGGCTGGTTAAAGCGCGCCTCGTACCAGCGCGCGGCCATCGCCATGCCGACGCTATTGCCTAGCCCCTGGCCAAGCGGCCCGGTGGTGGTTTCGACGCCGCTCGTCAACCGGTACTCGGGGTGTCCTGGCGTGTTGCTGTCGATTTGCCGGAACTGCCTGATGTCGTCCAGCGACACGGCAGGCGCGCCAGTCGGCTTGCCGTCGTCGTCAACTGCCTTGACGGCGGCCAGATGCAACATCGAATACAACAGCATCGACGCATGTCCGACCGAGAGCACAAAGCGGTCGCGATTCGGCCACAGCGGCTCGTCGGGGTCGTAACGCAGATGGTTCTGCCACAGATGGTAGGCCACCGGGGCCAGCGCCATCGGCGTGCCGGGGTGGCCGGAATTCGCTTTCTGCACGGCATCCATCGATAGCGTACGGATCGTATTGATGCATAGCTGATCGAGGGAGGGATTGTTTTGCATGGGAAGCTCCTGTTCGACGGGCAGCGACGTTGTCGTGACGCGCTGCAATGAACATTTTTGCGGTGGACGGCCCATAGGGGTGGCCCCGCATGGGCGGCCCCCGCGAATGACAGCCTGCAAGGGACAGCCCGCGGTGAGGCGGCCATCCGCATGGCGTGCTGGAGGCCGACCGTCCGATCATGCGCCGATGCGCGGGAATAGCCAACTGTATGGCGTTCATTGACTAGCTGCTTGCGCAGCGATGGTGGTGCTGTAACGCCTGCCACAACGACGGCTGCCGCTGCGACCCGCCACCCAAGCGACGGTTGCCGCAACTATGCCTGCCGCATCGCAGCTTTCAAAGCTTGCAGCGAAATCCGGGCCTCACGCCGCGCGCAGCCAGTGCTCGATCACGGCCCCCCCCGGGTGCGGCTCTTTGCGAGCCATGGGCAAACGAGCATAATCGCGACCAGGGTAAAGAAAATCTTATGTCCAGCCTCTTATGCGTCCCCATCTCCCACTTAATGCGCTACGAGCCTTCGAATCGTCGGCGCGGCACCTGAGCTTTACGCGCGCTGCGCTCGAACTGAATGTCACGCAGGCCGCCGTCAGCCAGCAGGTTCGCATACTCGAGGAGCGGCTGGGCGCAGCGCTCTTCAAACGCCTGCCGCGTGGACTCGGTATCACCGATGAAGGGCGCGCCCTGCTTCCGGTCCTGACCGAGGCGTTTGGCCGGATCGAGAGCGTGCTCAAGCAATTCGAGGGCGGCCACTTTCACGAGGTGCTGACGGTCGGCGTGGTGGGAACATTCGCCGTGGGTTGGCTCATGCCACGGCTCAAGTCATTCCGGCACGCGCATCCCTTCGTCGAATTACGCTTGCTTACCCACAACAACCTGGTCGACCTCGCATCGGAGGGACTGGACTTCGCGATTCGCTTCGGCGAGGGAATCTGGCCTGGCACCCACAATGAGTTGTTGCTCGACGCGCCGCTGACCGTGCTGTGCGCGCCGGACATCGCGCAGCGACTTGCCGGGCCGTGCGACCTGACGAAGGAGACGCTGCTGCGCTCGTACCGCGCCGATGAATGGAACATCTGGTTTGCGGCCGCCGGGCTTGAACCGTGGACGGTCAACGGTCCGGTCTTCGACTCGTCGCGCCTGATGGTGGAAGCCGCGGTCCAGGGTGCGGGGATCGCTCTGGCTCCGCCGCGCATGTTCGTTCGGGAACTGCAGGCGGGCCTGCTTGTTTGCCCCTTCGACACGCAAGTCAAAACAGGTGGCTACTGGTTGACGTGCCTCAGGTCGAGACGCATGTCGCCCGCCATGGAATTATTCCGCGACTGGATTCTCGGCGCAGCGGCCGGTGAGACGAGCAATCAAATACTCGACATCGCGTAACCGCATGGACAGGGCCAAAGCTGCCGCACGCTTCGAATCGCTTCGAATCGCGGCACTCCATCGTGCACACATAGCAGAGCAAACGCCCGGCATCGAAACTCATGTCCGAATCCGGCCAGACCTAAGGCGGGCTTTCCTCTAGAGTCCAGGCATCGCTTCGGCTCAACGATGTCCCGATCGCGCGCCATGAATTTCCTCGAACACATTCTGGTCGCCGCTATCTGGGGCGCGTCCTTTCTGTTCATGCGGATTGCTGCGCCTGAATTCGGCCCAATCCCGCTGATGGCCTTGCGGGTCGGTATTGCGATGGTGGCGCTGGCGCCCGTGCTGCGCTCCGCAGGCGCGCGGCAACAGTGTCGCGAGAAGCTGTGGCCGTTGTTCGTCGTCGCTGTGACCATTTCCGCCGCGCCGTTCTGCCTGCTCGCTTACGCCGCACTGTCGGTGGATGCGGGGATGGACTCGGTCCTCAACGCCACCATGCCGCTGTGGGCCGCCCTCATCGCTTCAATCGGGTTTCAGGTCTCCATGAGCCGCCATCAGATGTCTGGTCTGCTGATCGGCTTCGTGGGCGTCGTCGTACTCGTACACGATACCTTGAGCGCAGGTGCCGCGGGCGTACCGCTGGCAATCGCAGCCGCTCTGCTCGCGGCGCTCTTCTACGGTTTCGCCGTCAACTATTCGAAGCGTCATCTGGCCGGCGTGAAGCCGTATGTGGTTGCATTCGGCAGTCAGTTCCTTGCGTCGCTGGTGTTGTGGCCGCTTGCCTTGACCTGCTGGCCCAGGCATCCGATCGGTTTGACGACATGGGGATGCATGATCGCGCTCGGCATCGTGTCCACGGCGCTCGCCTGTTTACTGTTCTTCCGCCTGATCGAGCGCGCCGGCGCCACCTATGCCGCGTCCGTGACGTTTCTGATTCCCGTCTTCGGCGTGGTATGGGGTGCCACGTTCCTCGGCGAAAAGGTCACGCCGTTGATGCTCGCCGGTTGCCTGATCGTGTTAGCCGGCACGGCCATCGCAAGCGGCAAGTTCACCGGCATGAAAACGCGCAGAGCGTGAAGCAGGCGCGTCGCAAACGCGCAAGCGGCGCTTGCGTCACCTGATGCGTTCCTTATGCGGAACAGCGCATCGTGTATGGAAGCTAGTGCCATTCACCCTGATATCGATAGGAAATTTGCTTGTTTCCCGCGCCCCGAGTTTGCCAGTAAGGTAAAAGCCCGTCTTCTCGCTCGGCCCTCACCTGGTGATCTCATGAAGGAACTGCTGACTTTTCCGGATCCGCGCAGCATGGCGACCTCGATTCGCGCCACCGCGCTCGTTTTCGAGGACCCGGTTTCCGCCACGCTGCTCGCCCGTATCCGCATGGTGGCGCCCAGCGAAGCGAGCGTGCTGGTGATCGGCGAGACGGGCACCGGCAAGGAGCTGATTGCGCGTCATGTGCATGAGCTCAGTCATCGTGCGAACGGGCCCTTTGTGGCGGTCAACTGCGGGGCGTTTTCCGAATCGCTGGTAGAAAGCGAATTGTTCGGCCATGAAAAAGGCGCGTTCACCGGCGCCCTGGCACAAAAGGTCGGCTGGTTCGAAGCGGCCAACGGCGGCACGCTGTTTCTCGACGAAATTGGCGACCTGCCGCTCTCCATGCAGGTCAAGCTGCTGCGCGTGCTCCAGGAGCGCGAAATCGTGCGCCTCGGCTCGCGCCGCCCGACCGCAATCGATGTACGCGTGATCGCCGCGACCAACGTGAAGCTCGAAGAGGCCGTGGCGGCCGGCAAATTCCGCGAAGACCTGTTCTATCGCCTACGCGTGGCCACGCTCGTGCTGCCGCCGCTGCGCGCGCGGCGCGGCGACATCCTGCCGCTTGCCCGCCATTTCGCGGCGGAATATCAGCGCCGTCTCGGCTACGCGCGCGCCGCCCTGACACCGGCTGCCGAAGCGCGGCTGGAGGCGCACGACTGGCCCGGCAATATCCGCGAGCTGGAGAATGTGATTCATCACGCGTTGCTGGTGTGCCGCAACAACTGCATCGAACCCAACGATCTCAACATCGCCAGCATGCCGTCGCCCCTCGGCACGACCGGGCAGGCCGCGCACGATGCGGGCATCGCGCCGCAGCAGGCGCTGGAGAACGCGTTGATTGCGCTGTTCGAACAGCATCACCCGGCCGACCTGTACGAGCGGATCGATGCAATCGTGATGCGCACTGCGTATCGATTCTGCGATCGCAATCAGTTGCGCACCTCGAGGATGCTCGACATGAGCCGCAATATCGTGCGCGCGCGGCTGCTGAAGATCGGCGAGCTTGCTGGCTCGAAACTCGAAGCGCCGCATGCGAGTGCGGCGGCCAGTGTCGCGCGCTGGACAGGGGACGCGCCGTTCGCCGCGGTCACAGGCGGCGGCACCGGCACGGCCGGGCGGCAACCGTTCACGCCCGAGCCGTATACCGACGAACGTGAAACGCATGCCCGCAACGGGCACGAGCCCGGCGGTGCCGGGAAGGAGCACGAAACTCATGCCGGCGGCGAACGTGAACACCGGCCTGGCACGCGGGCGCCGGCCGGTAAAGATGGCGGCAGCGCACCGGCCGCAGCGCATCATCACTATCGCTCTGCCTTCATCATCTGACGGCACGCGCCACTCGGGATACCGTACGCTTGCGGGCCCGTGAATGCGCGGCGCCGAGATACGCATCGTGTAGCGCGTCGAGCCCCTGGAGCTGCGCGGCCGTGCCGTGCGCGACCACGCGTCCGCTTTCGAGCACATAGCTGTGCTGCGCATAGCGCAACGCCGTCGCTGCGTTCTGTTCGGCAAGCAGAAAGCTCACACCCTCGTCGCGGTTGAGCACCGCGACGGTCTCGAAGATCTCTTCGACCACCTGTGGCGCGAGTCCCATTGACGGCTCATCAAGCAGGACCAGCGCAGGCCGCGCCATCAACGCGCGGCCGATCGCCACCATCTGCTGCTCACCGCCCGACGTATAGCCCGCCAGCGTTTTGCGCCGCTCCTTCAGGCGTGGAAAGATCGCGTAGATGCGCTCGAGATCCGCGTCGATTTCGTGAGACCTCGGACGCCGCACGAATGCGCCGATGCGCAGGTTGTCTTCGACCGAAAGATGCACGAAACAGCGCCGCCCTTCGAGCACCTGCACGAGGCCGCGCTCGGCCAGGGTCCATGGATCGGCGTTTGTAACCACGGCGCCCCGATACGCGATGCGCCCGCCCGTCAACTCGCCACGCTCGGCGCGCAGCAGACTGGACACCGCCTTGAGCGTGGTCGTCTTGCCGGACCCATTGCCGCCGAGCAGCGCGACGATCTCGCCGCTCGGCACGGTCAGCGAGACGCCGCGCAATGCGGGAATGATCTGGCTATACTTCACGGCGATCTCTTCGATCTGAAGAATCGGGGCGGCCGTCATGCTCACAACTCCTTGTTGCAGTCGCGCGGGGTGATGCCCTTCTCTTTGGCGTAGTCGTCCGCCGACTTTTCGATGATCGGACGCAGCAGCGCGCGGTCTGCCTGCACCCAGCCGCTGATCACCTTCCATTGCTGGCCGTCCCATTGCTGGAAGCGCACTGCGCCACCGCCTTCGTGGTCGGAGCAAGACAGCTTGAGCGGCTGAACGAGACCATATGCACCCAGTTGCTTCAGGCGGGCATCATCCAGATTCAGATGTTCGAAGCCCCAGCGCACCTGCTCACCCGTAAGCGGCTTGTTGCCGAACTTGCTCTGCGCGACCCGCAGCGCTTCGACGTTGAGAATGCCGTTGACCACGCCGAGGTTGTAATACACCGTGCCAAAGCGCGCCGGGTCTTTCAGATTGCCGTTGCCGGGCTTGACGACATACTGGTCGATGGCTTGCAGCACCGGGTAGCCGGTTCCCGACGGGTGCGTCGTGATCGAAATGAAGCCTTTCGCGGCATCGCCGGCCGGCCGCACGTCCTCTTCCGAGTTGCTCCAGATATTGCCGATGATGTGATCGGCCGGGAAGCCGACCTTCTGCGCCGACTTGAGCGCAACCGGATTCATCACGCCCCAGCCCCGCAGAATCACCCAGTCCGGATTGATACGGTGAATGGTCAGCCACTGCGAACCCTGCTCGTTACCCGGGTGCGGCACTTCGATCTGCGTGAGCTCGAAACCGTACTTCTTCGCGAGGATCTCGAGCACCGGAATCGTCTCGCGGCCGTACGGCGAGCCGTGATACAGCACGACGATCTTCTTGCCCTTCAGGTTGTTCAGACCGCCCGATTGCTGGCCGATGTAGTTGACGATCGCCGAGACTTCGCTATAGGGGTTCAGTTGTAACGGAAAAACATAAGGGAACACGGCGCCGTCGGTCGAATCGGTACGGCCGTGGTTGATGGTGATGAGCGGTATCTTGTCGACCGTGGAGCGGTCGATCGTCGCATAGGCGATCCCCACTGAGAGCGGATTGGTCGCCGCTGCCGGCGCACCGTTCAGGCCATGCTTCAGCCGCTCATAGCACTCGACGCCCTTCTCGACGACATATTCCGTTTCGCATTCGCTCCACGTCAGCTTGACCCCGTTGACGCCGCCGTCGCGCTTGTTGACGAGCTGCAGGTAGTCGATGAAGCCGCCGAAGAACCCGCTGCCCCCAGCCGCATAAGGACCGACGCGATAGCTCTGGAGAGGGAAATATTCTTCGCCTGCAGCCTGCGCGGCGGGAGCCGCGACCAGCAGTGCCAGTACCAGGCCGAGGACCGCGGAAACACGGGGCCACGCCGAGCGGCCGAATCGCGAGTTAAGTGATTTCATACGTTAGCTATCCTTAGTTAGTCGTAAAGCATTTCAAAACGAATCGTTCCGACGGCCGGATCAGGCCCGCAACGGCCAGTCGCGCAGCCGCAGCCGGACGATCTGAACCAGTCTGGCGAGCCCGTCCGGCTCCTTGATCAGAAAGACGATGATCAGCGTGCCAAACAGGATCTTCTGCAGGTTCTGCAACTGGCCGGCTTCAATGCCGACGCTGGCAAGCGCTCCCGCCGCGTTCGACAAGAGAATCGGCAATAGCACGATGAACGCCGCCCCGAGAAAATTGCCGCCGATGCTGCCCATGCCGCCGATGATGATGATGAACAACACCTGAAACGACAGGTTGAGATCGAAGCCGTGCGGCTCGACGGTGCCCAGATAGGCGAACGCCCACAATGCGCCGGCGATACCGAGCACGAACGAACTCAGCGCAAAGGCGAGCAGCTTGGTACGCGCGGCCGGAATGCCGATCACGCGCGCCGCGGTGTCCATGTCGCGCACCGCCATCCAGCGGCGGCCGAGTTCGCTGCGCACGAGGCCCGCCGCAAACGCGAGCAGCAGCGTCACCACGCCCAGCACCAGCAGATAGCGCGATGCAGGCGTGTCGACCGGCCGGCCGAACACGACGAGCCTCGGCGCGCTGAGTACACCGGAGCTATCGTGGTTCGAGAACCAACTGACCCGGGTAAAGATCCATTCCACAAAAAACTGTGCGGCGAGCGTCGAGACGATCAGATAGAAGCCCTTGATGCGCAGGCTCGGCAGACCGAACAGTGCACCCACCGCAGCCGTGATCAGTCCGCCGAGCAGCAGGTCGAGCGCGAGCGGCAAACCCGGCAGCCGTACGATCAGGTTATAGGTGGCGTATGCGCCGACGGCCATGAAGGCCGCCGAGCCGAGCGATAACTGTCCCGCGTAGCCCGTCACCAGATTGAGCCCGAGACCCGCCAGCGACAGCACCAGAAACGGTATCAGGATGGCGCTGAGCCAATAGTCGTTCGCAAAGGCGGGCACGCCGGCAAAGGCAACCAGCAGCAGGATGGCGACGACGGGCACGCGATACGCGGGAAGCCGGCGCGGAACAGCGAGCGAACCAGAAAATGACATGATTGACCTCACACGCGTTCGACGGCAGGCTCGCCGAACAGACCCTGCGGCCGCACGAGCAGGAACAGCATCGCGAGCAGATAGGGAAACCAGTTTTCGATGCCGTCGCCCACCAGCGCCCCGACGTACACTTCGGCGAGCTTCTCCGCGGCGCCGATCAGAAGGCCGCCGGCAATCGCCCCGCCAATCGAAGAGAACCCGCCGATGATCAGCACCGGCAGCGCCTTCAGCACGACCAGCGACAGGGAGAACTGCACGCCGAGCCGCGCACCCCACAGGAGGCCCGCCACGAGGCTCACGAAGCCGGCCAGCGCCCACACGGCCGCCCAGATGCGCGGCAGGCGCACACCGACCGCGAGCGCTGCCAGCGGGTCGTCAGCGACGGCTCGCAACGACAGTCCAAAGCGGGTACGCCGCGTCAGCAGCGACAAGCCAAGCACCAGCGCCCCCGCGGTGGCCGCCGCGAACAGGTCGAACTGGCTGATCATCACGCCGCCCAACTGCAGCGGCTTGTCGTCGATGCCCAGCTCGAGGCCGTGCACCTGGGCACCCCAGACGAGTTGCGCGGCGCCTTCGAGGATGAAGCTCAAGCCGAGCGTTGCCATGAACAGCACGATCGGCGCGCGGTTGACGAGCGGCCGCAGGACGGCGCGTTCGATCGCCAGCGCGATCAGGACCAGGGCGAGGAGCGTCAGCCCGAACGCGAGCCACGGCGGCACATGTCGCTCGACGAGACTCACGAACGTCAACGCACCGAACAGCACCAGCGACCCCTGGGCGAAGTTAAATACGCCCGAGGCCTTGTAGATCAGCACAAAGCCGATCGCGACCATCGAATACATCACGCCGGCCAGCAGGCCGCCGGTCAACACCTCAAGGAAGAAGCTCATGGTCGGGATCTCTCAATGACGGGTGCCGAGATACGCCGCGAGCACCGCCGGGTTCGTGCGGACCTCGGCGGGCGTGCCGTCCGCGATTTTTTTGCCGTAGTCGAGCACGACCACGTGATCCGACAGGTCCATCACCACCCCGATGTCGTGCTCGATCAGCACGACCGTCACGCCGAATTGCGCGTTGGCGTCGACGATGAAGCCGGCAAGGGCCGCCTTTTCCTCCGCGTTCATGCCGGCCATCGGTTCGTCGAGCAGTAACAGGCGCGGCTCTGCGGCGAGCGCGCGGGCCAGCTCGACGCGCTTTTGCACGCCATACGCGAGGGTGCTGACCGTGCTGTGGCGATAGCGCTGCAAATCGAGCGCCTCGATCACGACCTCGGCGTAGCGCCGTTGCGCCGCCTCGTCGCGCCGCGCGCGGCCGACGCGCAGGGTCTGTTCGAGCCAGGTGCTGCGGCGATGCAGGTTACGGCCGGTCAATACGTTATCGAGGACGCTCATCCGGCGAAACAGCGCAATGTTCTGGAAGGTCCGCGCGATCCCGCTGTGCGCCGCGTGATACGGGCTCATACGGCGGTATGCATGGCCGTCGAAGCGCACGGTACCCTGCTGCGGCTGATAGACCCCGTTGATCACGTTGAGCAGTGAGCTTTTGCCGGCCCCGTTCGGTCCGATCAATGCGCAGATCTCGCCGGCCTTGACGTCGAAACTGATGTCGGTGATGGCCTTCACCCCTTTGAACGACAGCGAAATGCGCTCGAGCGAGAGCAAGGTGGACGGCGACGAAGTGGTCATGGAATATAAAGTCCTTGCGCTTAGGCCGGCTGGCCCAACTGGCCGTCATGGGTATAGGGCGGTGTCTGTTGCGTCGGTTGCGTCTGTTGCACCCGCGCTTCGTGCGGCACACGTTGCCAGTCCCCGGCATCGGGCCACGCATGCACGTCGACGCGCAACGCGCTGAATAGTGCCGCCGTCTCTTCATCGAGCGACGGACCGACGACGAGCGCCGCATGCGTGCGCGAAAAGCCGATCACCTCGCGCAACGCACGTGTGACGAACCACCAGGTCAATGCACGCCCCAACGGACCGCCCCGATTTCGCTGGGCGCGCCGGATCAGCCTGCGGCGCAGCGATGTCTCACCGGGCAGCCGGTCGTCCACCAGCCGGGACACCCGTGCGTACGTCTCAAGGGTGCCCGCCACCAGCGTGGGCGCCAGTTCGCGCCGGTCGTTGTCGCGCGTGGCGAGCGACTCGGGGAAGTTCAGGCGGAACCCCGTCAGCAGCCACGGGGCGATCAGGTAGCGTGCCTGGGCAGCGGCTGCAAACGCGCGTGCAGCCAGCGCTTCGTCATTGGCATGCAGTTTCTCGACCGCGGCGAGGTGTTGTGCTTCACGCACCAAGGTTGCATGCGTCAAGCGTTGTTCGACGAGGTCGCCTTGCGCCTCGACGCGCAGAAACGCAAACGCGTCGTCATGCGGCTTCGCGAGAGGAGCAAAACCGCCCTCGCGCTCTTCCGCGAGCGCAAGGTAGTCGATCACAGCCGGGTTCGGATGCGCAGGCAGGCGGCGCGGATTGGCGTCGATCACACGCTGCGAGTGTGCGAGCAGCCGGTCAAGCTGGACATCGTCATCAGCAAATACGAAGCGCGGCGCCCGATACCTTAACGCCGCAGCCAGTCCGTCATCGGCGAGTTGCGGATCGAGCGGTAGCGCGACACCGCCGCACCACTGCGCGGCGAGCGACAGCAGGAGCGCTTCATCGCGCGGATGACTCACCAGCATCAGCAGATCGCCCGGCACAAAGCCGCGGCGCGCAAGCCCGGCCGCCAGTTGCTCGACCTGCGCCGCTACCGCTTGCCACGACCACGCGCGCCACACGCCCAGACGTTTGTGACGCAAGGCCCGCGCGTGCGGACGGCGCTGCGCCTGGGTGCGCAACCAGTCCGGCAAGGTGCTGGCGGGCGGGCTGGAGACGTCGAACGAAGCACTCATGATTGGGCCTGTAGCGCGCATATAACGTCGCGAGCGTGACGAAGATAAAAAGGCGCCACGTCAAGCCACCCTGGCCGTCTGTGCCCGTTCGAGTTCGCGCACGAGCGGCAACACCCGTGTGCCGAAATACTCGACTTCCTCCAGGTAGTGCAGGAACCCTCCGAGCACCAGATCGACGCCGATCGCCTTGAGCGCGACGATGCGGTGTGCGATCTGCTCCGGCGTGCCGATCAGGTTGGTCTTGAAGCCGTCGTTGTACTGGATCAGATCCTCGAACTTCGAATTGGCCCACATGCCCTGCCCTTCGGGCGACGATTTGCCCGCTTGCTTCACCGCATGACCGAAGGCGTTCACGGCCTCGGGGTCTGCATTCCTGATGATGTCGGCGAGTACCTGCTGCGCCTCTTCTTCGGTGTCGCGCGCAATGATGAACGCATTCGCACCGAACCTAACGCGTCGCCCCTGCGCCGCGGCCGCGTCGCGAATCTCGTCGATCTGCGCCTTGTGATTCTCGGGCGTGTTGCCGTTCATGAAGTACCAGTCGGACACCGCTGCCGCCATCCGGCGCGCCGCCGGCGAATTGCCGCCCTGGAACACTTCAGGGTGCGGTTGCTGCAGCGGCTTGGGCTTGAGCGTGTAGTCGTTGAAACGATAGAAGTCGCCTTTGAACGTGAAGTTGTCCTGCGTCCACACGCCCTTCACTGCGCGAATGAATTCCTCCGAGCGGCGGTAACGCTCGTCATGTTCCAGCCAGGGCTCGCCAATCGCCGTGAACTCCCCCTTGAACCAGCCGCTCACGACATTGATTGCCACGCGGCCGGCGTTCAGCTGATCGATCGTCGCCAGCTGCTTGGCGACGACGGCCGGATGCCAGGGCCCCGGCAGGATCGCGGCGATCACTTTCAGACGTTCGGTCGCCGCGAGCAACGCGTGGCTGAAGGCGACAGACTCGTGCTGATACTCGGCACCATAGCCGGCGGTAAAGCGGATCTGCGACAGCGCATAGTCGAAGCCCTGGCGTTCGGCGAGTTGTGCCAGGCGCCGGTTATAGTCGATGTCCCAACTGGTGCGCTGCTCGATCTTGCTGACCACAAGACCGCCGCTGACATTGGGCACCCAATAGGCGAACTTCAAGGATTCCTGATGACTGGTGCTCATGGCGATTCCTTTTCGTGAACTCAATGACTTCGATCAATTCGGTGAATTCGGTAACGACGATTTGAACAAAAGGGGTAAGGCATGGCGCCACCGTCGGGCCTAAGCGGCCTGATAGGCATCGGCTGGTTGACGATGCTGCAGGTATGGCAACGCACGCTCGACGGCGAGCTTGATGCGCGCATCGAGCTCGGCACCCGACACGCGGTAATCGGTGAAATCGCTTTCTGTCGCATAGACGCCCACCGGCAAGGTCAACGCCTGAAAGAAGCCGAACAGCGGGCGCAACTGATGTTCGATCACGAGCGCATGGCGATCGCTGCCGCCGGTTGCGGCAAGCAGCACTGGCACATCAACGAGCGCATCCTGGCGCACGAAATCGAACAGATGCTTGAAGAGTCCCGTGTACGACGCGCGATACACCGGGCTTGCCACCACCAGCAGGTCGGACGACTCGATCGCCTCGATCTGGCTGAACACGTCGACCGGCAACGCCGTGCGGCTCGACGTGCCGGCGAGCCCTGGCACGAGCGTGCCCAGCTCGACCACTTGCGCATCGATCGGCAGCGCCGCGTTCAACTCGCCCAGAATCGCCTCGATTAGTGCCAGCGTGCGCGACGGTCGTTGCAGACCGCCCGACACCGCTGTCACCTTCAACGCTCGGCTCATGCTTCACTCCTTGAATACGCGGGCGCTGCAAACGCTCGCAAGACCGGCTACGCGATCTTTGGCTGTTGATGTCCGGCACGACACGCCGGCATGGGAGCGATGACAAGGCAACTCGCGTGCCAATGCAGGCCGGTGTTGAGCTTCGCCCGATTGACGGCCAATCGCAGCAACGCCGCGCTGCTGAGCCATCCGCAGCGTTGTTGATGAGGTGTTGCTCCAGCAACACCATGGCGCGCACGAGGTCATTTGCACGGAATGGCTACGGGTTTGCTTCGGGTTTGCTTCTCGAGCAGCAGCGCGCGTGCAGATTGCGCAGCACGCCACAACGGGCATGACCGCCTGCGCGCACCGACGCCCGCCGCAGCGCGCCTGGCACGCGACCTGCATTGACAGCGCGTCCGTTAACCGATGAAAGGAAGTCTCATGTCCCACGACGCCAGCGTCTCCGAACGCGCCCCCAACACCGCAGCCCTGCGCGCCGGCCAGCCGCCGGTCGCCACGCAGCCGCTCGCTCGCCCGCCCGCGCATGTGATCAGAACCGACGCGGAGGCGATCGAGATAGCCCACGCGCTCGCCGCGGACTTCGTCAAGGAAGCAGCCGCACGCGACGCAGAGCGGCGCCTGCCGCGTGCGGAGCTCGACCGCTTTTCGCAGAGCGGCCTGTGGGGCATCACCGTGCCGCGCGAGTATGGTGGCGCGTTCGTTTCGAACGTCACCCTCGCCGAAGTGATCCGCATCATTTCGGCGGCCGATCCGAGCATCGGCCAGATTCCGCAGAATCATCTGTATATGGTCGAAGCCGTGCGTCTGGATGGCACGCCCTGGCAAAAGGAATTCTTCTTCGGCCTCGCCTTGCAGGGCGTGCGCTTTGGCAACGCGTTTTCGGAGGTGGGCACGAAGTCGGTCAACGATGTGCAGACCGCGTTGCAGCCCGCCGAGGGCGGCTATGTCCTGTCGGGGCGCAAGTTCTACTCATCCGGCGCGCTGCTGGCCGACTGGGTGCCGGTCGTCGCCAAGGAAGGCGACAACACGGTGGTCGCCTTCGTCGAGCGCGGCACCCTGGGATTGACCGTGATCGACGACTGGTCGAGTTTCGGCCAGCGTACGACGGCAAGCGGCACGACGATCCTCGAGCAGATCGTCGTGCCTGAGGCCTTCGTGATCCGCCATCATCTCGCCTTCGATCGCCCCACGACGATGGGGCCGGTTGCGCAGATCATCCAGGCCGCGGTCGATACGGGCATCGCGCGGGCCGCCCTCGACGACACGATTCATTTCGTGCGCAATCACACGCGTCCGTGGATCGACAGCGACGTCGAGCATGGCTACCAGGACCCGCTGACGATCCGCGAGATCGGCGACCTGCAGATTCGCGTGCATGCGAGCGAAGCCTTGCTGAGGCGCGCCGGCGAATATCTCGACGCCGCGCAGCGCGACCCGCACGAGCGCAGTGTGGCCGAGGCATCGATAGCGGTCGCTGAAGCCAAAGCGCTCAGCACGGAGACGGCCGTGCTCGCCGGCAGCAAACTGTTCGAACTGGCCGGCACGCGCTCGACCTTGCACGAATTCAACCTCGATCGCCACTGGCGTAACGCCCGCACCCACACCCTGCACGACCCGGCACGCTGGAAGTACTACGCGGTGGGCAACTATGCGCTCAACAACGTGTTGCCGCCGCGGCATCCCTGGCTATAGGCAGGGCAGCACCTCGCGCCCGCCTCGTTCGCGCCGCGCTTTTCGCCGATTACTCGCCGATCCACGAGCCACGCAGCTCGCTGTCATGCAAAAGCTGCAGCAGCGTGCCCGCTGGGCGGCTGAGCCGCCTCGCCGCCAGCGCGATGAACTCCACGTCCGGCAGCACCGGCAAGCTCGCATTGTTGACGGGCGGCGCGAGGCCGCGCGCCGCCAGATATTGCGGCCGCACGGTAATGCCCAGGCCGCCTCGCGCGGCGGCAATGCAACCCGCGTGGCTGCTGCTCGTGCATACGACCTGCCAGCGGAACCCCGCTTCAGCCAGCGCATCCAGCACCACGGCGCGGGTCACGCTCGGTTCCGCCACGAGAATCAGCGGTAGGGGCTGCGTCAGATCCACCAGCGTGCCGGTGCGTGCCAGCCACTCCAGCCGGCCGGTAAACAGCGGCACACCGCGCCGGTCGCCCAGGCGCCGCTTGCCGACCAGCAGGTCGATCGAGCCTGCCTCCAGCAATTCGTAGAGCTTGCCCGTCATGCCGATGGTGATCTCCAGCTCGACATCGGGGTGAGCGTTGCGGAACGCCGCCAGCACGGTGGGCAGCGGCCCGAGCGCGACGTCGTCCGAGGAACCGAGGCGCACACGTCCTGTAAGACGCGGCGCGCGAAACTGCGATTCCGCGCGGGCGAGCGCCTGCAGGATCACGCTGGCATGCGCGAGCATCGCCTCACCGTCGGGGGTCATGGCAAGCGAATGCGTGTCGCGCACGAGGAGCCGCCGGCCGACCTCGTGTTCGAGGCGGCGGATGTGCTCGCTCACGCTCGATTGCGTGAGGCCGAGTTGCCGCCCCGCCTCCGTGAAGCTGTGGCAGGCGGCGACGGTGGCGAACGTCTTGAGCCAGATAGGGTTGAGCATGCGTCATTGTTATCGGCAAATGCGATAACAGTCAACGTCGCTAGTGGGGTTCCCGATTGACGAAGATGACAATAAGATGTCGGCATACCCCAATGATTCCGTTGCACCTCACCCGCCGCCGGCCGCTGCCGTCCGGCGGCGGGCGGCCGCGTGCAGCGGCCCCGCTTGCCGAGAAGTTCAAATGAGTAAGGATTCAAGCCAGACCGCGTTGCTCTGGATCGTCGCCGCCGGTTTTTTCATGCAGTCGCTCGATACGACCATCGTCAACACGGCGCTGCCCTCGATCGCCCACAGCCTGCATGAGAGGCCGCTGGCCATGCAGCCGGTGATCGTTGCGTACACGCTCACCATGGCCATGCTGACGCCCGCCTCGGGCTGGCTGGCTGACCGCTTCGGCACCCGCCGGGTCTACTTCGCGGCCATCCTGATCTTCGTGCTCGGCTCGCTGTGCTGCTCGAGCGCGCATACCTTGGGGCAACTGGTGATCGCGCGGGTACTGCAAGGCGTGGGCGGCTCGATGCTGCTGCCGATCGGACGTCTCGCCGTGCTGCGCAGCGTGTCCGGCGAGCAGTACGTGTCGGCGCTTGCATTCATTTCCATTGCCGGACAGGTCGGGCCGATCGTCGGCCCGACGCTCGGTGGCTGGTTCGTCGAAGCGATCTCCTGGCACTGGATTTTCCTGATCAACGTGCCGATCGGTGCAATCGGGCTCTTCGCCGTGCATCGCTATCTGCCGCGCGGCAGCGCCAGCGCCGCGCCGCCCTTCGATTTCGCCGGCTGTGCCTTGCTATCGCTGTGCATGATCGCCTTCTCGCTCGCGGTCGACGCGCCGGTGCAAACGCATCGCGCCGCCTGGGCCACCGGTCTCTTCGTGCTGGCCCTCGCTGCCGCACTCGCCTACATCCCGTACGCCAGAGGCCGCGCCAACCCGCTCTTCAAGCTCAAGCTGTTTAGCGAACCCAATTTCAGTGTGGGCCTGACCGGCAATCTGGTGTGCCGCATCGGCTCGAGTGCGGTGCCGTTCCTGCTGCCCTTGCTGATGCAATTGCAGCTCGGCTATACGCCGCTGCATTCCGGCATGATGATGCTGCCCGCCGCGCTCGCCGGCACCGTCGCCAAGCGCTGGATCGCGCCGCTCATCCGGCGCTATGGATACGACACGTTTCTGCTGGTCAACACCGTGATCGTCGGCTCGGCGATCGTCGGCTTCGCGCTGATCTCGCGCGGCACGCCGCTCGTGATCGAACTGGCAGTACTGGCCGTGTTCGGCGCGGCGAACTCGATGCAGTTCGCGGCCATGAACAGTGTGACCTTGAAGGGGCTTTCGCACGAGGACGCCGGCAGTGGCAACAGCCTGTTCTCGATGGTGCAGATGCTGGCGATGGGTCTCGGCGTGTCGATCGGTGGCGGGCTGGTGAACCTGTTCACTATGCAACTCGGTTCAGCGGCAACCGGGTTCCGCTTGAGCTTTGTGTGCGTCGGCACCATTACGCTGGTGTCGGCACTCGTGTTTCGCCGACTCGAAGAAGCGCCGGGTGCAGTCGGCACGGTGGGCCGCGCGGTGCCCGGCACCGGCCGCTGACGCGAAGCGCTGGTTGGCGGCCAGGCTTCAGGCTCAACCAGCCGTGACGTCAGCGTGCGGCTCCGCGCGCTTCGTGACGCGCATGCCGCACCTCAACGTCAGGATCCGGATGGTCAGGTACGCCAGGATCAAGCCACCGAAGACGTCCACCAGATAGTGGCCACCCTGCGTCGGCGTCGACATCACATCGTCGCGTTCAGCACAGCGAACACGGGGAACAGCACCGCACTTCGGCGCACCACGTACGCGAAAAAATTCCGAGCGCGGTGTGGAACGAGGGAAACGATACGAGGCCTTGCATCGCGTTCAGGTCGAACTGCCGCATCGTGCCGCTGCGCAGCCGATTGAACCCGGACACGGTCGCTGCAGTGCCAGGATCCGTGACGTTGAAATGCACATACGCGCTAGCTGCGGGAAACGGCGTCGATACGATCAGCAGCAGGATGCTCGAGAGCGTCAGAAGCAGCATGAAGTCGGCCAGATCTTCGTCGCGGCCAAGGATGCCCGATATAGCGGGGATACCGACCGGTTGCCAGCCGCCGCTTTCATAAGCGACGGCAAGAACACGTTCGAGCGCGGCATGCGAGCGGGTCCAGTGATAAACCGATGGCCAAGCAAAGCCGACCGCCTGATCGAAACGGATCAGGCTCGCATCGACGAGCGGCGTGTCGACGGTTACGCACAAATACGAGAGCACAGCGGCAACCGCGACAAAGAACAGCATCTACATCATCCACGCAAGCGTACGCGCTACCTCCATATAGCGAAACGTTCTGGTGAGGCGCGCGTAGCGCGGGATTTTCGCCACGCCGATCAGGCCGACAGCGAAACAGGGCAACAGACCCATGGCTCTCGCGACTCGCAGCACGCCGCCCGCCTGCACCGAGCAGCCGCTCAGGCGCAGCCATACAACGTCGATCACGAGGAGAGGGATGGCGATCGCCCAGCAGCAAAGGTATCGCTGCCAGAGGAATGGTGCGGTCTGCTCCCTGCCGCCGTTAAGGATGGCGGCGGGACCTCCACCCGAAATCATGGTACCGGCGCGCCCCGCGCCTATTCGGCCACGCATTGTCGCGACTCGATCTGGCTAACCTCAGGCTGGCTGAAAAACGCCTCGAAACCCTCGATGGGAAGCGGGCGGCAAAAATAGTAGCCCTGATACGCGTGGCATCCCGCGGCCGCAAGAAAGTCCCGCTGGGCGGCGGTCTCGACGCCCTCGGCGATGACCCCCAAGCCGAGGCTCTGCGCCAGTGCCACGATGGTCCGGGCAATGGCGGCGTCATTCGGGTCGACCAGCACATCGCGCACGAACGAGCGGTCGATCTTCAACTGGTCCAAAGGCAGGAGCTTCAAATAGGAAAGCGACGAATACCCAATACCGAAATCGTCCAGTGCAAAGACGACGCCTCGGGTTTTGAGCGCGGACATCTTCCCGATGATGTCCTGCACGTTATCGACCAGCACGCTCTCCGTCAACTCCAGCTTTAACCGGTCGGGCCTTGCGCCGGTCTGACTGATGACGGTCAGCACCTTCTCCACGAAGTCCGGCTCGCGAAACTGCTGGACACTGACATTCACCGCGATCGTCAGATGCGCCATGTCCGGCCGCGTGGCCCATCGTGCCAGTTGCGCGCAGGCGGCTTCGAGGACCCACCCGCCGAGCGCCAGGATCAGTCCGGTTTCCTCAGCGAGCGGAATGAACTCGGCAGGCGGCACGATGCCGCGCTGGGGATGCTGCCAGCGCACGAGGGCTTCGACGCCTGTGGTACGGTCGCCGTCGACCTGCGCCTGGTAGTGAAGCAGAAACTGGTTGGCGTCGATTGCATTGCGCATGCCCGCCTCCAGCGCGGCCCGCTCCACCACCACGGTCTGCATGTCCGGATCGAAGAAGCACACGGCATTGCGCCCGCGCTCCTTGGACTTGTACATCGCGAGGTCGGCCTGTTTCAGGAGTTCGTCCATGGAGGCCTGATGTCCGCTAAACACGGTGGCCCCGATACTGGCGGTGCTGCGGTATTCGATGTCGCCCAGTTGATACGGACTCCCGAGAACGGCGAGGAGCTGTTCACCCAAGGCTTCGGTTTGACGGGCCGCCTCATGATGGTTGCCGCTCAAGCTTCCCAATACCACCACGAACTCGTCGCCACCCACGCGCGCCACGGTGTCGCTCTCGAGAACGCTGGCGGCCAGACGTTGCGCCACCTGCTGCAGGAGCAGGTCGCCCTTGTCGTGGCCGAGGGTATCGTTGAGCGTTTTGAAATGATCGAGGTCGACGAACAGCACTGCGCCGCACGCCTCGCTGCGGGCACTGGCCGTAATCGCCTGCATGAGGCGGTCCAGCAGCAGCGTACGGTTGGGCAAACGGGTCAGCGCATCGAAAAAGGCCAACTCCCTGATTCGTTCTTCAGCGAGCTTGCGCTCGGTAATGTCGTGGTGGGTGCCGACATAGTGGCTGACCGCGCCATCGTCGCCCATCACGGCCGAGATCGTGAGCCACTTTGGATACACCTCGCCGTTCTTGCGGCGGTCCCAGATTTCGCCTTGCCACCCGCCCGAACGATGGATCGCTTCCCACATCGCGCGGAAGAACGCTGCGTCGTGACGGCCTGACTTGAGCACGCGCGGCGTCTGTCCGACAATTTCCTCGGCCATGTAGCCGGTGCATTCGGTGAAGGCCGAATTCACGCGCAGGATTCTCGCGCTGGCATCGGTGATCATCATGGGCTCGAGCGAATCGAAGGCGATTGCGGCGATCCGCAGTTCGGCCTCGACCTGCTTGCGCTCGGTGATGTCGCGCCCACTGGTGCGAAAGCCGATGAAGCCGCCTTTGGCATCGCTGATCGGAACCCATGAGACGGACAGCCAGACGAGCGACCCATCCTTGCGGACACAACGGAATTCGAGGTCGTCGCCGCGAAAGCCCTGCCGCCCCTTCAGAAACTCGGGGGCGACGCGCGGCAGGTCTTCCGGACAGATCAGTGTGCGCGCAAAGTCGGGCATGGCCATACACTCGTCGACCGTATAGCCGATGTACTCTTCCACGGACGGATTGATCCAGCGTGGCTTGCCGTCCGGCCCCCACCAGACTTCCCAGTTGACGGTGCAGTCGGCAATCGCGCGGAATTTCTCTTCGTTCTCGCGCAACTCCTTCGTCATCCTCGAGGCCAGTCTCATCGCGCGGCCGCGGCCCGTCATCATGAGCCAGGTCAGCAACGCCAGCAGTACGCTCAGCCCTGAGCCCGTAGTGGCAATCAGCAGTTCGGCGTTTCGGCCGAAACGGGTCTTGAATTCGTCGTTGGCGCTCATCGAGAGCGTCCAGTCGTGTCCGCCGACGACCAGGTATTCATTGGCTGAAATGACGGCGGGCAGATGCTGCCCGCCTGGCTCGGCAGTGCGGTGCAGCAGCGCCGCGTCGGACGGCTCGATGCCATCGTAGATCGCTAACGCGAGCCCCGGCGGCGCCTCGCCGTACAGGCTGGCGACGACGTCGTGCATGCGGAACGAAGCATAGACCCAGCCGACCAGGTGCGCGCGGCGCTGGGCGACGCTATCCGATTGCCCGGGGGCGTAGATCGGCAGGTACATGATGAAGCCGGGACGCGCATCGGCCTGCGCATCCACCGCGAGGCGAAGCTTTCCAGAGATCGTGGCCATGCCGGAATCGCGCGCCTTCTCCATGGCGCGCCGCCGCACCGGCTCGGCCCATGCATCGAAGCCAGGCCCGGTACGATTCAGGCCGATAGCCGGCTCGCGCTGGATGATGGGCGCGTAGTCGTCGCGCGAGCCCGCGGGCCGGATGGTGTAGCCGGCCACGCCTTGCCGGCGCATGGCGGCGATATGAAAATCTTTTTGCGCAGCCGGTACCCACTCGACGATGCCGATCGCCTGGATGCCGGAAAAGTTGGCGTCCAGATCGAGCGTGCCCACGTAATCGCGGAACTGGCGCCTGTCGATCTCGCCGGTGGCGGAGAACAGGCTCTGCACGCCGCGCAGCAACAGCTCGTAGGTGGCCATGCGCTGCTCCACCCGGCTGACGGCGTCACCCAGCGAAACTTCGAACTGCGTGAGCAATTCATGACGGGCGGCCTGCCGTTCGTGGTCCCAAACGATCCATGTCACCCCCAGCGACGCGGACAAGACCAGTAGCGGCAGCAGGATCGGGCGCGCCCAGTTCACGGCGGCGCCTGGAAATCGACCATCGAATCGGCGAGGTCGGGTTTGAAATACTTCTCGAAGATCTTGCGCACGGTCCCGTCTGCACGCATCTGGTTCACCAGCTCGCGCCACTTTTCCTGTTCGGCCGGCGACAGCGCCTTCTTCGACATGATGAGGCCGTGCGGTATGGAGGGATCGTTGAACTCGACGATGGTGGTCAGGTCGCGGATCTTCTCTTCATCGAGCGCGGGGTAATCGAAGGGCTCGATGATCATCCCCTGGATGTGCCGCAGAATCAGCGCCTGATACAGCGGCTCCAGACCGCCGGCCTGGGTCACGCGGTTTTCGGCCGATAGCGAGTCGACCAGCTGGTTGGCCGACTCGCTGTAACGGAAGCTGCGAATGACACCGAGCTGAAACCGGTCGTTGTGCTCGAAATCCGCCAACTGACGGATGCCGGAATCCTTGCGCACCAGCAGGTAGTACTTGTTGCTGAAATACCAGGCAAAGGACGCATATTGATTGCGCTCGGCGTTGGCGATGCCGGACAGGCTGAAATCGAGCGCGCCGGATTCGATCAGTTTCCAGATGCGGGCGCGTGACATCAGGCTCACCCGGATCTGGCAGCCGCTGCGGCGGATCAGTTCGTCGGCGAAATCCTTGTCGATTCCGCTATCGGTCTCGACGGAATACAGCAGGCCGTGATCGTGCAACGCGAGCGTATAGGGTCGCGAGCAGTCGGGACCGGCTGCGATGGCGCGGCTCATGCAACTTAGCGCGAGGAGAAGACCGCCGAGGCTATGTCGAAGCACAGTGTCTCCAGGGAGAAGGTGATCTGAATACGATCTTCCATTCTGCTAACAACAATTCGACGACGGGTTTTGCAGTGGGTCTGACTACTTTTGCCGCATGAAGCGCGGCGGATGCGGGCGGGTTTTGCAAAAGTGCTTAGCTTACACCTGCGCGCCCGGGGCACAAGAACCCCCGATCCGTAAGAGGCTCATGCCGTGTTATCGGCAGCGCGCGGGCGTTCTTGAGGGGCGATTGGGCTATTGCGGGCGGATTCATCGGCCTCCCCTGCCGCTTTGCATTCCCGCCAAACCATAAGAAAATGGCCCCGCCCGCCACGACGGCGTAAGCTCGCGATCCGCACGCGGCAGCCATAGACCACTCTATAGATGAAACGCTACGAGATCCTGGCCAACGCCATGGCCGACGAAATCCGCGCCGGCCATGTGCCGGTCGGCGCGCGGATGCCGTCGCTGCGGCAGATCATGGCGCAGCACGATGTCAGCCAGTCGACCGTGTTCCGCGCCTACTACCTGCTCGAGGAGTGGGGTTTGATCCGGGCGCGCGAGCGCTCGGGCTATTACGTCGCGCCAGGCGCCGGGGTGCCCTCATCTTCCACGCCGCGCGTCCCCAGCGTGGCCGAGTCGAGCAAGGTCGATATCAGCAACCTCGTTTTCTCGGTGCTCGACGCCGCAAGGCACCCGGGCATCGTGCCGCTCGGTTCCGCGTTTCCTTCACCGAAGCTGTTTCCGCTGCCGCGTCTGGCCAAATCGCTCGCGCACGCGGCGCGCATGGTGGACCCGTGGAGCACGGTGGTCGATCTGCCGCCCGGCAATGAAAACCTGCGCCGCCAGGTAGCATTGCGCTACATGGGCATGGGTATTTCGCAACCCATCGAAGAAATCGTCATCACCAATGGTGCGCTGGAAGCGCTCAATCTTTGCCTGATGGCAGTGACCCGTCCCGGCGATGTGGTCGCCGTCGAATCCCCCGGCTTCTACGCGGCGCTCCAGGCCATCGAGCGTCTGGACCTGCGCGCGGTGGAGATTCCCGTCCACCCGGTCGCCGGCCTCGACCTGGAAGCACTGGCCGAAGCGTTGCGGCAGCAGCCCATCCGCGCGTGCTGGTTCATGACCAATTTCCAGAATCCGACCGGTGTGACGCTTTCGCTGGAGAAAAAGAAGGCACTGGTCGAATTGCTCGGCCAGCATGAGGTGCCGTTGATCGAAGACGACGTCTACGGCGAATTGCATTTCCAGCCCGACTATCCGCTGCCCGCCCTCGCCTTCGATACGCGCGGACTGGTGATGCACTGCAGTTCATTTTCGAAGACGCTGGCGCCGGGTTACCGGATCGGCTGGGTATCCGCCGGGCGCTTCACCGGCAAGATCCAGCGTCTGAAGTTGATGACGACCTTGGCCGCCAGCATTCCGGTGCAGGCCGGCGTGGCCGATTACCTGCAGCATGGCGGCTATGACAGGCATTTGCGCAAGCTGCGCAGCGCATTGCGCTCACAGTTGAGCGCCATCGACGCGGCTCTCGAGCGCTGGCTTCCCAAAGACGTGCGCTGGACACATCCGGCGGGCGGCTACTTCGTCTGGCTGGAACTGCCGGAGGCGGTCGATGCGATGCAACTCCATCAATTGGCGATCAGTCACGGCATCAGCCTTGCGCCCGGTCCGATCTTTTCCGCGAAGCATGCGTATCAACATTGCGTGCGGTTGAACTTCGGCCACCCGTGGGGACCGAAGTTCGAAGAGGCGATACAGGTGTTGGGAAAATTGCTGGCGCAGTCGACTGTGCGCCGTAAGAGATGAGCAATCGACAACGCGCACGTCCCAAGCGAACTGCGCGTTGTCGACGAGGCGAATCACTTTTATAAGGCAAGTTGGGCGAATCAGTGAGCCGCCATCACTGCGAACTTCGCGGCGCAAAAGAGAATGCCGCCAAAACTCGCCGCAAGCGCGACCGCGACCACCGGCAATAGCGGCAGTTTCACGCCAGCCATATCGGCCTGATGTGCAGCGCCCTTGCGCACGCCGAAAAAGCTCCATAGGACGATGCGCAACATTTTCAGCAAGCTCATGATTCACTCCTCGGACACGGATATTCACGCGCTTATGATGAATCCGCGGCGACAGGTAAGACAGGAGCAGTTGACGAATATTTGCGCGTAGCAGTGGCGCCGTGAGGACGGTTGGGCCACGCGAAACGTGAAACGCCAGGCACGAAGCAAGAGGTGGCGGCCGGGCTGACCGCCGTGCCGGCGTGACACCCACGCCGGTATGCCCACGCCGGTTTCAGGAAATCATGTAGCGGTTTTGTGGGCCGCCGGAATAGAGGCCGCGGGCGAGCACCAGGATCTGCTCGCGATGCTGGTCGAAGGCGGCCAGCACCGCCGGTTCGTCGGAACCGGTGCCGGGGCTCAGATTCGTCAACACCGCATCGTCGACCGTAAAGGCGATCTCGCGCGCGTTGTCGTAACCCCAGAAGCACACGCAGTGCCGCGAGGCATCGTAACTGCGGCTCGGATTGGGAAAGTTCAGTGTCATGTCCTCGTCCTCGTTCCAGTGGGTTGAGCGCGTCACCCGCCGCACCTCATGTGCCGCACGGGACGCCTGAAGAATCAAGGAGGAAGCGGCGAGTCCCGCGCGCTTTACCGCTAACGGATCGGCCAGCGCTGAAGGTCTCGGGCTTCGGCTTCCACCTTGCGCTCAACGCGGCGCTCCGGTCAAGAATTCCTTTGTAAAGGCCCACGGGGCGTGGCTCCCGGCGAGCGCCCCCTGCCATCCCGATGCGGTCGAGGCCAGCGCAACGGCCGCCCTTCTGCTAACCTGAACGCTCTATCACTATAGCGTCCTCAGGCGCGCTTTCCATGCCCATCCGGCTTATAGCGAGGCCCACTTCCCGGCCTGATGCGCGGCCCACTGCGCTCAAGATGACAACCCGCGCGGCGCTTGCGGCGCTGCTCGCGCTCCCCTGCCTGGCGTTTGCCCAGGTGCAGGCCTTTACGAACCAGCCCGTCGACCTGATGGCGGGACCTGACTCGGACTATCCGGTGGTGGCGAGCCTTGCACCGAACCAGCCTGTCACGGTGATGGGCTGCGTCAGCAGCTATGAATGGTGCGACGTGGTGCTCGACGACTTGCGCGGCTGGATCTACGGCGGCGCACTCACCTATCCGTACCAGGGCACTTACGTGCCGCTCCAGAGTTACGGCGCGATCATCGGCTTGCCCGTCGTCGTGTTTTCCTTCGACTCCTACTGGGGCCGCTACTATCACGACCGGCCGTGGTACGGCGATCGCGACCGCTGGCGTCGTGACGGACCGCACGGCAACGAGCCGCGTCCCTACCAGCCGCCCATGCAGGGGCAAGGCCAGCCGGTTTACCGCCCGCAAACAAGCCCGTTGCCGCCGCGCGGCCCGCAATCACAACCCCAGTCCCAGCCGCAACAAATGGGCCGGCCGTTCCAGCCGCAGGCTCCGCAGCAGCAACAGCCCCAGCATGCGGGCGGCCAACCGTTCCAGCCGGTGCAGCCGCCGCCGCAGGCGCGCCCGCAACCGCAGCCTCAGCAAATGGCGCGTCCGCCTGTCCAGGGGCAGCCGCAACAGCCGGGCGGGCAACCGTTCCAGCCGCGTCCGCAGCCTCAGCCCCAGGCGCAACCCCAGAGCCATGCAGTACCTAACCAGGGGCATCGGGAGCCACAGCCGGGCCAGCAGTAACCGGGCTCCGGTGCGACGCACCGTCACCACCCGGCACGCGCAGCGCGAAGATTCGGTATGCTCCCCTGTGTGTCGTGAGCGACGCGCGTGCCGCGTCGCTCACTGGCCGATCCGGCCGATCTCACTGCACGGAGCTTCCCTTGCCAGACGAACCCAACGCCTCCAACGCACCGGCCCGTCCGGATCTCGATCCGGACCTGCTCGAGCTCGCGCGCGAAGTCTTCGACCTTGCGCGGCGCGGCGATGCGGCCACGCTAGCGGCGGTCATCGACAAAGGCGTGCCGCCCAACCTGCGCAACGAAAAGGGCGATAGCCTGCTGATGCTCGCGAGCTATCACGGCCATGCGGACGCGGTGCGCACGCTCATCGAACATGGTGCCGACCCTGACCTGCGCAACGACAACGGCCAGAGCCCGATTGCCGGCGCGGCGTTCAAGGGCTTCAAGGCGGTCGTCGAAACCCTGCTCGCAAACGGCGCGGACGTCGAAGGCGCATCGCCCGACGGCCGCACCGCGCTGATGATCGCAGCGATGTTCAACCGCACCGAGATCGTCGAACTGCTGATCGCCCATGGGGCCAATCCGCAGGCGCGCGACGCGGCAGGCGTGACGCCACTCGATGCCGCCAACCGGATGGGCGCACCCGATACGCCCGCGCAACTCACGAAGGCCCGCCCCTGACGCACGGGTCGAGGGCCTGCCCGGCAAGATTGCCGTCACGGCGCACGCCGGCATCGTGACGCTGCCAGGCGAGCTCGAGCGTGACGCCCAGCGGGCGAGCCGCGGGTGACCGTTACAGGTTATAGGTCCTAGCTCTCCGCCTGCCGCAACAACGCGCGGCAATGACGTGCGATCTGCCGCTCCTCCTCGGTATGCATGGTGCGCACCTTACCGGCGGCATCGTCGGCTTTTAGGCCGAGAAATTCGAGCCCTGTGCAGACGCGGCGGCGCACCTCGGCGCTGTGCTCGCCGATTCCTCCGGCAAACAACAGCAGATCGATCCCACCCAGCAACGCGGCGTACGCGCCCGCATATTTACGTACTGCGGTTGCGAACACATCGACGGCAAGCTCGGCGTCCTGGTCGCCATCGGCACTGCGCTTGAGCAGCGCCTGCATGTCGCCTTCTCCTTCTGTGTATCCGGCAAGACCGCTTTCACGGTTCAGCAGCGTTTCGAGTGTGTCCGCATCGAGCCGCTCGGTGCGCATCAGGTAAAGCAGCACACCCGGGTCGAGATCGCCGCTGCGGGTGCCCATCGGCATGCCACCGGTTGGCGTGAGCCCCATCGACGTGTCGACGGACTGCCCGTCGCGCAGCGCGCACACGCTCGATCCATTGCCCAGATGCGCAAACACGGCGCGCGCCGGCATGCCGGCACCGAGCCGATACACCAGCGATTCGTACGACAAGCCGTGAAAGCCGTAGCGGATCACTCCGGTCTGCGCATAGCGGCGCGGTAACGCAAGATGCGAAGCACGCGGTGGCAGCGTGCGGTGAAAGGCCGTGTCGAAGCAGACGAAATGCTGCGCGTCGCTGAAAATCCGCGTCGCCTGATCGATCAACGCGAGCACCGGTGGAATATGCAGCGGCGCGAAATGCACCGCGTCCTGAAGACGCTGCCTGACTTCGGGCGTGAGACGCTGATGTTCGCGAAGATGCGGACCGCCATGCACCACCCGGTGCCCGACGGCCACAGGCCGTGTATGGCCATGCTCCGCCAGCACGCTGGCGAGCTTCTGCAAGGCATCGGTCTGCGACTCCATGAGGTGCGTCATCTGCAACTGCACGGTCCGGTCGGAGGACCTCATTTGCAAACGGCCATCGGGCCGGCCAATACCCTCGGCACTGCCTTCCAGCAGCAGCGTCTCGTCAATCCCTTCGGCGGCAGCGCCCGCCCCTCCCTCTGCAGCATGATCGGCCGTGAAGAGGCCGAACTTGAGCGACGACGAGCCGCTGTTCAGCACGAGAATCGTCTGCGTGCTCATTTGCGTACTCATCTGCGTATCCGCCATCGCCTTACTCCGTCCAGGTCCAGTTGCGGATCTCTTCCTTGTCGATGCCCTCCTCGTGCGCATACGCGAGATGCTCGATGATCTGGCCGCGCAGCCATTCCTTCACATGGTCGCCCACGCCCTGCAGACCGGGCACGCGATCGATCACGTCGATGGCCAGCGAAAAGCGGTCCACCTGGTTGATGATCGCCAGTTCGAGCGGCGTGTTGATGTTGCCCTTCTCGTGATAGCCGTGCACGTGGAGGTTCTCGTGATTGGTGCGCCGGTAGGTGAGCTTGTGGACCAGCGACGAATACGAATGGAAGTTGAAGATGACCGGCTTGCTGGTGGTGAACAGCGAGTCGAAATCGCGATCCGCCAAACCATGCGGATGCCCGGTATCGGGCAGGAGACGGAACAGATCGACGACGTTGACGAAGCGGACTTTCAGGGTGGGAAACTTTTCCTTCAGAATCGCGACGGCAGCCAGCGATTCCATGGTCGGGATGTCCCCCGCGCAGGCCATCACCACGTCCGGCTCGGCGCCGCGATCCGTGGATGCCCAGTCCCAGATGCCAATGCCCTTGGCGCAATGCGTGACGGCTGCCGCCATGTCGAGATACTGCAAATGCGGCTGCTTGTCGGCGACGATCACGTTGACGTAGTCACGCGAGCGCAGGCAATGGTCGGCCACGCTCAGCAGGCAATTCGCATCGGGCGGCAGATAGATGCGCACCACGTCCGGGCTCTTGTTGGTGACGACGTCGAGAAAGCCGGGATCCTGGTGCGTAAAGCCGTTGTGATCCTGACGCCAGACCAGCGAGGTGATCAACAGGTTGATGGAGGGCACCGGTTGCCGCCATCTGAGTTCGCGTTTCGATTTCTCCAGCCATTTGGCGTGCTGATTGAACATCGAATCGATCACGTGCACGAACGCTTCATAGGTCGCGAACAGACCGTGACGTCCGGTGAGCACGTAGCCTTCGAACCATCCCTCCAGCGTGTGCTCGCTCAGCATTTCCATCACGCGGCCGTCGGGCGACAATTCGCCGCCGTCCGCATCGCTCGGCTCGGTGCCCGCGAGCCACGTCTTCTCCGACGCCTCGTAGATCGCGGTCAGCCGGTTGCTGGCTGTCTCGTCCGGACCGAATACGCGAAAGTCGCTCATATTGCGGCGCATGACTTCGCAGAGAAACTTGCCGAGCACATCCGTCGGCGGTTCATACGAGGCCGCCGGCGCCTTGACCTGGACGCCGTACTCGCGAAACGGCGGCATATCCAGCGCTTTGCACAACAGTCCGCCGTTCGCATGCGGATTGGCGCTGATGCGGCGTCCACCCACCGGCGCGAGTTCGCGCAACTCGGCCACGAGCCGCCCGCCTGCGTCGAACAGCTCCTCCGGCCGGTAGCGCCGCAGCCAGCTCTCGACCCGCTTCAGGCTCGCCTCATTGGTGGCCGGGTCGAGGATCGGCACCTGATGCGCACGCCATGACCCCTCCACCTTGTGCCCGTCCACCTCCCTGGGACCCGTCCAGCCCTTGGGCGAGCGCAACACGATCATTGGCCAGCGCGGCCGTTCGGCGCGGCCGCTGGCGCGCGCCTGCTGCTGGATCGCGCGAATTTCCCTGACGCAGTGCTCGAGCGTGGCAGCCATCTTCTGATGCATCGCTTCGGGCTGGTCGCCCTCGACGAAATACGGCGTGTGACCATAGCCCGTCAGCAAGGCCTCCAGTTCGTCCCGCGGAATACGCGCGAGGATGGTCGGATTGGCGATCTTGTAGCCGTTCAGATGCAGCACCGGCAAGACCGCGCCGTCGCGCACCGGGTTGAGGAATTTGTTCGAATGCCATGACGTGGCTAGCGGCCCGGTTTCCGCCTCGCCGTCGCCCACCATCACAGCCACGATCAGGTCAGGATTGTCGAACGCCGCGCCATAGCCATGCGACAGGCTGTAACCGAGTTCGCCGCCTTCGTGAATCGAGCCCGGTGTCTCCGGCGTGCAATGCGAGCCGATTCCGCCAGGAAACGAAAACTGCCGGAAAAAACGCTGCATGCCGGCTTCGTCCTCGCTGCGGTCCGGATAGATTTCCGAGTAGCGGCCTTCGAGATAGCTGCTGGCCAGCGTAGCTGGCGCGCCATGCCCAGGGCCGGCGATATAGGTGACGTTGAGATCGAGCTTTTTGATCAGACGGTTCAGGTGAACCAGCAGGAAGCTCTGGCCGGGATCGGAGCCCCAGTGCCCAAGCAGGCGCCGCTTGATGTGCTCGGGCTTCAAGGGTTCGCGCAGCAACGGATTGGCGCGCAGATAAATCATCCCGGCTGCGAGATAGTTGCACGCGCTCCAGTAGCGGTCCATCTTGCGCAACGTCTCGGGGTCCAGCACGGGGGCATTCATGGTGATTTCGGCCATCTGGTCACTCCATAAAATGGACTGCCTGCGCAAGGCGAGTGCACGGAGCACTCACGCAGTTAACCGTTCGTGCAACGGCTGATGCGCTGTTCATGCAGCCGCTCAGGTATTCGCCTCCCATGCCCGCGCACGCGCCGCACGTCAAGCCCGTTCATGCACGGGCTTGACGTGCCTTCTCGAACACCGCAACCCACTTCGCGTACTGGGTGGCAATGCGTTGCGCGGCATCTTCGCGGGTTGCCTTGCCCGCTTCGTAGTCGGCGATGGCGTCGTAGAAACTGGTTCTGCCCACCGCGAAGCCAATGAAACCGTCAACGTGCGCGGCGGTGTCGAGCCAGTCGATCACTTTCTGCTCGTCGGCACCGCGGCCGAGCACGATGCAACTGACATGGCCGCGCCCGCCGCGGCGTGTGGTTTCGACGACGCGTTCGCAGTCTTCGCGGCGATCGAGCCCCTCGATCTTCCACACAGCGGGCTCCACGCCCGCGTCCTGTAACGCGGTGATCGCGTCGCGCATCAACTGCGGGCGCAGTTGCAGGTCATAGGCCGCGGCGTCGTCCTGAACACTCTTGAGCTGGGCCTCGGTGGCCGGTACCAGCAGTTCGAACATCAGCAGACGGCCGGTACCAAGGCAATAATCCGATAGTTGCTGCAGACGCGCGGCCTGACGGCGGTTCATCGCCGCGTCGTCTGCCGGGTTATAGCGCACCAGTACTTTGGCGAAGGTCGGATCGATATCCTCGATATGTGCGGCAAATTGATCGCCGTATTCGAAGTGAAACTCGTTGGAGCCGCTTTGTTCGACCGACGCAGCGGTCACGTAGCCACGCTCGCGCGCGTCACGCAAAATCCGTGCCCCGAATGCTTCATCCACCAGCACCCCGGCGCTCTCCTTGCGCACGGCGTGAGTCGCGGCGGCGAGGAAGCCTTCGTAAATTACCTGCTTGCTGTCTTCCACTTTGGCCTGCTGCTGCGCATCGAGTGGAAACTTGAAGTGGAACATGCTGCTCACGTACGAATTGCGATGATCGAATGGCAGCAGATAGAGTGGCTGATCGTAACCCGATGGCATGACGAGATCCTCCGGTGAGCGCACTCGTAAACGGCCTGATGTGCGCCGGAAAGCGGCTGAATCGGTCCGCATGACGATGCGGCGCCGGCGAGGAACGGCGAACGATGGCAGCCCGGCGGAAGGCCGCCCCGCGGATGGCCGCCCCGCAAATCATCATACTGCGGCGCTGGTGTGCCAGCCAGATGACAGTTGCCGGCCCGCATGTGCGCGACAGCCAGTCCGGTAACGAGGCCGCTGCAGCGCCTTAAGCTGAAAGCGTGCCCAGATTCATGCTGGCCAGCTCGCCGATATGCTCGATCGTCACATCGGCAGGCGGATAAGCCGCAAGATTTGCCGGGTCCAACGCGTAGTGTCCCTGACGCGGAAAGACTGTCTTCAGGCGTTCCTTCCAGATCTGCTTCATCGCAGCGAGGATGCGCAGCTTGTCGTCGACCATCACGTAGCGGTGCGCCGGATAGCGTTGCTCGACCTCGTCGAGCATCTGTTCCTTGTGGATGTAGATCAGGACGCGCCCTTCGACTGCGTCCCACAGCCCCGCTTGTTTGATCTTGCGGGGCTGGAACACCACGTCGCCATCGGAAAGAATCACCGTGGGCCCGATCGTGCGCAGACGCCACAGCGCATCGAGCGCGCCCGGATACAGGCGGCTTGCAAACGGATAGTCGATCAGGAACGACGACATCAGCATGAGCCGCGTATCGCACTGACGTTCCAGCCGGTAGCGTTGCAACGCGCCGAGGTAGTCGGCGTAACCCAGCTCGCTGCGCAAGGTTTCAAAGATTTCCCAGTACCGGTCGCTGCTCGCGGCGCCGAACTGTTCGGTCAGATGGCTGCGCAAATCCGCCACCACGTGATCGTTGTCCAGCAAGGTGTTGTCGCAATCGAGCAGGAATACGACTTCTTCAGGCGCGCTCATACGATGGATTCCTCCGCAAACGGATGGGTGGGAATGGACTGATCATACGCGGGGATGCGCGATGACGTCGTCGCGGGCGCCAATGCCGCGCGCGGACGGGTCTGCGACAAGCAGCCACCCTGGCAGACACTAAGTTATCCGAAGTAAAGCAACGTAGCACGATGCCGCCATCGATCTGGACGGTTGGAGACGATGTCTGGCTGGATCAGTTCGAACGGCCCGCGCAGGCTGCTGAGGTTGGCCGGCTTGTCGGAGCACTCCGGCCAAAAAGATGCGCGCTCCCGTGACCAAATGCGGGCGCGCGCAATTCACTTACTACGCGGAGGCGTCAAGTGGACCGGGGAATCCATGGGTTAACACCCCCGCAATTTCAGAGTACTCGACTCTGCCGGATTGTTAAAGGAGGAAAGGCGTTTCAATGCCGATGCGTTACCGGACCGGCCAGACAGAGATTCAATCCACTGCGTGTCGTTTAATAACCGGTGGTCTGACCATACGATTTTTCAGGATCCAAAGCGAAAGCCCGGTTGAACAGCGGGGATTGCGCAGCGCATATGAAACGCTCATCAGACGCCCCCGCCATCGCGCTGAAACGCCTATGAATCGCTCAACCACAATGATGGTCAGACATATAACGGCAAGATCCTGACAGGTAGAATATATGACGAGTGATTTCCGTTTCATTCATATTTCGTGGCGCAGCGCATCCTCACCCCGCGCACAGCCGGCTATTGGAGCCTCCGTATTCACACGCATTGCCGGCGCTCGCGGCGCCGTGCGAAATTCCAGCGGGCGGCCAGCGCGCTCGGCCCTCAACCTTACAAAACCTTTAAAAACAAGAGGCGTACATGTCCACACAAAAGGCCGCTGAAATCGCTGCCCGGTTTGATCGGTTGCCCCCCTCGCGTACCGTCTGGACCATGGTGATCCTGATTTCGCTCGGCGGCGTGTTCGAGTTCTACGATCTGTTTTTCACGGGCTATGTCGCGCCGGGGATGGTCGAGTCGGGTCTGTTCAAGCCGGAATCGCTGGGTCTTTTCGCGTCGCTCCAGCCGCTCGCCGTGGCTGGTTTCGGCACCTTCGTCTTCTCTACGTTCGCGGGCTTGTGGATCGGCACAGTGGCGTTCGGCTTCGTGGCCGATCGCTTCGGCCGCCGCGTCGTGTTCACCTGGTCGCTGATCTGGTACATGGTCTGCACCGTGATCATGGCCTTTCAGACTTCCGGTTTCGCGCTCGATATCTGGCGCCTGATTGCCGGCATCGGTATCGGTGTCGAACTGGTGACCATCGATACGTACATTTCCGAGTTGATCCCGAGCGCCGAGCGCGGCCGCGCGTATGCCGCCAACCAGTTCATCACCTTTCTGGTCGTGCCGGTCGTGGCATTTCTGGCTTATATCCTGAAGGGCACGCAGCCGCTCGGCCTCGAATACTGGCGGGTGGTCATCCTGATCGGCTCGGTCGGCGCGGTGGTGGTCTGGATCTTGCGGCGCAAGATTCCCGAGAGCCCGCGCTGGCTCGCCCGGCACGGGCGCCTTGAAGAAGCTGAGCGCATCGTCGCCGATATCGAAGGCCGCGTGGCCGCCGAGAAAGGCATCACGCTGCCGGCCCCCCAGCCGGGTGCGCCCGAGCAGGCGGGCACCGGCTCGTATAAGGAGATCTTCGGGCCGCGTTACCGCACCCGCACCCTTATCCTGTCGATCTTCAACATGGCGCAGGTGATCGGCTTTTACGGCTTCGCCGCGTGGGTGCCGACGCTGCTGATTCATCGCGGTATCCATGTCACCGCGAGCCTGGGGTATGCATTCATCATCGCCATCGCCAATCCATTCGGCCCGCTGCTCGGCGTGTGGTTCGCCGACAAGCTGGAGCGCAAGACGCAGATTTGCGGCGGCCTCCTGACAATGGGTATCGTCATCGCGGTGTTTTCCCAGGTCTCCACGCCGTGGCTGCTGATCGTGCTGGGCGTGCTGTTCACGCTGGCCGCCAATATCATGTCCTATGCGTACCACGGCTACCAGGCCGAGCTGTTTCCCACACGCATGCGGGCGCGGGCCATCGGCTTCGTCTATTCGTGGAGCCGGATTTCCGCGGCGTTTGCGGGCCTTGCCATCGGCATTCTGCTGCATGGGTATGGTGTGCCGGGGGTCGCGGCGTTCATTGGCGTCTCGATGCTGGTCGGAATCTGCATGATCCTGCTCGGACCGTCGACCAAAGGCTTGTCGCTCGAAGCCATCAGCCATTGAGGATGGCGCCGGGCGTGCGGCACGGACCAAGCGCCCGGTTCAGATGGCGGGCCCCAAAATCGGGATAGGGGCAGGCCTCGCGGCCCGACCCCTCCCACACCACCGTGCGTACGGGTCCGTACACGGCGGTTCGGATTGGTTGACCGACTAAGGCCCCACCGATGGAAGTCCGAGCGAGCGGAAGTAACGATTGG
>DASZIR010000158.1:0-5824 GCA_035948995.1 Paraburkholderia sp. | reverse complement strand
AGGCCGGCAGTCGCAACATTCTCGCATTCAATCATCCCGGAACAAGCTGGGACGCGGTGAAGACCACCGTACGGCCTGACACCCTGCGCTGGAACAGGCAGCGCTGGGTCGACGCTGAAAATCGCAACGACAAAACGTTGCCCAAGGCGGCTTAGTCGCCCGGGAATCCTCGTCCCTTTAGGGCGAGGAGGAAGTCAAGTTCAGTAAGAACTGTGTGTTGACCGGCAGGGTGCGGCTGCAGAACGTCTCGCGCGCGTAGCGGGATAGCGGCGCGCGCCCGGACACCGCGAAACGAACCGCCGCACGACGCCAGCGTCGCGCCATTTCGTTAGCGCTACAAGCAGGCCGTTCGGCCTATGTCATGCGGCATCCGGGCATCCGCCCGCGCGCCCGGTACAATGAGCGGTTCCGACTCATCGCTGTCTTCTCCAAATCTCCCATGTCGCTTTACACCATTACCGGGGCGCAACTGGCGTTCGGTCACGTCGCGTTGCTCGATCACGCCGATTTCTCTCTCGAGGCGGGCGAGCGCGTCGGGCTGATCGGCCGCAACGGCGCGGGCAAGTCGTCGCTGCTGAAGATCGTCGCCGATCTGATCAAGCCGGACGACGGGCTCGTCACGCGCCAACAGGGCCTGACGTCGGTCTACGTGCCGCAGGAGCCGGAGTTCGACACCGACAACACGGTGTTCGAAGCGGTTGCCGCCGGCCTGACCCACGCGCGCGAGCTGCTGGATGAATACGACGCGGTCGCCAATCAGCTTGCCGACGAGCCGGAAGGTCCACAGCACGACGCGCTGATGTCGCGCATGAACACGCTGCAATCGGCGCTGGACCATTCGGACGCCTGGAACTGGAGCACGCGCGTGGCCACCACGCTGCAGCAGATCGGTCTGAACGGCGAGGCGCGGGTCGGCTCGCTGTCGGGCGGCATGCAAAAGCGCGTCGCGCTGGCGCGGGCGCTGGTCGTGCAGCCGGACGTGCTGCTGCTGGACGAACCGACCAACCACCTGGACTTCGACGGTATCCGCTGGCTCGAAGAACTGCTGGTCTCGCTGCGCGCCGGGCTGCTGTTCATTACCCACGACCGCGCGTTTCTCGACCGCGTCGCCACGCGCATCGTCGAACTGGACCGCGGACGTCTGCTGTCGTATCCGGGCAATTTCAGCGCCTACCAGACCAGGAAGGCGCAGCAGCTCGAAGTGGAGCAAGTGGAAGCCGCCAAGTTCGACAAGCTGCTCGCGCAGGAAGAAGTGTGGATCCGCAAGGGCGTCGAAGCGCGCCGCACGCGCAGCGTCGGCCGGATTGCGCGGCTCGTGCAGATGCGCAACGAGCGCGCCGAGCGCCGCAACGTGCAGGGCAATGTCAAGCTCGACGTGGGCCAGGGCGAGAAGTCCGGCAAGATCGTTGCCGAATTGACCGATGTGACCAAGCGCTACGGTTCGCGCACGGTGGTCGACAATTTCACGGCCACGGTCATGCGTGGCGACAAGATCGGCTTTGTCGGTCCGAACGGCGCGGGTAAGACCACGCTGCTGAAGATGATCCTCGCCGAGTTGCCGCCGGACCAGGGCACGGTGCGCGTCGGCACCAATCTGCAGGTCGCGTATTTCGACCAGATGCGCGCGCAACTCGATCTGGACAAAAGTCTCGCGGATACGATCAGCCCGGGCAGCGAGTGGGTCGAAGTCAACGGCCAGAAAAAGCACGTGATGAGCTATCTCGGTGACTTCCTGTTCGCGCCGGAACGCGCGCGTTCGCCAGTCAAGTCGCTATCGGGCGGCGAGCGCAACCGCCTGCTGCTGGCGCGTCTGTTCGCGCGGCCGGCCAACGTGCTGGTGCTCGACGAACCGACCAACGACCTCGATATCCCCACGCTCGAACTGCTCGAAGAACTGCTCACCGAATACGACGGCACCGTGCTGCTGGTGAGTCACGATCGCGCGTTTCTGGATAACGTCGCGACTTCGGTGATCGCCTCGGAAGGGGCGGGTAACTGGCGCGAGTATGTCGGCGGCTTTACCGACTGGCAGATTCAGCGCGACCGCTCGCAGCAGATGGCGCAGGAAGCACAAAAAGAGGCCGCCAGGGAACTGGTGTCGAAGGACAGCGGGGCGGTGGCCCGCAATACGCAGCGCACCGCCAAGCTGTCCTTCAAGGAGCAGCGCGAACTGGAGACGTTGCCGGCGCAGATCGCCGCGCTGGAAGCCGAGCAGAAGACGATTGGCGCGCAGCTCGAAGACGGTTCGATCTTCGCGAAGGACGCGGCGGAAGGCGCGCGGCTCACGGCGCGTTACGCGGCGATTGACGAGGAACTGCTGGTGGCGATGGAACGGTGGGACGAACTGGAGAGCAGGCGGAAGTGAGGGCAGGCGCGGCCTGGGCGGCCGTGCCAGCGGATCACGCGCGTTTTAGTCGGGAGCGTTGTTGCTGGAGTTCGGGCAGGTCTCGCTTTGGCGTTTGCCAGACGATGTCAAGGTCGACTGAAAAGTAACCATGCGAAACGCGATTACGCATGAGGTACATTTCTTCCCGATGTAGTCGGCCACGCGCAAATCGCTCTTCGTCACACCGGCACCGCTTCGGCAACGACGCGGGCGCGGAACGATTCCGGGAGTGCTTTGGGCGTCAGTACGTCGACCGAAACGCCTGGCCGCTTTTGCAGGCGGCTCTGAATGCGGGCGATATCCAGCAATGTGGTCTGCGGCGTGGGATCGACGAGCAGATCGAGATCGCTATCGTCCCGGTCCTCGCCACGAATCGCGGACCCGAACACGCGCGCATTGATGGCATGATGGTCGGCAACGATCTTCCTGACCTCGGCGCGATGGGCGCTGAGCGCTTCAGAGGGTCTCATTTCGGCACTCCGGCAACGGCTTAGGGGAGAGTTCAGATTGTATATGCGTGCCGCTCAATACCGTTGCAAACCGCCCGGATGTGCTTGTCCGCCCCCCGCCAAACGGCCGATCCCACGTCCGGCAAATTGCTCCCTGTATTGAAATCAGTAAAATACCCCGCGAACAGGCTTTCCCCCGGGGCGCTCGCGCCGGCCGTTGCGCTACGGCGCGCGCCGGGGAGAAGCCGGCAAGAAAACAGATTGCCCGCCGTGCGGGCACCCCACCCACCCCGTTGTTTCGTTTCGCTTTTTTTGAAAACTCAACGCATTGTCCACGCAACCTGTCCACAGGACCTGCAGACAACGATGAACCGACGGACCCGAGTAAGCCATGTCTACGAAAAAGCCAAACGCCGCGTATAGCGAAGCGTCGATCAAGGTGTTGAAGGGCCTGGAGCCGGTCAAGCAGCGGCCCGGCATGTACACGCGCACCGAAAATCCGCTGCACATCATTCAGGAAGTCATCGACAACGCGTCGGACGAGGCGCTCGGCGGCCACGGCCGGCAGATCGCGGTCACGCTGCACGCGGACCAGTCGGTATCGGTCGAGGACGACGGCCGCGGCATCCCGTTCGGCCTGCATCCCGAAGAAGGTGTGCCGGTCGTCGAGATCGTGTTCACCCGTCTGCACGCGGGCGGCAAGTTCGATAAAGCCGCAGGCGGCGCTTACACGTTCTCCGGCGGTCTGCACGGCGTGGGCGTCTCGGTCACCAACGCCCTGTCCACGCGCCTCGACGTGACCGTCTGGCGCGACGGCAAGGTTGCCGCGCTGGGTTTTGCCAATGGCGATGTGGCCAAACCGCTCGAACTGCGTCCCGCTACCAGAGCAGACAAGAAGTCCGGCACACGCGTCACCGCATGGGCCAATCCGAAATACTTCGATTCGCCGAACCTGCCGCTCGGCGAACTGCAACGCCTGCTGCGTTCGAAAGCCGTGCTGTTGCCGGGCGTTGAAGTCACGCTCGTCAACGAAAAAACCGGTGAACGTCAAAGCTGGAAATACGAAGACGGTCTGCGCGGCTACCTGCTCGAAGGGATGAACGGCAGCGACCTGGTGATCCCGCTCTTCGAAGGCGAACGCTATGCCGAAAACTCCCGTTCGAACGAGGAAACCTTTGCGGAAGGCGAGGGCGCTGCGTGGGTGGTCGCATGGAGCGAGGAAGGTCCGCTCACGCGCGAGTCCTACGTCAACCTGATCCCCACGCCCGCAGGCGGCACGCACGAGTCCGGTCTGCGTGACGGCCTTTTCCAGGCGGTCAAGAGCTTCGTCGAGCTGCACAACCTGCAACCAAAGGGCGTGAAGCTGCTGGCGGAAGACGTGTTCGCGCGCGTGTCGTTCGTGCTGTCGGCGAAGGTGCTCGATCCGCAATTCCAAGGGCAGATCAAGGAGCGCCTGAATAGCCGCGATGCGGTGAAACTGGTGTCGTCGTTCTCGCGGCCGGCTTTGGAGCTGTGGCTGAATCAGCACGTCGAGCACGGCAAGAAACTCGCCGACCTCGTCATCAAGCAGGCGCAGGCACGTACCCGCGCTGGCCAGAAGGTCGAGAAGCGCAAGAGCTCGGGCGTGGCCGTTCTGCCGGGCAAGCTGACCGATTGCGAATCGACGGAAATCGGCCGCAACGAACTGTTCCTCGTCGAGGGTGACTCGGCGGGCGGCTCGGCAAAGATGGGGCGCGACAAGGAATACCAGGCGATCCTGCCGCTGCGCGGCAAGGTGCTGAACACGTGGGAGACCGAGCGCGACCGCCTGTTCGCCAACAACGAAGTGCACGACATTTCGGTGGCGATCGGCGTCGATCCGCATAGCCCGGACGACAAGGTCGATCTGTCGAATCTGCGCTACGGCAAGATCTGTATTTTGTCGGACGCTGACGTCGACGGTTCGCACATCCAGGTGCTGCTGCTCACGCTGTTCTTCAAGCATTTTCCGCAACTGATCGAACGCGGGCATGTGTGCGTGGCGCGTCCGCCGCTGTTCCGGGTCGATGCACCCGCGCGCGGCAAGAAGCCGGCGCAAAAACTCTACGCACTCGACGAAGGCGAACTCGAGGCGATCCTCGACAAGCTGCGCAAGGACGGTGTGCGCGAGACGCAGTGGTCCATCAGCCGCTTCAAAGGCCTCGGTGAAATGAGCGCGGAGCAGTTGTGGGACACGACGATGAACCCCGACACGCGGCGCTTGACGCCGGTGGCACTCGGCGAACTCGACTACGACGCGACGGTGGCGCGTATGACGATGCTGATGGGCAAGGGCGAAGCGGCGTCGCGGCGCAGCTGGCTGGAAGAAAAGGGTAACGATGTGGAAGCGGATATCTGAGCGCGCTAACAGCGCCTCAGTTGAACCACTCACTTCACGCCAAACACGGATACGGAATCTAGATGGACGACGATAACACTCTCGACCTTTTCACCGAGCCGCCGCCCCCGGAAGGCGACTTCCTGACGCTCGGCAATTATGCGGAACGCCAGTACCTCGATTACGCGGTGAGCGTGGTCAAGGGCCGCGCGCTGCCGGATGTATGCGACGGCCAGAAGCCGGTGCAGCGCCGCATTCTGTACGCCATGAACGACATGGGCCTCGGCGACAACGCGAAGCCCGTCAAGTCGGCGCGCGTGGTCGGCGACGTGCTGGGTAAGTACCACCCGCACGGCGACCAGTCGGCGTACGACGCACTGGTGCGTCTCGCGCAAGACTTTTCGATGCGCTACCCGCTGATCGACGGCCAGGGCAACTTCGGTTCGCGCGACGGCGACGGCGCAGCGGCGATGCGGTACACCGAAGCGCGCCTGACGCCGATCGCGAAGCTGCTGCTCGATGAGATCGACCAAGGCACGGTCGACTTCGTGGCCAACTACGACGGTTCGTTCCAGGAGCCGAAGCTGTTGCCGGCGCGTTTGCCATTCGTGCTGCTGAATGGCGCTTCGGGCA
>DASZIR010000157.1:0-11731 GCA_035948995.1 Paraburkholderia sp. | reverse complement strand
CGAATCGAGCGATTGCACCAGCAGGCCGCCGCCCACGCGCTTCAGGTCGAATGCGTTGTGACCGTCACCCAGGGCGATTTCGAGCAGACGCACGTTCTGCTTCGCCGCGAACACCTGGCGAGCCGCCGCGCTGAACGAAGGCGCGATCAGCACTTCGACAAACTGCTTGGCCACGGCTTGCGCCGCTGCTTCGTCCACTTCACGGTTGAAGGCGATGATGCCGCCGAACGCCGAGGTCGGATCGGTCTGGAATGCCTTCGCGTACGCTTCGTTCGCATCCGTGCCCACGGCCACGCCGCATGGGTTCGCATGCTTGACGATCACGCAGGCCGGCACCTCGAAGGTCTTCACGCATTCCCACGCGGCGTCCGAGTCGGCGATGTTGTTGTACGACAGTTCCTTGCCTTGCAACTGGTTGTAGTTCGCCAGTGCGCCGGCCGGCACCGCCAGGTCGCGGTAGAACGCGGCGCTCTGGTGCGGGTTTTCGCCGTAGCGCAGGTCTTGCACCTTGTCGAAAGCCAGGTTGAAGGTGGCCGGGTAGGTATTGCGCGACGAGTGCCGCAACTCTTCGGTCAGGCTCGTCAGATAGTTCGTGATCGCACCGTCGTACTGCGCGGTGTGCGCGAACACCTTGGTTGCGAGGCGGAAGTTCGTCCTGTACGGGACCGCGTTCCTGTTCGCCCGCATCTCTTCGAGCACAACCGCGTAATCCGAAGGATCGACCACCACCGTCACGTCGCGGTGGTTCTTCGCCGCGGAGCGCAGCATCGTCGGGCCGCCGATGTCGATGTTCTCGATCGCGTCTTCCAGCGAGCACTCTTCCCTGGAGACGGTCTGTACGAACGGATACAGGTTCACGACCAGCAGGTCGATCGTCGGAATGTTGTGCTTTTCAAGCGCTGCCATGTGTTCCGGCAGGTCGCGGCGCGCGAGGATGCCGCCGTGCACCTTCGGATGCAGCGTTTTCACGCGGCCGTCGAGCATTTCCGGGAAGCCCGTGTAGTCGGCGACTTCGGTGACGGACAGGCCCGCGTCCGCGAGCAGTTTCGCGGTGCCGCCGGTCGACAGGATCTTGACGCCGAGCTCCGACAACGATCTGGCGAAATCGACGATGCCGGACTTGTCGGAAACGGAGATGAGCGCTTGCTTGATCATGATGAAGAATGAAAAGCCGATGGGGAACGTGGCAGGGCGCCCGAAACTACAGCAAACCGTGCTGTTGCAGCTTCTTGCGCAGCGTATTGCGGTTGATGCCGAGGTACTCGGCGGCCAGCGACTGATTGCCACCAGCCTGCTCGAGCACCACCTCGAGCAACGGTTTTTCCACACACGAAATAACCATGTCATAGACGTCGTGCGGATTGGAGCCGTCGAGGTCCTGGAAATACATCCCCAGGCTGTCGCGGACAGATTGTTCGATATTGTTCTTGCTCATGCTGCTAGTCGGTCGGAATGGTCCGGCTCGCCGTTCGGGTTGACATCGTCTTCCACGTAGACGAGGCGGTCGGAGAGCGCCTTTTGGGCGTCGAAGAACTCGTTGACGGCGAGCAGTTGCTCGCGCGTCGTGTCCAGCGTATTCATGCGATGCCGGAACACATTGGCGCCAGAAAGGCCGCGAGTGTACCAGCCGATGTGCTTGCGCGCAGTGCGCACACCGGTGAATTCGCCGTAAAAAGCGTAGTGATCTTCGAGATGCTCGTTCATCACCTGCTGGATTTCGTCGATGCGCGGCGGCGGCAACAGCTCGCCGGTTTGCAGGAAATGCTCGATTTCGCGAAACAGCCACGGGCGGCCCTGTGCCGCGCGGCCAATCATGACGGCATCGGCGCCGGTGGCGGCGAGCACCTCGCGCGCCTTCTGCGGCGAGGTGATGTCGCCGTTGGCGACCACCGGGATGCGCACCGCGGCTTTCACCGCGGCGATGGTTTCATATTCGGCGTCGCCGTGATACAGGTCGGCGCGGGTGCGGCCGTGCACGGTCAGCATCGAAATACCGGCGTCTTCGGCCAGACGGGCAACGCTCAACGCATTCCTGTTGTCACGATTCCAGCCGGTGCGGATTTTCAGCGTGACGGGCACGGCATCCTGGCCGACGCCGACCGCGCCCACCACCGCCTCGACGATCCGCTGCACGAGCGGCTCGTTTTGCAGCAACGCGGAGCCGGCGGCGACGTTGCACACCTTCTTGGCCGGGCAGCCCATGTTGATGTCGATGATCTGCGCGCCGTTGGCCACGTTGTAGCGGGCCGCCTCGGCCATCATGGCCGGATCGGCGCCGGCGATCTGCACGGCGATCGGCTCGACCTCGCCCGCGTGGTTGGCGCGGCGCATGGTCTTCTCGCTTTTCCACAACTGCGCATTGGATGCAACCATCTCCGAGACGGCATAGCCCGCACCCAGCCGCTTGCAGAGCTGGCGGAACGGCCGGTCGGTCACGCCCGCCATGGGGGCGACGAACAGGTTGTTGCGCAGATTGTGGGAGCCGAGAGTGGGCATGGCAGGGACGCAGCCGCCTGAAAACCAGGTGATCGGGACGGACGCGAAATACGAGGGAAAACGGGTATTTTAGCGTTAACGGATTCCCGGCACCGGACTTGAGGCTGTCGTAACCCGTTAAATCTTCTATGAAAGTGCGCCCGGTCATAGACCCCATGGGCCTGGGCCCGAGCGCGCGTGGCCCGATGGCGGGCTGAGGCGGGGCCGCCCGGGCGAGCACCGGTTCCGGGCACGATCGCAGGGCCGCGATCGGCCGGTCCGCTGCCGGGGGTGCGCCATCGACGGAGCGCCTGCGAGGAGCGCGCCATCGGGGTCTCACCACCAGTCGGCTCGCCGCGACCTTGCGTCGTGCCTAGCGGCGTTGCCCGAACATCATTTGTCGCGCCAGCGCGGTTTTGACCGGCGGCACGAATTCGAGTGCGGTAAGCGCCAGACCGCGCAGGGTGGCGAGCGGCGGGAAGTCGACCGTGAACAGGCGCGCGAGCGTATCGGTCGCGCCGATGGTCAGACGCCGGTCGAGCGCGCGGCGCTGGGCGAACGCGGCTAGCGCGAGCGCCGTCGCACCGTGTTGCGACAGCGCGTCAGCCAGCGCATGCGCGTCGCGCAAGCCCAGATTCAGCCCCTGGCCCGCGACCGGATGCAAGGTCTGCGCCGCATTGCCGATCGCCACGATCCGGCCCTTGACGAGCGTGTCGAGCGCGTTGAGGCCGAGCGGGAACGACGCGCGCCCTTTGATCTGCGTAAAGCGGCCCATCCGGTCGCCGAACGCGGCGCCGAGTTCGCGCAGGAATGCCTCGTCGGGCAACTGCGCGCGGCGCGCCGCCTCTGCGGGCGCGCAACACCAGACGAGCGCATAGTCGGCGCCGCGCACGCCGCCCGTGGGCAGCAGCGCAATCGGCCCCTGCGGCGTGAAGCGCTCCCATGCGACATGCGGCTGCGGTGCCGACACGCTCACCGTGCCGACCAGCGCGGTCTGGCCGTAGTCACGTGTGCCGCCAACGCTGCCGCCGCGCTCAGCTTTGGCACGACCTTTTTTCGGCTGCTCATGGAACAGCCCGCCCTCGGCGTTCACCAGAACGCGGGTGCGCAGGTTGCGCGTGACGTGCGCCGTTTCGATCGGCAGCGTGACGCCGTCGTGCTCCTGGACCGGCGCCCGGGCCGAGGTCGAGCGGAACCAGTGCACGGAAGTCGGGCGCACCGCTTCGGCGAGCGCGTGCACGATCGAGCCGTAGCGCAGCACGTAGCCGAGCGCGGGCAGGCCGTGCTCGGAGTGATCAATCAGCGTGCGCCCGAAATGACCGCGCTGTGAGACGTGGATACGGTGGATGGCGGTCGCATCGGCCGGCCAGCGCAGCGGTTCCAGGATCATCCGGCTGCCTTGCGACACGGCGATCGCGCGCGGATCGCCCATTGCGTCTTCGGGTTGGCGCGCGTCGATCAGCGCGACCGAGAGCGCCTGCGTTGCACTGCGGCGCGCGAGCCAGCCGGCCAGCGCGAGCCCGACCGGCCCCGCGCCGACGATAGTCACGTCGAAATCGAACGGCGGCGCGTCAGCGGAGCCTGAGTGCGGCGCGCCGGCCGGTTGAGAACGGTCGTTCATGGGCGAGCGGTCCTGTCCCTTCACGCCTGACGCTCAGCTTCAGCGGCCGCCTGGGCTTCCTGCATCAGCGCTTCGATTTCGTCTGCCTTGACCGGCACGCCGCGCGTGAGCAGCTCACAGCCGTCCGGCGTAACGATGGCGTCGTCCTCGATACGAATGCCGATGTTCCAGTAGCGTTCGGGGACGTTTTCGGCCGGGCGAATGTAGAGGCCCGGTTCGATCGTCAGCGCCATCGACGGCTGCAGGGTGCGCGACGGCAGCGCGCCCTGTGCGTCGCGCGGCGCGCCGCGTTCGCGGTAGTCGCCGCAATCGTGAACGTCCATGCCGATCCAGTGGCCGGTGCGATGCATGTAGAACGGCGCGTAGGCGCGTTCCGCGATGACGTCCTCGACTGACGAAAACAGCCCGCGATCGACGATGCCCGTATCGAGCAGCCCCTGCGACAGCACGCGGACGGCCGCCTGATGCGGGTCGTCGAAGGTGGCGCCAGCGCGGGTGGCATCGATGGCGGCCTGCTGCGCGGCGAGCACGATGTCGTACAGTTCGCGCTGCGCGGGCGTGAAGCGGCCGCTAGCCGGGAACGTTCGCGTGATATCGGACGCGTAGCCGTCGAGTTCGCAGGCGGCGTCGATCAGGATCAGGTCGCCGTTCCTGGCGATCGCATTGCCCGCCGGGTAGTGCAGCACACAGGCATTCGCGCCAGCCGCGACGATCGAGCCGTAAGCCGGACCTTGCGCGCCGTACTTGCGAAACGTGTAGAGCAGCTCGGCTTCGAGTTCGTACTCGCGCACGCCGGGGCGGCACGCGCCCATTGCACGGCGATGCGCCAGCGCCGAGATCTCGCCGGCGCGGCGCATGATTGACAGTTCGTGCGCGTCCTTGAAAAGACGCATCTCGTCGAGGAGCGGCAGCAGGTCGTGTGCGGCGGCCGGCGCGGCCACGCCGCTGCGGCCTTTGGCGCGCACCGCGTCGAGCCAGCCACGCACTTTCTCGTCCAGCTCCGCCGAGGTGCCGAGGGCGTAGTGCAACGACGGCCTGTCCTCGATGATCAGGGGTACCTGGGTCCCGATTTCGTCGACCGCAAAGGCCGCGTCGAAGCCGAACGCCTCGCGTGCGCCCTCCGGGCCAAAGCGAAAGCCTTCCCAGGTTTCGCGCTCGACATTCTTGGCGCGGCAGAACAGGATCGAAGCCGGTGCGCCCTCTGCCGCGCTGGCATCCAGCACGAGCAGCGCCTCGGGCTCGGTGAAGCCCGTCAGGTAGTAGAAGTAGCTGTCGTGCCGGTAGGGATAGTCGGCATCCCGGTTGCGCAGCACTTCAGGCGCAGTGGGGACGATGGCGACGCCGCCGCCTGCCGCGCGGAGGGCGGCGAGCACGCGCTCGCGGCGCTTGCGGTAAACGTCGATGGCGAGAGTGGGTTCGTTCGGCTGGTTCATCGTGCGATTGTAGCGTCCAATGGGAATACATTTCCGGCGCGAACACGGGCTGCGCCGCGACTAGCGCCCGTGCACTGCGCGCCACGCGTGGCGCCGCACCTGGCGTGCATAACCGGCCGGGCGGTAACGGGTCGTACCACCAGCGTTGCCGTCGCTGGCTCCCACCACCGGCCCGTTCGCCGGTGGCCCCACCGCCGGACCCAGCACCCGCGGCTCCACCTGAACACGCCGACCGGACACTGGCCATCCGGCCGGGTGAACGGCCGGCGCGCAAAGCTGCAATGTTGCAATCCGCCCACAGGTCCGGTGGGCGTTGCTCCGGAAGATGCAGCGCGGTCGCATGAATCGCCGTCAACCAACGTATACTTCCGCCCAATTCCAGAAAAGGCAAATGTGATGATGAAACTCATCGGTTCGCTCGGCAGCCCGTTTGTCCGCAAGGCGCGGATCGTGTTCGCCGAAAAGAAGATCGACTACAAACTGGTGCTCGAAAACGTCTGGGCGCCGGAAACCACCATCCATACCTTCAACCCGCTCGGCAAGGTGCCGTGTCTCGTGATGGAGGACGGCGAGGCGGTGTTCGATTCGCGCGTCATCTGCGAGTACGTCGATACGCTGTCGCCGGTCGGCAAGCTGATTCCGCCGTCGGGGCGTGAGCGTGTCGAGGTCCGGTGCTGGGAAGCGCTCGCGGACGGCATACTGGACGCGGCGGTGCTGATTCGCCTCGAAGGCACCCAGCGCCCGGACGAACATCGCTCGCACGCCTGGGTGGCGCGCCAGCAGCGCAAGATCGACGACAGCCTGGTCGCGATGTCGCAGGGGCTCGGCGGCAAAACCTGGTGCGCGGGCAACCGCTACACGCTCGCGGATATCGCCATGGGCTGCGCGCTCGGCTACCTCGACTTCCGGACGCCCGAACTGAACTGGCGCGAGCCGTATCCGAATCTCGACAAGCATTTCCAGAAGCTGTCGCAACGCCAGTCGTTCATCGATACGCTGCCTGCAAACTGACTGACGTGTGGCCAGCGCGGCCAGCGCGGCCAGCGTGAGCCGCGCGGGTCAGCGTCATGCGTGGGCCGGCGGGCTCACTGGCAAGCACCTGCCACCGCGGGCCGATCAGTTCGCCAGATGCATCAACGCGTGCGCGGTCGCATCGGTTACTTCGTTGAACCCCGTAATGTCGAGCTCGGGTTCACGGGGCAGCGCAAGCATGTTGCACGACAGAAGCCCGCCGTAGAGGTTCTCCGCGCGGCCGAAGAAGTTATCCGGGTTAAACAGCGGTGGCAGATGCCACCACGGCCGGTATTGCTTCGACCACAACCATTCGATCAGTGCCTGCGAGCGGTCCAGCCGGTCGTTCTCCACGTAGAGCGTCGGGCGGCAGCGCGCGAGCGTCTCCTGAGCGCCCTGCAGCGCGGCTAACGAACCCTTCCACATCGAGCCTGATCAGGCTCACCGTATGGCTGCGCAGTGCGTCGTCCAGCCGAACGCACGGCACCGGAATCGTGCTGGCGGCGGGCCCGGCCTGCATCGACACGGCGCCGAAATTGCCCGGCGACGCATAGTCCGGCGACGCATAGTCCGGCCGCGCGAAATACAGCGTGCCGGCGTCGCTGCCGCACGCGTAGGGCCAGGCGAGCACGTTGGTGATGCCGTTGGCCGCGAGGTTCGCACCCAGGTTCTGGAAGATCACCGGCTGCGGTTCGAACGCGACCCGCACTTGCCGGCGTGGCCGGGCTTCCCGCGCGAGCGCCACCGTATGCACGCCGATATTGGCGCCGACTTCCACGACCACACCCGGGCGAACCAGTAACTGCCGCAGCACCGCGGACTCCAGTTCGCAGCACGCGCCGTATTCGAGTAGCGCCCGGCCGGGATGGAAGTCGTCCGGATTGGCTCGCATCAAGCCGTGACGGGTCTGGACAGGCTGGGTGTGCGGGGAGAGCGCGAGCGGCGCGGCGGGGGACGTGACCATATCGTTAGGCGGGAGCAGAAGAACCCCTGAATGTACGATCCGGCGCGCCCGCTGTAGTTGGGACGAATTCTTAAGGAGTCTTATGTAGCGGCGAAAAAACCACCGTGGACCAGGACAAGAGGTGGACTGGATGCCGCCGCGTTATGGCTGGCGGCACCCTGTCGTTAATGCCGGGCCAGGTTGCGTAGAAGCGACGTTGAAGTCGCGCGGCAGTCGTGCCGCTGTTCGAGCGGCGATCAGAGGGGGCGTCAGGTTGCCGCGAGTTCCACCTTCGGCGCAAACGAATCGCTGCTCGCCACCGGCCACCACTTTTCGTACAGCGAGTAGCGATAGTTGCCGTTCAGCAGATCGTTCGGCTCGAGATACTTCAACAGGTCCGACATCAGGCTCACCTCATGCGACGACACGCGCCGCACGATGTGATGCGCGCGCAATTCCGCCGGATGCCTGAGACCGGCAGCCTGAATGATTTCCTGCAACGCGTGCAAGGTGTTGTGGTGGAAGTTGAAGACGCGGTCGGACTTGTCCGGCACCACGAGCGCGCGCTGGCGCACCGGGTCCTGTGTCGCGACACCGGTCGGGCAGCGGCCCGTGTGGCAGGTCTGCGCCTGGATGCAGCCGACTGCGAACATGAAGCCGCGCGCCGAGTTGACCCAGTCGGCGCCGATCGCGAGCGTCCTGGTGATATCGAAAGCGGTGATCATCTTGCCGCTCGCGCCGATGCGAATCCGGTTGCGCAAGCCCACCCCGACCAGCGTGTTGTGCACCAGCAGCAGCCCTTCCTGCAGCGGCACGCCGACGTGATCGGTGAATTCCAGGGGCGCCGCGCCGGTGCCGCCTTCCGCGCCGTCGACGACGATGAAGTCCGGCAGGATGCCCGTCTCCAGCATGGCCTTGGCGATGCCGAAGAATTCCCACGGGTGGCCGATACACAGCTTGAAGCCGGTCGGCTTGCCGCCCGACAGCTTGCGCAGCCGCTCGACGAATTCGAGCAGCCCGCGCGGCGTGGAGAATTCGGAGTGCGTGGCGGGCGAGATGCAGTCGCGGCCCATCGGCACGCCGCGGGTCTCGGCAATCTCCGGGGTAATCTTGGCGGCTGGCAGCACGCCGCCGTGTCCGGGTTTCGCGCCTTGTGACAGCTTCACCTCGATCATCTTCACCTGCGGCTCGTTCGCCTGTCTCGCGAACTTGTCGGCATTGAAGGTGCCGTCGTCGTTGCGGCAGCCGAAGTAGCCCGAGGCGATTTCCCAGATGATGTCGCCACCATGCTCACGGTGATATTTCGACATCGAGCCTTCGCCGGTGTCGTGCGCGAAGTTGCCCTTCCTGGCGCCGAGATTGAGCGCCATGATCGCGTTGGCCGACAGCGACCCGAAGCTCATCGCCGAGACGTTGAAAATCGACATCGAGTACGGCTGCTCGCGGTCCGGGCCGACCACCACGCGGAAGTCGTGACCGTCCAGTCTGGTTGGCGCGAGCGAGTGGCTGATCCACTCGTGCGCGACCGCCTTCACGTCGAGCTCGGTGCCGTACGGCCGGCTGTCGACGTCATTCTTCGCACGCTGGTAGACGATGCTGCGCTGCGCGCGCGAAAACGGCTTTTCGTCCGTGTCGTCCTCGACGAAATACTGGCGGATCTCCGGACGGATGAATTCGAACATGAAGCGAAAGTGGCCCCACAACGGATAGTTGCGCAGGATCGCGTGATGCTCCTGGGTCAGATCGAACACGCCAAGCGCGACGAGCAGGACGGGAACGATGATCCAGAACCACGAGAGGTGATGTGTCGCGGCGAGCGCCGCACAGGCGGCGAGCAGCACAACCGCACACCACATGGCCACATAGCGTCGAGAAAACATGGGGACTCCGTTGCAGAGAGCGGTTAGCCGCTGAGCTTTCTCACAGTGGGATCGCCAGGTTTCGGCGCAGGCGGGATCCGCTGCGAGGTCTTATAGGCGACTGCCTGATTGTGTAGCTGAAGGTGAAACATACAGCACAAACGTGTCGCCGGGCCGCCGCTGCGAAGTCGAAGCAGGGGCGGCGTGGCAAGCGGGACCCAGGATAAAACGTACAACAAGGCTCACCGCGCGGTCAGCAGCGCTGCGGTTTGCGGCTGCCGCGCGACCGGTTGCGCCGTGGCCGCATGTTCGATGATGCCACCGCCCAGGCAAATGTCGCCATCGTAGAGCACGGCGGATTGCCCTGGTGTGACAGCCCATTGAGCGTCGTCGAATTTGAGCGCGAAGTGGCCGTCTGCCTCGCCGGCCGTGCTGAAGGTGCAGGCGGCGTCGGCTTGCCGGTAGCGCGTTTTCGCGCCGCACCCAAACGCTTCCGCGGGCGCCTCGCCGGCGACCCAGCTGGTATTGCCTGCGCTGAGCGTGTGGCTCAGCAGCCACGAGTGATCATGGCCCTGCGCCACATACAGCGTGTTGGACGGAATATCCTTGCCCGCGACGAACCACGGCTCGCCGCTGCCTGACCGGCTACCGCCGAGACCGATGCCCTTGCGCTGGCCGAACGTGTAGAACGCAAGGCCGATATGCTCGCCGACCACCTTGCCGTCCGGCGTCTTCATCGGCCCCGGTTGAGTGGGCAGATAGCGGTTCAGGAAATCGCGGAACGGCCGCTCGCCGATGAAGCAGATGCCGGTCGAATCCTTTTTCTTCGCATTCGGCAGGCCGATCTGTTCGGCGATTTCGCGCACTTTGGTTTTCGGAATCTCGCCAAGCGGAAACATCGTCTTCGACAACTGCGCCTGGTTGAGGCGGTGCAGGAAGTACGACTGGTCTTTGGTGTGGTCCTTCGCCTTCAGCAGTTCGAAACGGCCCCCGACCTCGCGCACGCGCGCATAGTGGCCGGTCGCGATGGTTTGCGCGCCGAGCGACATCGCGTGATCCAGGAACGCCTTGAACTTGATTTCAGCGTTGCACAGCACGTCCGGATTGGGCGTGCGACCGGCCGAGTATTCGCGCAGGAACTCGGCGAACACGCGGTCCTTGTATTCGGCGGCGAAGTTGACCGCTTCGACATCGATGCCGATCAGATCGGCCACCGAGACGACGTCGATCCAGTCCTGCCGCGTCGAGCAGTACTCGCCATCGTCATCGTCTTCCCAGTTCTTCATGAACAGGCCGACCACGTCGTAACCCTGTTCCTTGAGCAGCCATGCGGTGACCGACGAATCGACGCCGCCCGACATGCCTACTACCACTTTCTGCTTGCTCATTGTTTGCCTGACTTGCCTGATCGGGTGGGCCCGACCGAATGCGTATGCACGAAGTCGAGCGGGAAACGCCGGTCTGCGAGGTAATCGTCGACGCAGCGCATCACGAGGGGCGTGCGGTGCCGCTCGGGGCACGCGCGCAGTTCCTCGGCGCTCATCCACAGCGTGCGGACGATATCGGGGTCGAGCGCGCGGCCTGCCTCTGCCTCGCCGCCGCTGCCGCAATACGTGAAGCGCAGGTAGGTGACGCCGCTCGCCGCGTCTTGCGCTGCGCCGCGTTGGGCCGGACGCCCGAAATGCGCCATATAAACGCCGACCAGCGCCTCCGGCGTGAACGGATGCGCGGTTTCTTCGAGCGTTTCGCGCACGACCGCCTCGGCAAGCGTCTCACCCGCCTCCAGATGGCCGGCCGGCTGGTTCAGACGCAGCCCGTCTTCCGTGTGCTCCTCGACGAGGAGAAAGCGTCCGTCGCGCTCGACGATGGCGGCCACGGTGACGTGCGCAGCCCAGGTTTCCGGATTCATGGGGCCGTATTTTACCGTCTATGGCGCGCCGCTGCCCGGAAGCGGGTAGCATGCTGGTGCGCCGGTTCAGGCGCCCCGGAGATGGAGCGGGGCCTCTACCTGGCTCGCCAGGCCGTGCGCGGCCGGCGCGCCGCGCGGGTCGGCGCTGGCCAACCCCCGAGGCGCCAGGCCCCCGGATTGTCCCTGATTTCGGTGCGCCCCCCGGTTTCGGTTAAAGTGGCGTCTTAGCCGTTGCAATTGCAAGCCGGCGTGCCTCGTCGGCAGATCTGTCGTAACAACAGGAAGGTCGAGGAGGATTCAACGATGCACATCGGAGTGCCAGCCGAGACGCGAGCGCATGAAACACGCGTTGCCGCGACCCCCGAGACGGTCAAGAAATATGTGTCGCAGGGCCACCGGGTCACAATCCAGAGCGGCGCGGGAACCGGCGCCAGCTTCCCTGACGATGCTTTTGGCGCGGCAGGCGCGGAACTCGTCGAT
>DASZIR010000156.1:0-2362 GCA_035948995.1 Paraburkholderia sp. | reverse complement strand
GCTACGGGATCTGGACAGGGCCCAGGCCGAAGGCCACGCGCAGCGACAGGCGCTGGCGGCGGAACTGGCGCGGGTCCAGGCGGCGCTGGCCGCGCGCGAGCGCGAACTGGTGGAGGCAAGGGAAGGGTTTTCGCGCGATCTTGCCAGGCAGCGGGAAGCGGCTGAGCGCGCCGGGGAGCGGCTCCGGGCGTCCGAAAAGCGCGCCCTGCTCGAGATCGACCGCGAGCGAAGTACCGCGACGAAGGTGCAGAAGGAGCTGGACGAAGCCACGCGTCGCGCGGACCGGAAGGATGTCGACCATCGCCGTGCATCTGAAGCGATGCAGGCGCAGCTGGGCGATGCACGTCATCAGGCGGGCGTGCTGCTGGGTCGGCTGGATGCCATTCAGGCAGAAAATGTGCGGCTGCAGACGGAGGTGATGACGCTGCGGGAGGCGGAAGCGCGTGCGCGGGAAACCCGGCCATCGGCCGCGTCGGCCGGCGTCCGGAAGACACCACGGCCGACCCGTTCGTCCCGCACCGTGCCGACGGCCAAACCAGCAACGCGTCGCAAAAAAGCGGTATAAACGCAAAGGTACTCGCCACCAGGGAAATGGGCTGCATGGCTGATATCTACCTGCTCGCCGGACTGACGCTGCCACCGGGCGTCGCGCATGAGTCGCTGCCCGGGACCGTGACGCGCTTCATGTCGGATTGCTGGCACGGCATGAGTCGCACGCAGATGATTGCCCGCGCGAAACGGCGGGGTCTGCGCCTGTCGTTCCGCGCAACGGCGCCGTGTCTGTCCGGCGAAACCGGCGTGTTCGAGTTGCGCTTCAACGATGGGGCAGTGGAATGCGTGATGCTGGCACGGCTACAGCGGGTCGGAGACAGGAGCGGCAAACGCCGACAAACCAGCCGGACCTGTCGTGGACGCACTACATCCACCTCATGCGGCGAACCCGGTCAGTTGAAGAAAGAGCGTTTTACGAAGCTGAAGCGCTTCGTGGCGGATGGAGCGTGCGACAACTGGATCGGCAGATCAGCAGCCAGTTTCACACTCGTGCGATGCTGTCGAAAAACAGGCCCGCCATGCTACAAAAGTCGGGCAAGGCGCAACCGGGCGACCTTGTGACCGCAGAGGAGGCAATCAAGGATCCTTACGTCCTTGAGTTTCTGGATCTCAAGGACGAATATTCAGAAAGTCAACTGGAGGAGGCATTGGTCCATCGCCTCGAAGACTTTCTTCTTGAGCTGGGTGGCGATTTTACGTTCGTGGGCCGCCAGCGTCGCCTTCGGATTGGTGAAAGCTGGTTCCGGGTAGATCTTCTGTTTTTTCATCGGCGTCTGCGATGCCTTGTTATCGTCGATCTCAAGCTCACCGAGCTCAATCACGCCGACGTGGGTCAGATGCACATGTACTGTAATTACGCACGTGAGCACTGGACGCTGCCAGGAGAGAACCCACCCGTTGGCCTGATCCTGTGTGCGCGAACGAATGCCGCGGTGGCGCGCTATGCACTGGAAGGGTTGCCAAACAAAGTGCTGGCGGCTGAGTACCATATGGTCCTGCCGGATGAAAAACTCCTCGCCGAAGAACTGGCCAGAACCCGCCGTGCCTGGGAGGCCCAACATCGGTCGGAAGAGGGCGCTGACGGTGCAGACGGTCAGCTGTCGTGAAAGGGGCACCGTCATGATTGCATCACGCTCGGCTAATCATCAACAACCATTCAGAGACTGACTGCCTGTTACCAATGCAATCTGTGTGCGGAAATACATCTCCTCAGCGGGTCGGCGTGCCGTACAAGACGGGAACCAGAGCACTACACGGTGCGTGTGGTCGCCGACGCGAGCGACGGGCGCGCAGTCATCGAGTCAGTCGATGTGCACCGCAGGCAATTGAGAAGCACGGTCAAATGGATTAATCTCGTCAGCCTTACTGAACAACTGTTCTGAATCCGACGGATGCAGCTCGACATTTTTAACGACAGCCGCGACGTGATGCTGCGCAATGACGTCCTGTCAGCGTTGCAGCAGTAGGATGCCGCGGGCGCGCGGCGCGCGCTGCAGGCCCTTGCGAACGAGTATCCGGACGACGTCGCCCTGGTGTATTTCGGGTCGATCGTCAATGCCCTCGAGGGTCGATCGACGGTACCATTTGACCGTCACGAAGCCGCCCTGCAGGCTCGCCAGGCGCTATCTCACGAAGTCCAGCCCGCGGTCGTACGCGTGTTCCCGGGGCGGACCGGGGCCATCTGGCTCGCACCGCTCTGGGCAGAACTGGCCGGGCGCGCCGCTGCGCTGCCTTTCCGTTCGGACCATGCGGATGCGCACGCGGCGCCGCTCTTCCTGCTTGCTGCGAGGTGGGCCGAGGCGTCTGACGC
>DASZIR010000155.1:0-7100 GCA_035948995.1 Paraburkholderia sp. | reverse complement strand
GGCCATGACGATCGTGATTCTCGCCTACGACCAGTTCCTGTTCCGCCCGCTCGTCGCATGGGCCGACAAGTTCCGCATGGAAACGACCAGCTCCGGCAATGCGCCGGAGTCGTGGCTGCTCGACCTGGTTCGCCGCACGCGGTTGATTCACCGTGGGCTCGTGCCGGTGGGCGCGCTGTTCGCGAATGCAGCTCGCTTGCCCTTCCGGCTGCCGGCGCTGCGTGGCATGAGTTTCAGCATGCCACACAGAACGAAGTCGTCGCGCGTGGGCGACATGATCTGGGGGATCCTGGTGATCCTCGTGACGGTCTACGTGGTCTACCGCGTGGTGTCTTATGTGCGCACCGGTGTGACGCTCGATGAAGTGGGTCACGTGTTCGTGCTGGGCCTCATCACGCTGCTGCGCGTGGCGTTGCTGATTGCGATCTCGTCGGTGATCTGGGTGCCGCTTGGTGTGCTGATCGGGCTGCGTCCGGCGCTCGCCGAGAAGATCCAGCCGATCGCGCAGTTTCTCGCGGCGTTCCCGGCGAACCTGCTGTTCCCGGTGTTCGTAATCGTGATCGTGCGCTTTCACCTGAACCCGGATATCTGGCTCTCGCCGCTGATCGTGCTCGGCACGCAGTGGTACATCCTGTTCAATGTGATCGCGGGCGCGAGCGCCTATCCGAACGACTACCGCGAAGTCGCGTCGAACTTCGGCATCCGCGGCTGGCAGTGGTGGCGCAAGGTGATGCTGCCGGGCATTTTCCCGTACTACGTCACAGGCGCGATCACCGCGTCGGGCGGTGCGTGGAATGCGAGCATCGTTGCCGAATTCGTCCAGTGGGGCGACACCAAAGTCGTCGCCCATGGTCTGGGCGCGTATATCGCACAGACCACCGCCGCGGGCGACTTTCCGAAGATCATTCTCGGCATTGCCGTGATGTCCCTGTTCGTCACCCTGTTTAACCGCACGTTGTGGCGCCCGCTGTACGCCTACGCCGAATCCAAGCTTCGGCTCGATTGAGCGCCCCCAAGCTGTTGCTTCGCGCCAGGCCCTCCCAAGGGGACAAAGAAAACTTGGGGTGGCCCGGCGTTTTCTTCAGAGAATAAAACGCGATGCTAAATCCTAAAGTTGTATCCGCCGACCTGCTCGAGACGCTGTCCCAAACACCGTCGCGTCTCGGAGAAGAAGTCCTGCGTGTCAAGGACGTGAGCCGTGGCTTCGACAAGAATCAGGACGAACTGCTAGTCCTCGACGGCGTGAACCTGTCGCTGCGCGAAGGCGAGATTGTCGGGATGCTGGGCCGTTCGGGCTCGGGCAAGTCCACGCTGCTGCGTATCATCGCCGGCCTGATCGAGCCGACCGGTGGCGAGGTGAGCTATCTCGGCAAACCGGTCGACGGTCCCGCCAAGGGCGTGGCGATGGTGTTCCAGACCTTCGCGCTGTTCCCATGGCTCACGGTCTTGCAGAACGTGGAGGCGGGCCTCGAGGCGCAGGGCGTGGGCGCCCGCGAGCGGCGCGAACGCGCGCTGGCGGCGATCGACCTGATTGGTCTGGACGGCTTCGAAAACGCCTATCCGCGCGAGCTGTCGGGCGGCATGCGCCAGCGCGTGGGCTTTGCGCGCGCGCTGGTGGTCGACCCGACGCTGCTGCTGATGGACGAGCCGTTCTCCGCGCTCGACGTGCTGACCGCCGAAACGCTGCGTACCGACCTGCTGGACCTGTGGACCCAGGGCCGCATGCCGATCAAGTCGGTGCTGATCGTCACGCACAACATCGAGGAAGCGGTGTTCATGTGCGACCGGATCCTCGTGCTGTCGTCGAACCCGGGGCGCGTGATCGCCGAGATCAAGGTGCCGTTCAATCACCCGCGCAACCGCCTCGACCCGGCATTCCGGCGCCTCGTGGATGAGATCTACGCGAAGATGACCGCGCGCCAGACCGACGAGTCGACGAAGAAAGGTCTGGAGCTCGGCAGCTGGCTGCCGCACGTGTCGACCAACCTGATGGCCGGTCTGATCGAAACGCTGGCCGCCGCGCCGTACCACGGCCGCGCGGACATGCCGGAAATTGCCCGCTCACTGCACCTCGAGGTGGACGATCTGTTCCCGGTCGCCGAAGTGCTGCAGTATCTGGGTTTTGCCGACGTGCGCGAAGGGGACATTTTCCTGACGCCGCCGGCGCGCGTGTTTTCCGAGTTCGGCACGCAGGAACGGAAAATGATGTTCGCCGAGCATCTGCTGCGCCACGTGCCGCTTGCCGCGCGAGTCAAGAAGGTGCTCAACGAGCGTCCGGGCCATCGCGCACCGCGCGTGCGCTTCGAGCAGGAACTGGAGGACTTCCTGTCGGACAGCGCCGCGGAAGAGACGCTCGACGCGGTGATCAACTGGGGCCGTTACGGCGAGATCTTCTCGTATAACGACCAGACGGAAATTTTCAGTCTCGAAGACGTCGAGTCCTGATCGCCGCCATTTGCGCGGTGGTCTGAAGAGGGGCGGCGAAGCAGTCTGGCCGCCCCTCACGCTTTATTGCAGGTTGCCCCACCTTTCCACGGCCGGTTCGGCTGAGGCCCACTTCCAGCCCTTGTCCTGCAGGCACGCGCTCGCCGTGTACCAGTCTGCGTGCGCGTCCGGCTTGTCGCTGTCGGCGACCGAGAACACAAAGTCCTTGCAGATCGCCAGTGCCGACGTGAACGCACGCGTCACCCGGACCTCGCCGTGACCGTTCTCGATGGGCAACTGGTGCCTGACGCTCCAGGGCTTGCTTGCGCCGACCGGCATCCCGCCCGCCAGCGCCGCGATCTCGTTTTGCTGGTCGCTGTGCATGGTGCGCATGTAGCGCTTCACCGCTTCGTCCGTGGCCGACTGCACCGCGATGCCGACGCCGATGGCGACGGCCGGATTGGCGGTCACGAGACCCGACGCGACGCCGGCCGCGGCGCCGCTTGCCGCGCCGACCGACGAGCAGCCGCTCGTCAGCACGCTCGCGCCGACGCACAGCGCGCTGGCCAGCACGAGGCGCATGCTGATCGGGGATAGACGCGGCACAGCGCGCGGCAAATCACGCAGGAAAACCCGCAGGAAAACCCGCAGGAAAACCCGCGGAAGAGCGCGCGGCACATCGGCCAGAATACCGCGCAGCAAACCGCGCGGCATGCTCACCGGAACAGTCAGCCGCGCGCTCATTGCAGCGCGCCCCAGCGCTCGGTGGCGGGTTCGGCCGAGGCCCACTTCCACGCATTGCCGTCGCGGCAGATCGAGGCGACATAAAACGCGCTGCTGGCGGGCGCGTCTTTGGTCGCGTCCTGGTCGACCGAGAAGACGATCTCCTTGCAGTCGAGCGCGCCCGCGCTGATCGTGCGGCTCACCGTGACGTGGCCGTGTCCATCGTCTTCGATCGGCACGGAATGCGTCACGCTCCACGGCGCGACGGCGCCGACGTCGAGCGGTCCCGCCACTCTGGCGATACCGTCTTGCGTGTTGCGATGAACCACACGTTCCGAGTACTGCACGCCAGCCTGCGCCGCGGCAACGGCACCGAGGCCGATACCGGTTGCGACCGCGGCGTTGCGGGTGACCTTGCCGGCGACCGCGGCGCCCGCGATACCGGCGCCGGTGGTGGCGCTTTCCGAGTAAATCGAGCTACATCCGCTCAAGGCGGCCGAGATGAAAACGGCCAGTGCGACGAGCGAAGTGACGCTCGCGCGCGGGGCGGCTATGGCCCGGCGCTCAACGCTGTTTTGCCTGTATTGTTTTTGCATGTCCCTGTCAGTGCCCCTGCATGTGCCGTGCAGCCCATTCGGTCGCGGCGCGACCGGCCGATAGCAGGTCTTTTGCGACGCTGCAGCATTTTGCAGGATGCGTTTTGCAATTGGGATAGGGAAAATGCAAGCAATTGCAAAAGATGATGCGACGCCAGGCCTTTTCTGGCCTGGCTCACCGGCGTTTGCGGTGTGGTTCGGTGCGGTTCGGCGTGGCGCGCGTGACGCTCTCCGGCAGCGGTGCCCGATGCGCCACCTGTTAGTGCGGCACCCGGTAACGCGGCGCCCGCTGGCGGCCCGCTGAACTGGAGGAGCGCCGCGTCAGCGGGACACGAAGCGGGGCCTCAGGACTCGCTTTCCTCTGCTGCGTCGTCGCCGCCGTAGGTGCTGAGCCGGTTGTAGAGCGTCTTCAGGCTCACGCCGAGCGCCTTGGCGGCGCGCCGCTTGTCGCCGCCGCAGTACTTGAGCGTGCCGAGGATGATCTGCTTCTGCGCATCGGCAAGCGGTGTGCCGATCCACACGCTCATTGCATCGCCCTGGGTGACGGCCTTCTTTACGCGCGACGCGAGATGCGGGTGCGGCAGCTCGACGGACTTCTCCGCGAGAATGAACGCGCGATAGACGGCGTTCTTCAGTTCGCGCACGTTGCCAGGCCACGACCATGTGCGCAGCGTCTCGATCGAACGTTTGCTGAAGCTCTTGCTCGTGTTTTCCTGCGCGTTCAGCGCAGCGAGGAAATGCTGCGCCAGCAGTTCACGATCGCCTTCGCGTTCCCGCAGTGGCGGCGCGCGCAGCGGAAACACCGCGAGCCGGTACATCAGGTCTTCACGCAGACCGTTTTCCTTCACAGCGATTGCCGGGTCGCGATTGGTGGCCGCGATCACGCGCACGTCGCCGTGAATCAGTTCGTTGCCGCCGACCCGATAGAAGGTGCCGGTCTCCAGTGCGCGCAGCAGTTTCACCTGACGCACCGGTGCCATTTCGGTGATTTCGTCGAGAAACAGGGTGCCGCCGTTCGCATGTTCGAAGTAGCCGATGCGACCCTGCACGGCCCCCGTAAAGCTGCCTTTCTCGTGGCCGAACAATTCGGCTTCGATCAATTCGTCCGGGATGGCACCGCAGTTGACGGCGATAAACGGAGCGTCTTTGCGCCCACTGTGATCGTGAATCGTGCGGGCGATCAGTTCCTTGCCCGTACCCGATTCGCCGATGATCAGCGCGGTTGCATCGGTCGATGCGACTCGGGCGATCTGATCGTACAAATCCAGCATCACGGGTGAAGACCCATACAGCAGACCGTACGACTTCAGCCCCGCGATGCCGTCCGGCACGCGCGGCTTTCCTTGTGCCGTCGCGTCGCCGCCGGAGGCAACGTGGGGTGAGTCCAGATCGGTTGACGCCATAACCAGGTTGTCCTGTGCAAATGTGTTCGGTAGTGCCGCGCAGGCCTGTGAAGCAGGTGAGCCTGTGCCATCGGTCACTATCTCATAAAAGTCGATTTAACCACCGGGTCGCGGTGCACGGCAATCCGCGCGTCGTCCTGTGCGTGTTGCGCAGGGGCTTCCACGTATCGATAGCGCGGACGGCTTCACGAGGCGCGCTAACGATTGTCCGGCCGCGCTGTCCAACGCTTGTGACGCGTCGTACGAAGGAATAGCCGCCGGCGACCGGGCGGCGGCGGTCAATACCGGGCGCCAGGTGCGCCACAACCCGTGGCAGGCCGTCGGCATCGCCGGAAGCACCGGCTTTCTGCCGGGCGGCCCGAGGGCGCGCCAGGTGTCGCGTGACCGCTGACCGATCCGCTAACGAACCATAAGGAGGATGAGCTATGGCACGGCCCAAGATCGGAATATTTGGCGCGCTCGTCGCGATGGGCGGCGTGCTGGCATGGCGCTGGGCCCAAAAGCACCGGGCCTCGCAGGCCGTTTTGAATCGCGAACTGAACCGCTGGGAGGGCGAGGGCGGAGCGGTCGCCGCAATTGAGCAGGCCGCGCCGAGCGTGCCCGCGCGGGCGCCCGGCACAGCGCATCATCCGGCCCCGAACGGCGCGGTTCGTACAGACGGCGTCGGCGAGGCGTGGCCTTTTCCCCATGGTTGAAGCCACGCCGCGCGACGGTTTCGCTGGGCGTGGCAACGGCTGCGGACATGACAGTTCGTCGCCATAAAGCCGTATAATAGGTATATTGACAACAATAAACCCGTTTTGCCGCGCGCGGCGCGCGTATTGTTGCGAATTTGAATCAAGTCAGATTTCGTGCAAGCACGGGTGAGGGCACACAACCAGTCAGTAGGCACTCACACCGTCACGCGCTGCGGCTGCGGCGGCGACGCGGTTGCACAGGGCGCATCCGCGACCGTATGCAAGCGTGCGACGGTTTCTCCATGCCTTCGCGCATGCCATTCACAACCAGAACTTTCAGGCTTTCGAGACGCGATGCCACACGTATTGATTGTCGATGACGACGCCGGTACCCGCGAGGCGCTTGCTGCCGTCATCGGGGAAGACGGGCTCACCACCGCGACGGCTGGCGACCTGCGCGAAGCGCGCATCCAGCTGGTCCGGCAGATGCCCGACGTCGTATTCACCGACCTGAAGCTGCCGGACGGCAGCGGGGTCGACCTGTTCGAAGACCTCGACCCGCGTTCCGGCGTCGAGGTGATTGTGATTACCGGCCATGCGACGGTGGAATCGGCAGTCAACGCGCTGAAAATGGGCGCGGCCGATTACCTCGTCAAGCCGATCAACATGCAGCGCGTGAAGGCGATCCTGTCGCGCCTGCCGCGCCCGGGCGACCTGAAAGCCGAAATCGGCACGTTGCGCGGCGAGTTGCGCCGCATGGGGCGCTTTGGCTTGATGCTGGGCAATTCGCCTGCCATACAGGAGGTCTACGACCAGATCGGCCGGGTCGCGCCGACGGCGGCCTCGGTGATGCTGGTAGGCGAGTCGGGCACCGGCAAGGAAGTGGCCGCGCAGACCGTGCACCAGTTGAGCCTGCGCCGCAAGCACGCGTTTCTCGCCGTGAACTGCGGCGCCATCTCGCCGAACCTGATCGAATCGGAAATGTTCGGCCATGAGCGCGGTTCGTTTACGGGCGCGGACCGGCAGCACAAAGGCTACTTCGAACGGGCCAACGGCGGCACGCTGTTCCTTGATGAAATCACCGAAATGCCGATCGAGCTGCAGGTCAAGCTGCTGCGTGTGCTGGAAACCGGCATGTTCATGCGGGTCGGCACCACCAGGGAGATCGAGACCGACGTGCGGCTGATTGCGGCCACCAACCGCGATCCGGAGCAGGCGGTGCTCGAAGGCAAGCTGCGTCTGGATCTGTATCACCGTCTGAACGTCTTTCCGATCAG
>DASZIR010000154.1:0-18412 GCA_035948995.1 Paraburkholderia sp. | reverse complement strand
GCTCAAGTACTGTCTCGGTCTCGCCGCTGCGGCGCGCCGCGAAGGCGCGTTGCTGTTCGCCCACTCACCGGTGATCGAAGTCGTGCGTGGCGTGCGGCCCAGCGTGCGTACCGCGACCGGTGAAGTGCGCTGCCGCTTTGTTGCCGCATGCGGCAACGCCACGATCGGTGAGGTGTTGCCAGCGGCCATCGCGGCGCGCATCGCGCCGATTGCGTCGTATATCGTCGCCACCGAACCGCTTGGCGAGGCGCGCGCCTCCGGGTTGATCGCCGGGCGCGCCGCCGTTTGCGACAACAATTTCTTCCTCGACTACTTCCGCGTCTCGGCCGATCACCGCGTGCTGTTCGGCGGTCGCGCGAGTTCGACTGGAGCATCGCCCGCGCAGCTTTCCGAGCAGATCCGCAAGCGGATGGTTGGCGTGTTTCCGCAAGTGTCCGATGCGCGGATCGAATTCGCGTGGGGCGGCTTCGTTGACGTGACGCGCAACCGCGCGCCGGATTTCGGCTCGATCGATCCGAACTACTTCTATGTGCAAGGGTTTTCCGGGCACGGCGTCGCGCTGACCGGCATCGCGGGCCGCGTCGTCGCACAGGCTATCGCGGGTGAGACGACGGCCTTCGATCTGTTCGCGAAGCTGCGCCATGCACGCTTTCCGGGTGGCCCGGCGTTGCGTGGGCCGGCGCTTGAGCTTGGGATGCTGTATCACCGGATTCGCGAGCTGCTGTAGGCACGCTTGCGCGGGTTGAAGCGATGCGACGAGGCGCACGTGCGGTCGTCGCATCGCCGAGTCGCGTCCGTCACCTCCTCCTGTTGTAAACCCACCTTCCGCGCCGTCACCGGCGCATGCCGCGTCAACCGCCGCGCGCGCCACCTCACGGCGCCAAAGCCAGCCCACGTCCCACTCCCCCTTGCTAACCCCGCGTGCACCACACACCCCCACGTTTACCCTGAAACTCCACTTTACCGACTATTTATCGATAATTTATCGCGTTAGATTTCCTCGCCGCGACTCATGCCAGTTGGGTAGCACGTCACCGTCATACAGCGATACGACGACACGGGGAAAAAGATGCTGGTTCTGATCGGGATACCGATCGTCGTGATCGGCTTCGCGCTGCGCTTTAACGCGCTGCTGGTGGTGACGGTCGCGGGTATCGCCACCGGGCTTGCCGTCGGCCTCCACACGGTCGAGATTATCAGCGCGTTCGGCAAAGCCTTCGCCGAGAACCGCTATATGGGTCTCATCTGGCTGACCCTGCCGGTCATCGCGCTGCTCGAACGCAACGGTCTGAAGGAGCAGGCGCGGCACCTGATTTCAAAGCTGCAGGCAGCGACCACCGGCCGCGTACTGATGCTGTATTTCGTGATCCGCCAGATCACGGCCGCCCTGGGGCTAACCTCGCTCGGCGGTCACGCGCAGATGGTGCGCCCGTTGATCGCGCCGATGGCCGAAGCGGCCGCCGCGAACCGCTATGGCGAGTTGCCCGATGAAGTGCGCCAGCAGATTCGCGCGAATGCGTCGGCGGTCGACAACATCGCCGTGTTCTTCGGCGAGGACATCTTCATCGCCATCCAGTCGATCCTGCTCATCAAAGGCTTTCTCGAGCAGAACGGCGTCGTGGTCGAACCGCTGCATATTTCCGTGTGGGCCATCCCAACCGCCATTGCCGCGCTCCTGATTCATTGCGTACGGCTGATGCTGCTCGACCGCACGCTGTCGTACCGGATGAGCGCGCACGGACGGAGCCTCGCACGGTGATGATCAAGCTCGAATCCCTCTACGTCCTCGCAGGCCTGATGTTTGCCGCGTTCGCGCTGCGCAACTTGCGCGATCGCTCGAATCCGCGGCGCCTCATCAACTTCCTGTTCTGGGGCATCTACGCCGTCACCTTCATGTTCGGCGCCGAGTTGCCGCACTTCGTCACCGGCTGCCTCGCGATCGGACTCGCACTGATCGCCGGCTCCGGCAAGCTCGGCAAAGGCAAGCCGGACAGTGCCGGCGCCGCCGCTGCCACGCGGCGTGAGGCGAGCGCACAGCGCTTCGGCAACAAGCTCTTCGTACCGGCGTTGCTGATCCCGCTCATCACGCTGCTCGGCACGCTCACGCTCAAATACGTGCCGTTCGTCGACCCGAAGAGCGTGACGCTGATTTCGCTGGTACTCGGCACGCTGGTCGCATTCGCCGCAGCGCTCCTGATGTTGCGCGATTCGCCGGTCCACGCACTGAAGGACGCACGGCATACGATGGACACCGTCGGCTGGGCGGCGATCCTGCCGCAGATGCTCGCAGCGCTCGGTGCGCTCTTCGCGGTCGCAGGTGTCGGCCACGTCGTTTCCGAACTCGTTAAAGCCTGGATTCCGCTCGACTCGGCCTTCGCGGTAGTGGCCGCCTATACGTTCGGCATGGCGCTCTTCACGATGATCATGGGCAACGCATTCGCCGCATTTCCGGTGATGACGGCTGGCATCGGCCTGCCGCTGATCGTGCATCAATTCCACGGCAATCCTGCCATTCTCGGCGCGATCGGCATGCTGAGCGGCTTCTGCGGTACGCTGATGACGCCGATGGCCGCAAACTTCAATATCGTGCCCGCCGCGCTGCTCGAACTAAAGGATCAAAATGGCGTAATCAAGGCACAATGGCCTACAGCTCTGCTGCTCCTGATCGTCAATACCGTGCTGATGTATGTCTTCATATTCCGCTTTTGACCTGCTCCTGACGAGGCGCCGATGACTGCTCAACTCACTTCCGCTATCGCGTCGAAATTCGCCAATCTGGCGCTGGATCACCTCACGCGCGAGTATCCGAACAAGCTGACCCATTCGCTTGCCGGTCCGGAGGACGTCCAGCGGCCGCGCGCGCTGCATCCGATTTTTTACGGCAGCTACGACTGGCATTCGTGCGTGCATGGCTACTGGCTCATCCTGCATCTGTTCGAGCGCTTTCCGGATTTGCCGGAAGCGTCGCGCATCGTCGCCGTGGTGGACCAGCATTTCACCGAGGCCAATGTGGCGGGCGAGCTCGCCTATCTCGACCTGGCGCACAACCGCGGCTTCGAGCGGCCCTATGGCTGGGCCTGGTTGCTGGCGCTGTCCGCGCAGATCGACACCCTGAAACTGCCCCAGGCCGCGCGCTGGGGCAAAACATTCGCACCGCTGACTGACGCCTTTGTCGAACGCTTCGAGGAGTTTCTGCCCAAGGCGACCTATCCGTTGCGGGTCGGCACGCACTTCAACATGGCGTTCGCGCTCGCCCTCACGCTCGATTTCGCGCGGCAGACTTCGCGCGATTCGCTCGAGGCGTTGGTGATCCATACCGCGCATCGCTGGTATCTGAACGATGTGGCGTGTCAGGCGTGGGAGCCGGCCGGCGACGAATTCCTCTCGCCGTCGCTGATGGAAGCCGAATTGATGCGCCGGGTCTTGCCGGGCGCGCAGTTCGTCGAATGGTTCGGTGCGTTCCTGCCGGACCTCGGCGCGCGCATGCCGGCCACGCTGTTCGAACCGGTCACCGTGACCGACCGCAGCGACGGAAAGATCGCCCACCTCGACGGACTGAATCTGAGCCGCGCGTGGTGTCAGCGTTCGCTCGCCCGCGCGCTGCCGGCGGACGACGCACGCCGCGCCGTGCTGAACGAAGCAGCCGAGCGCCATCTCAACTGCGCGCTCGCCCACGTCGCCGGCGACTACATGGGTGAACATTGGCTCGGGACGTTCGCCACCCTCGCGCTCGAGGCGTGAACGGCGCATCCGGTCTGATGTGATGACATCAAAGCGCCTCGGTCTGGTTGCCGGGGCGTTTAAACCGGACGGCTCGACTACACGGGGTAAATCAGGCAGCCGCACCGTATCCCGTCACCCTCGTCACCTGCGGAATCTGCGGAATCTGCGTTCAGCGCGACCTCACCCGCCGTTGCGGCATTAAGGCGTAACCATTGGTACGTTTCGGTAAACGGCGGACACAATTGTGCTGGAACTTGGCGCGAGCGCTTCTTTCTTAGGAGTATCGAGGGAGAACATCATGCTTCGCCTTATTGCGGCGCTCGGCATGGCAGCAGCTCTGGCAGGCTGCGCCGTAGCGCCTGGCTATTACGGGTATCCGGACTACGGGCAGGCCTACTACCCCGGCTATCCCTATGGATACGGGTACGACTACGCGCCGGTTTATGGTTCCATCGGTATTTGGGGCGGCGGCGGCGGCGGTTGCTGTTACTACAACCACCCGCACGGCTATTGGCATGGCGGCGATGGGCACTGGCACGGCGATGGCGGACACTGGCACGGCGGCAACGGCGGCGGGCATGGCGGCGGCGAAGGGGGCCATTGGGAAGGTGGTGGTAACAGTGGCCATGGGCATTAGACCCGCGCGCGGATTACCCGCGGATTGCCGCTGACGGCCCTTGCCGGCTGAAGCCTTGAGCCGCATTCCGCCCCCAATCCGAGACGTCAGACGCGAGCCAACGGGCCAACCCAGGCGACTGGAGACAAAAAAATGGCCGCAGATCGCTCTGCGGCCATTCCGTATGCGCGATTTCACTTCGTCGCGTTCTTATCAGTTGCGCCCACTACGGCGCGGCCCCGTGTAGCTCATCCCCGTACTTATGTTTGGCAACACTTCGTTACGTTTGGTTACATTCTAGCGATTCGCAGGCAGGTTGCTATCATGGTTTTCCTTAATCCGGCCTGCCCGCCCCTATCCATGCCGTTCGCGCGGGGATAACCGGCTGGCGGACCCGCATTGGGGCCTTACTGGGGCTTTACGCGGCTTGCCATCCCGCGAATATGATCTACAGTATTAATCATACAAAACAAAGACATCGCTGTTCCAGATACAGAACATCACGGGGGACTGGACATGCTTACGCTGATCGATCAGGACATCGCGCATATCAAACGCGTCATGAAACCGTCGTTGTGCGGGGATTTCGGCGGTCCCATCCTGCCTCCCGAGTACTGGCGCAAGCGCCTCTTCGGCCTGCTCGAGGCGCACCACGTCACCAAGACCCAGCTCTGTTCAATCGACGACCTGCTCCTGCAGCTCGACGAACTGGACACGGCCATTGCTCACGGCAGGGTCATGGCTAACATCTAGGTTGCTCTTCACTGATGCGCGGCGGGATGCTGCGCGTCACCCCGATCGTTTGCCTTGCCGGGCTGCGATGCGGCGTCCTCGTCGATGCGCAGCAGACGCCCCGCGTTGGCGATCACGATAAACGTGCCCACGTTATGCAGAATCGCGACCCAAACCGCGCCTAACAAACCCAGTGCGGCCAGCGCGATGATCTCGACGGTCCACAGCAGTCCGATCGCCGCGTTGATGGTCGCGGTGCGCCGGCAGCGCCGCCCGAGCCGGATGCAGGTCGGAATGCGCCGCAGATCGTCGCCGAGCAGCACGATGTCCGCGGACGCCACCGCGATATCGATGCCCCGCTCCCCCATCGCAATGCTCGTCGCACCAGCCTTGATCGCCAGCACGTCGTTCAGGCCGTCGCCGACCACGAGCGGATGATGACCCGCTTCGAGCTCGTGCATCACATAGTCGAGCTTGTCGTGCGGCAGCGCCTGCGCCACAACCGTATCGATGCCCACTTGCGCCGCCACTTTGCGCGCCACCGCCTCGCGGTCGCCCGTCAGCAGGGTCTGCCGCACGAGACCAAGTTCGCGCAGTTCGGCGAGCGCCCCGGCGGCCTCTGCGCGCAAGGCGTCGGCAAAGCCGAACCACGCAAGCAGTTGTCCATCGAGCGCGAGACCCACACAGGGCCCATCGATCGCCTCGGGCGGCGGCTGCAGGGCTTGCACGTGTTCGCGCAACAGTTCGGCGCGGCCGAGCACCGCGGTGCCCTCGGGCGTTTCGGCGACCACGCCCAGTCCACGCAGCTCGCGGGTGCGCTCGAACGGCGCGACGTCATGCCCGGCTGCCGCGACGTAGTGTGCGAGTGCGCGGCTTACGGGGTGGGCGCTGCCCGCGCCCAGTCGCGCGGCAAGCGCAACGGCCTGGTCCAAGGCGACGCCCGGCTGCGCGAATACGTCCGAGACGCGCAGTTCGCCATGCGTCAGCGTGCCGGTCTTGTCGATCACGAGCGAATCGATCTCGGCGATCCGGTCGAGGAACGCGGCGTTCCTGAACAGCACGCCGTGCCGCGCGCCGACCGCAATCCCGGCAATCGCCGTAGACGGTGCTGCGAGCACCAGCGCGCATGGACACGCGGCGACAATCACCGCCAGCATCGCCGATGCATTGGCCGACGCGAACCAGACAATTGCCGCAATCAGCAGCACAAGCGCCAGATAGCCGCCCATGTAGCGTTCGAGCACCTGCGTGATCGGCGGCTTGACCTGCTCGGCGCGCTGCAGCAGTTCGATGATCTTGCCGAGCGTCGAGTGCTCGCCCGCGTGGGTAACTTCGATGCGCAACGGCCCATCCAGATTCATCGCGCCGCCGAACACCGCGACGCCCTCGTCGACGTCAAGCGGCAGCGATTCCCCGGTGATCGGCCCGTTGTCGACGCTGGAGCGGCCGCGCCGCACGATGCCGTCAGCGGGAATCCGTGAGCCTGCTGCGACTTCGATCGTGTCGCCCGCGCGCACCGCTTCGTAGGGAACGTCCTCGATCGAGCCATCGGCCTTCACGCGCCGCACGTTGCCGGACGTGAGCCGGCCAAGCGCCCGGATCGCCTCCTGCGAGCCGAGCACGCTACGCTCTTCGAGGGCGTGGCCGAAGGTCATCACGATTGGCAGCAAGGCGGCCGTCGTCATGTCGCCGATCGCCCAGGCGGCCAGCATCGCAAGCGCGATCAAGCGATCGGTTAGGCCGTGCAGGCTCGGCGCCTTCAGGCTGTGCCACGCGCCGGCAAACACCGGCCCGGCGACCAGCAGCGACGCGAGTCCGGCCAGCACTTCGGCAAGTTGCGCGCCACCGGGCGCGAAATATCGCCAGGCGAGCGACAACACGAGCAACCCGCCTGCCAGCAGCGCGAGCGCAATCTGCCGTGTGACGATGCGCCGTTCCGCCGCGGACAACGCAAGCGTCGGTCCGTCGTCGTGATGTGCATGTCCCGCGCCGTGTTCTGCATCCGCGGCGCCGTGGCCCGCGCCGCGTTCTGCATCAGCGGCGCCCGCGTGGGAGGCACGATCGACCGGTTCGATATGCGCGTTCATTGAATTTTCCCCGGCAGCACCAGACTCGATGCGGCGTGTGGATCGATCGTCGTCACGCGCCCCGCTTTCGACAGAACCTGCTGGATCCGGTCGCGATACGCGCGGGCAAGCAGGCCCGGATCGCTGTTGGCATCGAGCGGCGTTTCGAGTTGCAGGATCGTCGTGGTTTCAGCCTGGGCAGTGGCCACCCGCTCGGTTGCGGCGGCCTGCGCGCTTTGCAGAATCTGGTCGGCGGACTGTTGTGCGCCCTGACGGATGTTCTCGGCCTGGGTGCGCGCCTCGGCAATGTTGCGGTCGGCCGTTTGCAGCGAGGTCAGCACCGAGTTGAACGCATCGACGGCCGCCGCCGGAAACTGCGCCTCTACGTCCATGCGCGCCACTTCGATGCCGAGTCCCGCATGCGCGGCATCCAGCGCACGAAGATGCCGCTCGACCGCCTGCGCCATGTCGCCGCGCAACTGCTCGCGCCGCGCCGCCATCTGCTGGTCCGTCGACAGCAGTTCGGGGCGCGCCACCAGGATCGCGTCGAGATCGCGCGACGCGGTCACCTCGACCACCGCTGCGGCGACGATGCGCTGCAGCGCCGAGTCGAGGCGCTCCTTTTGCAGCACATACGCATACGGGTCGACCACGCGGTAGTAAAGCGTGGCGCTCAACTGCACGACGCCGTTATCCCCCGTCAGCACATAGCCTGAGCCGGCCAGTGCATCGGAGAGCACAGGTCCGGCGTTCTCCGGAGCGGACGCGTCCGGCTGGAAACCCCACGAACCGATGTCGCTCAATGGCAATTGCATGATCTGGCTGGACTCCGTGGTGGCGGCAGGGTCGGCAGCTCGCGCGCGCGGTTCGCGGTCGAGCGAACTGATGCGCTGCTCCAGCACGCGCGCACTGCCGGGAATCAGCAGCACCGTTTCGAACGGCTGCGGCCACGCGAGCAGCAGACCCGCGTCCTGGGTGCGCACGAAGGCCCCGAAGCGCATGACGACGGCCCGGCTGTCCGCCGGAATACGGCGAATGTTCGAGACTGCCCACACCCCTGCTGCAAGCAGCGCGATCACCACAATGAACCAGAAGGCGAGGCGTACGGCCTGCGCGCCGGGTCCGAGCGTCGGTGTCTCCACGGCCGTACTCATGGGGTGTGTTTGCCCTTCTTCGCAGGCGCGCCCGCGGCGGCGGCCTGCGCCACGCCCGGTTGCGTCACCCCGAGCCCTGCCGGCCCCTGCACCAGCACGTTAAATGGCGCGGCATCGGTACGCAGGATCAGGTTGGTATTGGTGTTGACGACCGTATTCAGCGTGTCGAGCGAGCGCAGCATCGTATAGAGATGCGGGTTGCCCGCATAACTCTTGCCGTAGATCGCCGCCGCGTCCTGGCGCGACTGTGCCTCGATCTGCGCGGCCTTGACGTTCGCATCGGCGACCGTGATACGCGCATCGCGGTCCGCGTCCGAGCGGATCTGCGCAGCCTGCCGCTTGCCATCCGCGGTGCGCTGCGCCGCCACGGTCTCGCGCTCGGCGCGCATGCGCTCGACGGTGGCCGAGAGCGTTACGGCCGGCAACGTCAAACGTTCGAGACCGACTTGCACGACATGCACGCCATAGGCGGCATACAGTTGCGAATCGACCTGGCGGCGCAGTTCGTCCTCGAAGGCACCGATGCGCACCTGGCCTGGGTCGGTATTCACCAGCGAAGCGAGGTCGAAGTCGGCTGAGGTCGTCTGCAGCGCGGAGCCGAGCAGCGAGCGGATCTGCCGCGCCGCTTCGTCAGGCTCGTTGCGCACCGCGCGCACAAAACGGCCGACATCATTCCCATTGGCCGGTACGCGCCACGCCACATATGCCTGCACGATGATGCGCAAACCGTCGCGCGTGCCGACGTCCTGCATGCCGCTCGAGGTCGTATGCAGACGCAGGTCCACGGGCACAGCAGCTTCGATCGGTGCGGGCAGACGCCACGCAAGGCCTGGTTCGAGCAGCACCCGCACCGGCTCGCCGAAGCGGGTCACCACCATCGCCTGGCCGGCCTGAACCTGAATGAAACTGGCAACCGCGAACGCGATCACGACGCACAGCGCCGCCAGCACCACGCGCCAGTAAAACCCGCCACCTCCGGCCGCTGCGCTGGCGTTCCCCTGTGCGTCGCCACCGCCGTGATGGTGATGATGCGCGTGGCCGTGTCCATGAGCGTGCGCGTGCGAATGATTCAAACTCACAATATCCCCCGAAGCAGTCTGTCCAGTGCCGTAGTGCGTGTGCCGTGCCGGTGCCCGGGGCCGCGCAGTGGCAAACCATCATCAAGCGCCGTCAACCCGTGCGTTTAACACGCACCGTCAATAGATGCGCCGCGCGCCCGCTGCATCGCCCGCGCCGTACGAGCGCAAATCGATGGTGGCGCGGTTACCTTCGACGAGGCGGTCGTCGATCACCGTCACATGCGCGTTCTGCAAACCCTTCTGCAGGTTGTGCAGGTAGTACTCGAGCACGAACGCCGGACCGCCTGCCTGCGCGGCGATCATGTCGGCGCTGAAACTGGTTTGCTGCACGCGGGCCGCCGAGGTGATATCGGCGGCTTGCACATCCGCTTGCGCGACCGCGGTCTGCGCCTGCTGCTGCGCGTCGCCGAGTGCTGCGGCCGCCACGCCGCGCGCCTGCGCCACGCTCGCCTCAGCGCGGATCTGCGCCGCCTGCACGCTGTGCCAAGCCGCCGATGCCCCAGCCGGCGGATGCACGCTTTCGATCACCACCGCCACCACGTCGATGCCGCTCGCGACCTGATCGAGCTGAACCTGGACCGCGCGCCGGATACTGTCGGCCATCACGGTTTGACGCGTTTCCAGCAGCGATTCCAGCGTGTGCGACGCGAGGTAGCGCACCACTTCGCGATTCGCAATCGCCCGCACGGTGCCGGGCACATCGTCGGCGCGATACAGCGACGCGCGCGCGGCGGCATCCGACAGGCCAATCCGGTAATCGAGCCGCACGTCGGCGCTGACAATCTGGAAGTTCTGCCGGTCGCCGCTCGCGCCGGCAATCACCTGACTCGTCTCGCCTTGATGCACGACGTCCCACAGGCGGTTCAACTGTTCAGGCGTTTGCGCGTCGGCCGGAATCAGCGGGGACGCGACGGTGCTGTCGTCCGGCGACCCGGAGACCACCAGTTGATGGACCGCGCCGTTGTCGATTGCACGCGCCTTGCCGAACGGCCAGGGCAGCGCTACATGCAGACCCGGCTGCCACACGGCGACCGGTGCACCGAACCGCTCATACACCGCGCGCTGCTCGGGCCCCAGCATCACGACGCCGGTGAGCAGCCACGCGCACACGCCGATCGTGGCGATCGCCGCGGGCAACAGGCGCACCACGCTCTGCAACACCCAGTTCTGGCGCAGATCGATTCCGTAGCGATGTCGCAGTTGCGCGCTAAAGCGTGCCAGCGGCGACGGCCGCACCCGCAGCAGGCTCGCCAGCAGACTGTCGGGCATGCTCGCGTCGCCGCTGCGCGTATGCGGTGGCGCGAACCACGAGAACACGGCGCGCAGCGCGAATTCGAGCGCGATCGCCGCGCTGAAGGCAGCGATCGCCCGCACCGGCCACACGACGGATACGTCGGCGTAAGCGAGCAATGCCGCGCAGACCGCCGCGACCAGCGCGCTCAGCAGCGCCGCGCGCAGCACGTTGGCGAGCGACGCCCAGGCGCGGCCGCGCTCCGCATGCATGGCAAAGAACAGTTCGGCGACAAGCGTGCCGAACGCCAGCCCAAACGCGGCCACGGCCGCGACGAGCGCGGCGCCGGGCGGCCGCAGCACGGCGGCCAGCGCAAACTGAACCGGCGCGCGCCAGACAAGCGACGCCACCAGCACAGAGAGCGCCGCGCACACGAGCACCGCCCACGGCTGCCAGCGAATCGCGCGCAATGCCGCGATGACAGCCGCGCCCACGGTGCGCCACCAGGCGTGTTGCCAGACCCGCAGGCCTTGAGGCAGAGGAGATTTTTCGGCGGCATGCCGGCCGCCGGTATTGGCAAGACGCGCAGCGAGCGCGACCGTGAAAACATCGAGCCATGCGCTCGACAATGCGGCACACCAGCGAATGTCAAACCAGCCGCCCCTGATAAAGGGCAGCGCGCCGAGCACAAGGGCCAGCGCCAGACTGGCCGAGGCGATCCGAGTAGCAGAAACCGGATAGCTGCGCGTTGTTTCTTCGTCGCTTCGCACCTGATGCAACATCGCTATCCTTAAGTGACCTGCGCCGGGTCCCTGAACCCGTTCAATTGTATGTATTCCGTCAGGATTAGTTTTGCACCGCCTGCGGCGTGCGAGCCGAATTTAACGCGTCGTGGTTCGAAATTCAAGCAGATCGTGAGCGCTGCGTGTTTAACGTTGAACGGCGTATTGGCGCAGGGTGACGCGCATATTGAACTGGCTGGATAACCGGTCTGAATTGCCGACGGCGGCCTGCGGCGGTATGTTCGCGGCCTCGCGAGCGCGTCAACACATAACGCCGTGAGGCGCCGCTTAAATTCCCTGATTTACGCAATAGCCAGCGCAAATTATCGCTTCTGCATATCTGTTTTTACGCGTCGACGCTAAGGACGAATAATACCTTTCAAGTCGGCTAAAAATCGTTTAACGCTGTATGCCTTCAGTACGCGACTCAATCAAACCGGTCGTGAACGTCATAATCTGCCGCACGGCCGCGATGAAAATAAAGCCTTCTGGAAAGCGCGGCATTTACCGCGCATGCGGCGACGCAATCCCCACGCAACGCAGCGTCCGGCGAGTTGTCCACGACCAGGGTGCACGGTATGATCCATCCCGATAGCCCACGTGCGGGCGGGTGTGGCAAACGTAGTGCCGTCCGGCAGTGAGTCCAGGTCCCACCTCGAGTGGGCGTTCCGTGCCAGCGGATAGAGCGTGCAGCATGCAACGGCCACCTCGGGTGGCCGTTGGTTTTTCTATCTCTGCACCACGACTTCTGGTTACGGGCAATGGCGCGGCGCGCGAGTTCACCACCCGGCTTATCAGTTCCGGTAGCCGTTGCGCGCTGATGGGCCCACCACGCTTCTGGTCAACTGCATAACCTTTCTCTTTACCGCTATGGATATCAACAGACAACTCGCCGCTCTCACCACCTCCGAACTGCAGACGGCCGGCGCCAGCCAGGCGACCGCCATTGCCGTAAGCGTGCTGCTGCGCCACTTGCAATCGCCTGAACTAGCAAAGCTGCTGTCGAGCGCGTTTGAAAACCATCACGCGGTCATGCTGCAGACGCCATGGCCCGACCAGATGCTGCAGTCATTTGACGCGACGCGGCGCTTTCTTGAAGGAGCGGCAAAACCCCTCGATGCGGATGATGCGCATCAAGGGGCGATTCAAGGATGAGTCAAGAGTGAACTGTCGCACCCGTCGAAACCCGGCGCTTGCCGGTCAGCCGGCGCTGCAACGCCGTGCGATGTTCCGCGTGCGCGACGATCTTTGCAATGGTGACCCGGGCCACCGCGCGCTGAGTCCTGCGGACCAGATGCGTCAAACGCTTTTCGCTCGCCGGGCGGCGCGCCCACGTAAGCGCCGCAATCCAGCCGATTACCGTCCAGCCAAGCAGGATGTTGACAACGGTGATCTCCAGTGCGTCGTCGCGGTTGCGTGCATCCGCTTCAATGGCCGGGACCAAGTATACAACCAGTACGCCGAGAACGGCCACACCTTCAAGAATCTGCGACATTGCATCACCTCATTTTTCGACCGCCGGCCGGGCGGCGGGCAGGCGCCTCGGGCTCAAGCCCGTCTGCGCACTGGACGCCGCCTGCCGTGCCCGGCAATCAATGACCTTCGTAGAGACTGCGCGTGCCGGCTGTGACCAGACGGCTGCCCGATTCCGACGAGGCGCCAACTACGCCGCCGTATGAAGTGTCGACCGGGGTGCTGGTAGCGTCGTTACGCTCGGCGGCGACGGCTTGCGCGCTCTGGCCACGCTGCGAAACCGGCGCGCCGGCCGACGGACGATAGAACGGCGCCGGGCCGTAACCGCTTGCAAATGCCGGAGCAGCAAGGGTTGCGGAAACCGCGACGAGCAATGCTGCAATCAGTTTGGTCTTCATGATCGGACTCCAATGAGGTATCGAATAACGGGTGCGCCGCAAGCCAGGCACTGCGGCGCGACATTGGAAACCAGTTTAGGGGACCCCTATCGAAAGTCTATGCCGATAGATTGAAATCACAGTTGTCAGATCGCGAACAATCCGGCGTTCTGCCGTGTTCATGTGCCCATCGCTCGCGCCGGACCCATCAATCGCGATCGGGCGCGCCAAGCGGGAACAACGGCCGATACGGGCGCGCTTCGTCCACCGCGCGCGCGAACGATGGACGCGCCAGCAGCCGTTTCCGGTAGGCGAGCACGTTCTCGAATGAAGGGTTGATGCGATACGTCCAGTCGGCATAGAACAGGAACGGCCCGGCGCCGCAATCGGCGAGGCTGAATTGGTCACCGGCGGCCCATTCGCGCTCTGCCATGACCTTGTCGAGCCAGGCATACGCGGTATCGAGCATCGCGCGTGCGTCCGCCACACCGCGCAGGTCGCGCTCCGCTTCCGGCCGCAGGCTGTCGGACACGATCTTTTGCTGCGGCGTGGAGACGTAATTGTCGAAGAAACGGTCCATGCTGCGGACCTCCAGCGCGGCGCGGGGATCCGCAGGCAGCAGCGGGACAGGCCCGGGGTGGTACAGCCCCAGGTACTCGATGATGGTGGTCGCCTCGGTCACCGTGCGGCCGGCGTCTACCAGTACCGGAAAGCGCTTGAGCGGCCACAGCGCCGCGAGTTCTTCCATCACCTGCGGATTGTCGTATGACAGCAGGCGGAATTCGAACGGGGTCTGGTTTTCGTACAGCGCCGTCAGCGCCTTTTGGCAGTAGGACGAAAAGGGATGGGCATAGAGCTTTAAGGTCATCGCGGTTCACCTTGAGCAAGGAAGGCAACGCTGCCGGGGCAAGCGCCGGTGGAAAGACTGCTTTACCTGACGACGAGTGGGGCCGGCGTAAATCGACATGCGCCGATCAACTTTTTTACCGCGGATCAACGGCAATGCCGGGGGCAACGAGGACAACCGGGGCAACGAGGGCAACACCGCGCGGCCACGGCCGCCAGCATGCCAAAGCGTGACCTGGTCGGCCACCGGGTTCTTAAATGGCAGGCAGCGGGGGCCCTACTTCGCGACGAAGCCGGGAGTTGGACTGGCAGACAGGACGGGAGTGAACGGGCGCTGAGGTCGCGGCGTTTTCACGCCGCAGGCAAAACCAGGCGCACGCACAGACCGCCGTCCGGATGATTGCGCAACTCGAGGCTCGCGCCGCAACGGCGCGCCAGCCTCGCCACCACCGCGAGGCCAAGCCCCCAGTGCTGGCTGGTTCGCTGCGTGGCGCTCAGGCGGACGAAGGGCTTCGTCGCCGTCGCAAGTTCGCTCTCGTGGATGCCCGCGCCGTGATCTCGCACGGTCAGGAGCCACCCGCTCTGATCCCGCGAGGTCCTGATCTCGATGGGCGGTTCGCCGTGCTCGAGCGCGTTGTCGACGAGGTTGGACATCAGCCGCTCGAGCAGCGGGCGTGACATCACGAACTGCGGACCCGCCTTCAGATCGCAGGCGAACAACGCGCCATCCATCGTGCCGATCATCGAGAAGCGGTCACGCAAAAAGCCGTCGACGGACACCACCTGCCCTGCCGCAGTGCCACGGCCCGCGACTTCGAGGAGCTGCTGCGCGATGTCCGTGAACGAATCGATATCCTCGACGAAAGCAACCCGTTTATGCCACTCGGTGACTTCGAGCGCGCGGGTGCGCAGCCGGGCGGCCTGATATTCCATATGCTGTGCGAGTCCCGCAAGCGCCGCAGCCTGCGCTTCCAGCGCGTCATTGCGTCGGCGTAGCATTTCGTTGAATGCGCGCACCACGCGACGCAATTCGCCGGGCCCTTCCTCGCGAATGGCCGTCGCAAGGCAGCCGCCGCTCGCTGACGCGCGCGCCGCACGCGTCACGTTGCGCAAGGGACGATGCAGATGCCAGATGCCGAAGAAGGCAAGTGCGAGCATCGCCAGCGCTGCGGACCACTCTGCGAAAGCAATGCGGGGATCGGCGGGCGACGCCGCGGCGGCGTCAGTCCACGACCACTCGTCATGGAACCGGCCGCCCTGTGCACGCGACGGTGACGCCGACGGCAATGGCTCGGCGAAGTTGACGAAGGTGCCGGCTGAAGGCGCCTCATAAACCGCCGATCGGAAGTCCACGATCCTTGGCCGTGCTACCAGGTCGAGCTTCATCGCCGCCGGCACGAGCGAAACGCGCGTCGAAGGCACCATCGGAGGCGGCTCGCCGGCGAACAACGCCAGTTGATCGTCAGTGAAAGCGCGCTCACTGGAAACGGCCGTCTGCTGAGCGCCATTGTCGTCGCCGGCGGCGGACGTGCAAACCAGCAACATGACACCCGCGCGCACTGCGAACAGCACGGCCATTGACAGCAGAATGGTTCTTACAAACAGGGTATTCAACGATTCCTCTTCGTGGTCAGTCGGATTTGCGCGGCTCCAATCGCCTCTCCGGGTTGTCCGGCATGCGCCGTATCAACGGCGGACGCGGGACAGACCGGCTGACGCATTCCTCTCGCCAGGTGAAGCTCCGCAATGGCGCGGCATCCGCTTGATCCGCTTACCCAGCAAGCCAAATGTTTGACGACTTGGGTAAAGAATCCGCAACTGCATCCGTTAACCTTAAGAAAGACCGTAAACGACCTCTCACGCCAATAGTCCCCCACGCGGGCGACATTAGAACCTACGAATAGGCGCCTTGGGATCCAAAGTCCTTACAAAATATTTCCCAGCGTCTTGCAGGGGGAACGGAACGATGCGCTCGCAGCGCCCGGGACGCCAGAATTGGCCGATGACGATGGCTGGCTTGAGCGCCGTGCCTGTGATTGCCGCGGGCCATTTGCGCCGGTGCAAATGCCCGGCGCACACGTCGCTTACGTCATTTACGCCTTGGACAACCGGCGACCGGCTAGCGTTGCTGGGCTGCTTCGTTCAACCGGCTGCGGGCAGCCGGCTGCTGCTCGTGAGGAAGAGCGGCGATCGCCGCCGCGAGCACGATCAATGGCGCCTCGCGGTACTCCGCTGGCAGGCGCCCGGTCTCGGCCAGCACGCCAGCGAAGGCAGCCTGCCGCCGGGTGTCCGTAAGCAAGGCAATCTTCCTTGCGAGTCCGGCAAGCGACAACGCCCGGCGTTGCGCCGGAAGGTGCCCGGTCGCGGCCAGCACACCGGTGAACGCGATCTGCTGTGCCTCACCTTGAAAGTGGCTGATTCGATTGGCAAGCGCTTCCAGTGGCCTCGCGCGGTAGTCCACCGGGAGATCCCCGGTCGCGCCCAATACTTCAGTGAAAGCGCCCATCCGATGAATATCCGGAAGGTCGGCAATCCTGCGTGCGAGCGCTTGCAGTGACATCGCGCGATACTCCACCGGGAAGTCCCCGGTCGTTGTCACGAATTCAGCGAATGCGGGTCGCAGCCGATCGAGCGGAAGCCAAACGAACTGGTTTGCGAGCGCCGTCAGAGGACTGGACCGATAAACGGGTTCAAGATTCTGGATCGATACGAGCACGTTTCGCACGTCTTCTGGGCGCAACGCCCTGCGCGCGTGACGAATAGCGTGCTCACGTTGCCTTTCACTCGCTAATCCGTGGTAAGTCTCCTTGCTCAACGTCGTGAACCTGACCAGCTCCGCGCCTTCCAGATGCGTTGCGACTTCCCGCATGAGTTCGATCGGCAACCCGGCATCCACTGAAGCACGTCGCGATGTTACCGGCCCGACGTCGGTACGGCTGAAGGGCCGTGACGCAGGGGAATCAGTTCGCGCACCGAGGCGGGCGAGCATCCCGGAAGCGGCACCCCGACTGCTGGCACCGTTCGGCGGGGACGCCGGGTCGGACGAAGCTTCATCGGAGGTCGAAGATGACGGGCTTGAGTCTGTATTGACGTGAGTCGATTTCGAGAGGCGAATGCCCATGGAGGTCTCCCCCGGTGGTAACGGCCCGATTCTCCGCCCGTGCCACCCGCTTTCTGAACGGGTGCGGCGAACACCTGGGCGCGATCGCGATACCCGGCAATTCGAGCGTGGTGGTGTGCGTCAGCGATGAGATGATCGGCCGCTGGCGCGACACGTCTGGAGACGGCTTCGCGCACCGGCGCAAGGCTAACCGTCGCGAGCCCGGACGAGATTCGAAGCGTGGAATTTTCTCAGTGGCGTTGCCCGGAATCCGCTCGCCAGTCTCTAATGAAGAAAAACACCCGTGTCATTGCCGAAAACAATGTGGCCGCCTTCCGCCGCGGCGTTGATGGCGTCGAGGAATTGCGCCGCCGCTCGCGGACCGAAACGGATTCTTTGCTTGACGTGTTGATCGCCATCGGCGAGTGAATCAAAGAAAATGACGTCCATTTCACCTGATGGATGTAACGCTATGGAGACCGGGGACGATATTTCCAGGCGCACGCCAGGCGAGATACATACGTCCGCTTCATTGTCATCATTGATCACGGTTTCGTGCTCCTAAGTCCGTTGCCACAGTCCGCATTATCGGGAAGCGGATGGATATCCTGGCGACGCAACCGCGAAGCGGCGGGCAAACCGGCGAAAATCGATGCTGGCAGCACGGTGGCCTGCCAGCCGCGGAAGCTGGACGAAATAATGTTTCCCGCGAGCAGGCGACCGCTCAACGCATCCAGTATTCGCTGGGAATCTTGCGGTCGGCCTCTGAAAGATAGGGATTGTCGAGCTGGAAGATTTTCCTGCCGGCCAGGTTTGCCTGGCTCAGCGCATTCTGGATATACGGGTGCGTATTGAACAGCTTCATATATGAGCCGTCGCGATAGGCGGCCGTGAAACCCCTTTCGATCGTCGCGGCGAGCGCCTCGTGGCCCGCGGCAATATAAAACAGGAAGTCGGAGCGGTAGACGAGCAACAGCCGGTTTTCCACCATGAGGTCCGGCTCCGTGTGCTTGCGCTCCTCCACCTCCGCAAAGGCCTCGACGACGCCGCGAGGGTAATAGTCGACACGCCCGCCCTCGGTCATCCTGAAGAGCGTTTCGTAGGTCGATTCCTGTATCCGCAGGCCCGCACTTCGCAGGATTGCCGTATCGACCCAGCCAAGCCCCTGGCCGCCGGCGAGCGCCTTCAGATCGTCCAGACTGCCGACCTTGTCGAAAGCCGGTTGCCGGTCTT
>DASZIR010000153.1:0-11322 GCA_035948995.1 Paraburkholderia sp. | reverse complement strand
ATTTCCAGATCGAGAATCGACGAATGGAAAACTTCTTTCTTCAGGGCGTGCCACAACGCGTTGTGATCGAGTTCGATCATTTGCGGTTCAGCACCAGCGCCATAAACGATTGCCGGCGTCTTGCCGGTAATACGCAGGCGGCGGCTCGCACCCGTACCTTGCAGGGAACGCTCGAAAGCGACTACTTTCATTTTGAATCTCCAATGCACTGCCCGCGACCAGGCAGTAAAAACGGGGCCTTCACGCCATTCAGGCTGAGGCCCCAGACTCGACGGCACGAACCTTCGTTCGTTCATGCCGATTGTGCAAAAGCGCAGCATGATTCACGCTGCGCCTTCGCAAATACTTAACTCTCTGCAAACAGCGACATCACCGAATCGCCGCGGCGGATCCGCGAGAACGTTTCGGCCAGGAGACCGGCGCTTGTCAGCGAACGGATCTTGGCGCACGAGCGGGCTTCGTCGCCGAGCGGGATGGTGTCGGTCACAACCAGTTCGTCGAGCGCGGAAGCGGCGATACGCTCGCCCGCACCACCCGACAGAACCGGGTGAGTTGCGTACGCGAACACCTGCTTCGCACCGCGCTCCTTCAGCACCTGGGCCGCCTTGCAAAGCGTGCCTGCGGTGTCGACCATGTCGTCCATGATCACGCAGGTACGGCCTTCCACTTCACCGATGATGTTCATCACTTCAGCGACATTCGCCTTCGGACGGCGCTTGTCGATGATCGCGAGATCGCAGTTCAGTTGCTTGGCCAGTGCACGGGCACGGACCACGCCGCCAACGTCCGGCGACACGACCAGCAGGTTCTCGTAGTTCTGCTTGCGCAGATCGCCGAGCAGCACGGGCGTTGCGTAGATGTTGTCGACCGGGATGTCGAAGAAGCCCTGAATCTGGTCAGCGTGCAGATCCATCGTGATGATCCGCTCGACGCCCGCAATTTCCAGCATGTTCGCCACGACCTTCGCCGAGATTGCGACGCGTGCCGAACGCGGGCGCCGGTCTTGACGGGCATAGCCGAAGTAGGGGATAGCAGCGGTGATCCGGCCAGCGGATGCGCGCTTGAGCGCATCGACCATGATCATCAGTTCCATCAGGTTGTCGTTCGCCGGCGCGCACGTGGATTGCAGGACGAACACATCCTTGCCGCGTACGTTTTCCTGAATCTCGACCTGGATTTCACCGTCCGAGAAACGGCTGACCATCGCTTTGCCGAGGGGAATACCGAGGATTTTTACGACTTCGTGTGCAAGCGCGGGATTCGCGTTGCCAGTAAAAACCATCAGGCCGTCATGGCTGCTCATCATGCACCTGCTTCTGGCTGGGGGCGAGGAAATGCGAGAATTTTTGGCAGGGGAGGAAGGACTCGAACCCTCGAATGCCGGAATCAAAATCCGGTGCCTTAACCAACTTGGCGACTCCCCTACACTAACTTTGAGCCCCGCCGAACGTGTAGGACCGCTCGACGATGCAAAACCTATGACGCGAAAGCAAAGAGTGGATGCGTATCCAGGCTTGCTGTTACTGCGCTGTTCCAGCCTGCGGGCAGTTTGGCTTGCGCCGCTTCTGCTTCACCGCGACTACGAAACGCCGCAAAAACGCTTGCACCCGATCCGGTCATCCGCGCCGGCGCGATGTTGTCAAACCATCCCAGCACCTGCGCAACTTCCGCGTATTTTCCCACGACAACTGGCTGCATGTCATTTCGGCCAAAACTGTCAGGCCATTCTGCGTTGCAACTATGTTGTGCAAGAAAGTCCGTAATTGTGAGGGGTTTTGAATCTCTTGTCAACGATCTCTCGGAAAAAATCGCTGCAGTTGGAACATGAACCCGCGGCGTCACAACGAGGAAATAACGCGGCGGCAATTGTACAACCTCTAATGCTTCTCCGACACCCTCGGCGAACGCATTTTTTCCAAACACGAAAAACGGCACATCCGCGCCGAGCTTCAGTGCCAGCGCTTCCAGTTCGGCACGCGGCAGATCGAGCTTCCACAGGCGGTTCAGCGCGAGCAGCGTGGTGGCCGCGTCCGAGCTGCCGCCGCCAAGACCCGCGCCCATCGGCAGGCGCTTGTCGATCTGGATGTCGACACCTTCCGGGGTGCCGGTATGGCTCTTCAGCAGTAGCGCGGCGCGCACGGTCAGGTCGTGCTCCGGCGCGACGCCGGGCACCTCGGTGCTGCGCGTCACGCGGCCGTCAGCGCGACGCGTGAAATGCAGCGTGTCGCCCCAGTCGAGCAACTGGAACACGGTCTGAAGCGCGTGATAGCCATCCGGCCGGCGGCCAGTGATGTGCAGGAAGAGATTCAGCTTCGCGGGCGCGAGGCAGTCGCGCAGCGAATCGGTCGTTTCGATCATGAATGGGTCGGGACTAAATGCAGGGCGGATAAGCGGCCTACTGGTCGAGCACCAGCTTGATATCGAGCGGCGGCTCCTCGCGGCTCAGATTGACGCGCTTGACGCCGGTGGCCGGTGCGTCAGCATACGCGAGGTAGTCGATCGTCCAGCCATCCTGGCGGATTTCCTTCAGGCGCGACGGCTGCTGAGGATCTTCCTCGGTCTTCGCTCGCGAGGTCGGCGCCGGCGAGGGCTGCAGCCAGTAGCGCAGTCCCTCGACGGGCAACGCGAAGCCGAGTGCGTTCTGCATCAGCGTCGACACGTTGTCGGCGGTGAGCGGCTGGCGGTTCGGCAATTCGAGCGAGGCCGAGGCCGGCGACGACGTTACAATCGCGAGGGTCTGGCCGAGCGGGTTGCGCAACTGCAGGGTGACCGTATCGCCGGCTTCCTGCCAGTCGAAGTTGCCGTACGCATTGCGTTGCTGGCCGTTCTGGTCGACGTACTGAACCGCGAAGCGGCCGTGATACGCGCGGCTCGTCTGCGCGGTGACCGCGGTTGCCGCGTTCGACATGGATGGCCCTTGCGGCGTGACCGACGCGCAACCGGCCAGCGCGACGACGGCCGCTGCTGCGAGCCCAAGCGCCGCGCGCCGCGGCGCGTGGGAATAACGGGTCGAACGGGTGGAGCGGGTGGAACGGTTCGGGATCAGCATCAGAGATCGTTTACCTGAAAACGTTTGAGCGTTTTGAGGAGCGTATCGTTATCAGGTTCAAGCTTGCGCGCTTCGCGCCATGCGTCGCGTGCCTGATCCTGGGCGCCGGTCTTCCACAACACTTCACCCAGATGCGCGCCGATTTCCGCATTCGGCTGCAGGTCGTAGGCCTTGCGCAGCAGCTTGATCGCGTTCGCGGTGTCGCCGAGCCGGTATTTGACCCAGCCCACGCTGTCCATGATGAAGGCGTCGTCCGGCGCCAGCGACGAAGCCTTTTCGATCAGCCGGTTGGCTTCCTCCAGGCGCAGGCCGCGATCGGCCAGCGAATAGCCCAGCGCGTTATAGGCCTGCGGATTGTCCGGCTGCGTCTCGATCAGCTTGCGCAGTTGTGCTTCCATCACGTCGTAGTGGCCGTTCTTCTCGGCCGACATCGCGTAGTCGTAGGTCAGATCGGGGTCGTCAGGGAAGTCCGCGGTGGCTTGTGCAAGCCGCGTTTCCGCTTCCGGATAGCGCTTCGCGTCGAACAGGACGGCGGCGTCCGTGCGCGCGATCAATGCCTGATCGCGCGGGTCCGGTGCCTGCAGGCCGGCGAGCAGCTTGCGCGCGTCGTCCGGCTTACCCTGCTTTTCGAGCAACTGGGCACGCGTGATCTGCGCGGGAATGTATTGCTGGCTCGACGCCGAAATCTTGTTGAGCCAGTCGCTCGCCGCTGCGTCGTTCTTCTGCTCGAGGGACAACTGCGCGAGGTAGATGTACGCCTGGCCCGGATCGGCACCCGGCGTTTTCTCGGCCTTCTGCGCGTACTGTTGCAGGAAGGTCTGCGCGTCCGCGAAATTCTTCTTCTGGATATTGATCAGCGCGAGCGCCATCAGCGGCGTCAGGTCGTTCGCGTTGTTCTTGTGCATGATCTCGAACTGCGTTTGCGCGTCGTCGAGGCGGTCGCTCGCCAGGTACATCTGCGCCAGCGCGAGGCGTGCATCATGCGATTTCGGATTCTGCTGCACGTATTTTTCGAGCGACGCAATGCCTTCCTTGCGCTCTTCCGGGCCCATCTGCGACAGCGTCAGCGCGGCCGGCAGGTAATCGGGCTTGAGCGCGAGCGCCTGCTCGAGCGATTTGCGCGCGCCCGGGGCATCGTCCGCCGCGATCTGCTGGCGGGCGATGGCCAGTTGCGCTTCCGGCCGGTTCATGTCGTTCTTGAGCAGGTCCTGCAACACGTGCAGGCCGCCGACACGATTCGGTCCGCGGGATATCAGCAGTTGCAGGGCGAGCATCGCGCTGCCGCGGTTTTCGTCCGGCACCTTGGCCAGTTCGCGCGCGAGCAGCGGTGCAGCGTCGTCGGGCTTGCCGGACAGCACCAGCAGTGAAGCGTCGAGTTGCGCTGCGCGCTCCGAAGTCGGCGCATACTGCTGCCACAATTGCGCGGCAGCCAGGGCGTCCGAGGGGCTTTGCGCGGCCAGGGCGATTTCGGTTGCGCGTTGCGCCATGCGCGGATCATGTGTGTCGCGCGCCAGCGCCAGGTACGTCTGATAGGCCGGTGCAGGCTGATCGCGCTGTAGCGCGACTTCGGCCGCGAGCACCTGGAACACGATCTGACTGGTCAGCGGGACGTCGGGCAAATTCTTCTGGTCGTCAGCCGATTGAGGGCCGAGCGCGTCCGGCATGGACACGGAGGTGTCATCCGAATCCGGGGAGGGGTCCTGCGCATGCACTGGCATCGCAGCGAGCGCCCACACGGCAAGGGCTGCCGCACCGAGCATGCGGCGAGCGGACACGGCGTGCGGCACGCGGGATGCGAGCGCCGGGCGCTTCGAAAACAGCTTCACGAAGGACAAGTTCATGGAAATCCGTTCAATGTTTCGGACGATTGTAACGCGCTCGCTACAATAAGCGCACAACCACTCACGCAAGTTGCAGACCAGTTAGACATGCCAGAGTTGCCAGAAGTTGAGGTTACCCGAAGGGGAATCGAGCCGTATGTTTCCGGACGCCGGGTCGAGCGCGTCGACGTGCGCACGCCTGCCCTGCGCTGGCCGATTCCGGCCGACCTTGCGAGAACCTTGCGCGGCCATGTGGTCCACAAGGTCGGGCGGCGCGGCAAGTACCTGCTGTTTGAAATCGACGCTGGCTGGTTCATTGTGCACCTGGGCATGACCGGTACGCTGCGGGTGCTGCGAAACCTGCCGCATCTGCCGGCGGCGGCAAAGCACGACCACGTCGACTGGATCTTCGACGAGTTCATTCTCCGCTACCGCGACCCGCGGCGATTCGGCGCGGTGCTGTGGCACCCGCGCGAGGCCGGGGATGTGCTGGAGCATCCGCTGCTCGCGGGGCTTGGCGTCGAGCCGTTTTCGCCGGCGTTTTCGGGCGCACTGATGCATCGGCAGACGCGTGGGCGCAAGGTCTCTGTCAAGCAGGCGCTGCTGGCGGGCGATATCGTGGTCGGTGTGGGCAATATTTATGCGTCCGAAAGCCTGTTTCGGGCCGGGATCCGCCCCACCACGGCGGCCGGCCGCGTGTCGCTGGTGCGTTACGACCTGCTGGCCGACGCCGTGCGCGTCACGCTGGCCGCCGCGATCGACAAAGGCGGCAGTACGCTGCGCGATTTCGTCGGCAGTAACGGTGAAAGCGGTTACTTCCAGCTCGATTATTTCGTCTATGATCGCGCGGGGCTGCCATGCCGCGTGTGTGGAACGCCGATCAGACAGATCGTGCAAGGGCAGCGTTCGACTTACTTTTGCCCGACCTGCCAGCGCTAATCCTTCGATGCCTTCTCGCCTGACTTCCTCCTCTGTCACGATTGCGCCGGCTCTGCCCGCTGCATTGCCCGATTTCTCCGCACGCCTGATCGCCTGGCAGCGTCAACATGGCCGCCACGACCTGCCATGGCAGAACACGCGCGACCCCTATCGCATCTGGCTGTCCGAAATCATGTTGCAGCAGACTCAGGTGTCGACGGTGATCCCGTATTACGCGCGGTTTCTGGCGCGCTTTCCGGATGTCGCGGCGCTTGCCGCCGCGCCGCTTGACGACGTGATGGCGCTATGGGCCGGTCTCGGCTATTACTCGCGCGCGCGCAATCTGCATCGTTGTGCGCAGGCGGTGGTCGGGTTGCACGGCGGGGCGTTTCCGGCTTCGGTCGAGGCGCTCGCCGACCTGCCGGGCATTGGCCGCTCGACTGCGGCGGCGATTGCGTCATTTGCGTTCGGGGCGCGCGCAACGATTCTCGACGGCAACGTGAAGCGCGTGCTCGCCCGGGTTTTCGGCGTGGAAGGTTTCCCCGGTGAAAAGCGCGTTGAAAACGCGATGTGGACGCTGGCGGAATCGTTGTTGCCGCTGAACGCGAGCGACGCTGAGGTGAGTGCCTACACGCAGGGGCTGATGGATCTCGGCGCAACCCTGTGCATGCGCGGCAAGCCGGACTGTGCGCGCTGCCCGTTCGCGGCCGATTGCGTTGCGAACGTCACGGGGCGGCAGCGCTCGCTGCCGGCGGCACGTCCCAAAAAGGCGGTGCCGACGCGCCGCACCTGGATGCTGGTACTGCGCGACGGTGACGCGGTGATGCTCGAGAAGCGGCCACCCTCGGGCATCTGGGGTGGCTTGTGGAGCTTGCCGGAAGCTGCGGATGAAGCCGCGCTCGCCGAGCGTGCGCGCGAATTCGGCGGCGACGGCGAGGTCTCGCCGCTGGCGCCTCTCACGCACACGTTCACGCACTTCCGGCTGGATATCGAACCGCGTCTCGCCGAACTGGATCGCGTCACGGGTGGCAACGCGGCGCTGGGCGACGCAGAGACCGCGTGGGTCGCGCTGCGCGATATCGACGCGTACGGCGTGCCGGCGCCGGTGCGCAAACTGCTGGATGGTCTGCAAGGTTCGTTGCTGTAGCGCGCGTCTTGCCTGTCGGCGCCGCGCGCCAACCGCTTCACAGCAACTGGTGTTGCTGCATGTAGTGATGGACGACATCGATGCGCGCGCCGGCATCCTGTAGTTCCATCAGCTTTTGCCGCGCGCGCAACGCAATCGGCAGCACTTCCGAGAGACGGTTCGACACCCAGGTCGGGTCATCGAGCTTGAACGGCTCCGCAAACGGCAAACTGTCCGGATCGCGCTCGCGGATCGTCGCGATGATCCGTTCGAGCACTTCGGCGCACGCGCCAAATTTAGCCAGATACTCGTTGCCCTCGAGCGGTATGTCGTCGGGCAGCGGCTCGGCCATGCCGACCAGCAGGCCGCCCGGCTCCACGCGATGCGACAGCAGCCGGAAGCGCCGGGTGCCCCGAGCGCGGATCAGCAGCATGCCGAAGGTCTCGACGTCGCATTGCTCGATTTCCGCCAGGCAGCCGATGTTTTCCGGCACTGAAGGCTCGTCCGGTTGCGCGACTTCACCGCCGCTTTTCAGCAGGCACACGCCGAAGGGCGTCGTTTCGCGCAGACAGTCGCGCGCCATGTCCAGATAGCGCGCTTCGAAAATCTTCAGGGGCAGCAGCCCGTCGGGGAACAGCACCGTATGCAGCGGAAACAGCGGCACATCGGCAAGCACAGAAGTAGAGGACATGGCGCAACGCTTCGGTTAAGGCCGCGCGGTGCGGCCGGTTAAGCCACCAGCTTCGATGATTCGCCGACGTCGACCGGCGCATCGCGGTGCCGCACGATCACATTGGCTTGCTTCGCGAGACGCGCGGCGAGCGTCTCGGCAATGAACACCGAACGGTGCTGGCCACCCGTGCAGCCGATTGCGACGGTCAGGTAGCTGCGGTTGTCGTCGCGAAAATGCGGCAGCCATTTCACGAGGAACGCCTCGATATCGCCCATCATGTCCTGTACCACGGGCAGTGCGCCGAGGAAATCGATGACCGGCCTGTCGAGTCCCGTGAGCGGGCGCAATTCATGATCGTAGTACGGGTTCGGCAGCGTGCGCACGTCGAAGACGAAATCGGCGTCGAGCGGCACGCCACGTTTGAAGCCGAACGATTCGAACATGAGGACGAGGCCGCTGTGTTCCTGTTCGATAAAGCGCTTGACCCATGCGCGCAGCACGTTGGCGCGCAGGTTGCTGGTGTCGATCTGGTGGCCGAACTCGGCCAGACCCGCGACGAGTTCGCGCTCGCGCTCGATCGCTTCTTCCAGCGAGGTGAGGAGGCCAACGTCCGCGTGAAGCGAGGCCGAACCGGACAGCGGATGGCGGCGGCGCGTTTCGGAAAAACGCTGGATCAGCGCCTGGGTGCTGGCATTCAGAAACAGCACGCGGACATCGTGTTGGCGTGACAGGTCGCGGATCATCGCGGGCATTTCGTCGAGCGAGGCGCTCGAGCGCGCGTCGATCGCAACCGCGAGGCGGTCTTGACCGTCGTCCGCGAGGTAGGTGGCGAGCTGCGGCAGAAAGCGCGGCGGCAGATTGTCGACGCAGTAATAGCCCGCGTCTTCAAGCGCGTTCAGTGCAACGGATTTGCCGGAGCCGGAAATACCGGTGATCAGAATAATGCGCATGGAGTGGTGAAATCGGTACGTTTCATCATAGCATCTGCTCCCCGCGTGTGTGCCCCGCTGCCGCCGCGCGCGTCGTCGTGCGAGTTCAGATCAGCTTGCCGGGGAACTGGCTGTCCGGGTCCTGCATGGCCAGACGCTGGCGATCCATGAAGTCGCGCAGCGTGTCGATGCCGCGCAGTTGCAGGATCGTGTTGCGCACGGCGGCTTCCACCAGCACGGCGAGGTTGCGGCCGGCCGCCACCTGGATGGTGACCTTGCTGATGGGCAGGCCGAGCACGTCGACCGTCTGGCTTTCCAGCGGCAGGCGCTGGAATTCGCCATCCGGGCGGCGCACCAGCTGGACGATCAGCTTGAGCTTCATTTTGCGCCGCACCGCGGTTTCGCCGAAGATGGTCTTGATGTCGAGCAGGCCCAGGCCGCGCACTTCCAGCAGATTTTGCAGCAGCGGCGGGCAGCGGCCTTCGACAAAATCCGGCCCGAGGCGCACGAAATCCACCGCATCGTCGGCAACCAGGCCGTGGCCGCGGCTGATCAGCTCGAGGCCGAGTTCGCTTTTGCCGAGACCGGAATCGCCGGTCAGCAGCACGCCCATCCCGAGAATGTCCAGGAACACGCCGTGCAGCGTGGCGCGTGGCGCCAGGATGCGCGACATGTAAAGGCGCAGGCTGTCGATGACGGCAGCGGCCGACATCGGCGTCGTAAAGAGGGGGGTGGACGAACGCGTGCAGCGCAACACCAGTTCGGGCGGCGCCGCGACCCCGCCGGCCACCACCAGAAACGGCGGTTCGAGGGCGATCAGCTCGGCCATATGCCGCGAGCGGTCTTCCTCGGACTGGCGCTGGTAGTAGTCGACTTCGGCGTCGCCGAGCACCTGGATGCGGTTCGGGTGGATCAGGTTCAGGTGGCCGACCAGGTCGGCGCTCGACGTGGCGTTGGCGACCGTTTCTGCCGAGAAGCCGCGCTCCCAGCCTTCATGCCCCGTCAGCCAGCTGAGTTTCAGCATGGCGGCGTTATCGTCGAAGATGCTTTGGGCGTTGATGCTGGACGTATCCATGAGTCCGTGACTCCAGTGTGGGCCGCTTTTCCCGCTTGCGCCGGCCGCGCTAGCGCAGCCGGATCGGCCGGTGCGAGCCGGCTTCGACGCGGGTTTGAACCCGCACCTGCAGGGGTGCGCGAAGTGCGGGTTGCCGCTGTTGCATCAAGGTTGCCACTGAGTGAGCAGTCGGTGCAACGCTTCGCGGTTTTCTTCCGTATGCAGGCGGTCGCGCGCGTCGCGGTCCGACAGCAGCTGGGCGATTTCCGAGAGGATTTCGAGGTGTTGCTGGGTGGCTTGCTCGGGCACCAGCAGGAAGATCAGCAACGACACGGGCTGACCGTCGGGCGATTCGAAGGGGATGGGTTCGGCAAGACGCACGAACGCGGCGAGCGGCTGCTTCAAGCCTTTGATCCGGCCATGCGGAATCGCGACACCTTCGCCGAGCCCCGTCGATCCGAGGCGCTCGCGCGCAAACAGATTGTCAGTGACCGTGCTGCGGGCGATGCCGTTCTGGTTTTCGAAAATCAGACCCGCTTGCTCGAAGACGCGTTTCTTGCTGGTGACGGACAGACCGACGACGACGTTCTCGAGGGGAAGAAATTTGGCTAAACGATTCATGTTGGCAGGCGGAAACGTGGCCTGGATACTCCTCGCTGTGGCGTTTGAGTGGCGTTCCATTCTCGACTGATGCTCACGGCGATGTGCTTGGGAGCCCAAAAAGCGCAGGACTCCCGCTGAATAACCCCGATTGACCCCGATGGTAACCGGCCCATTATAGAACACGGTGACAAGAGATGGTGCGGCGCGCCATCCCTGGTTCGTACACTTGTGACCGCCGCGGCAACGGATTTTCGCTCATCCGGCGCCGCGGCTTCTGCACTCAACGAAAAACCGCCCGTTGCCGGGCGGTTTAGCTGGGTCAGGAAAACCTTCCAATCTTCCTTATTGCGTCGGCACGTCCACTTGCGGCGCCAGCGGCTGATACTTGATCGCCTCGTGCTGATGACCCTGTAAGCGATCCTTGTGACGAATGACTTGCCGGTCGAGCTTGTCGATCATCAGATCGATCGCGGCGTACAGGTCGCCGTCACAGCTCTCGACAAAGATGTCCTTGCCTTTCAGATGCAGGTTGATTTCAACCTTCTGCCTCTTTTCCTTTTCCTTATGGTTGTCGACCGAGAGGACCACACTGCCATCGATCACCTGATCGAAGTGTCTTAGCACCCTATCCAGTTTGGTGATCACGTATTCTCGCAACGCTGGCGTTACTTCGAGATGGTGTCCACTGATCTGCAGATTCATAGTGCTTCTCCAAGCGAGTGGCCGCTTGATCCGCACGATGAGGGCAGTACCGGTCGATCTGACGGCTCGCCTGTGTCGTCCCCCGTTGACTGACTACTGGCAGGTCGCATCGGCCGGCCTGTCCGCCAACGGGCGGAGCGGCCGGAAAATGCCCGCCGCGGTAGGCGACGGGCTAAAGAGACTTGCGCAGGTTGACTGCCGGAATCCTGAGGGCTTCGCGGTACTTCGCGACGGTGCGCCGTGCGACCACGAATCCTTGCTCCGCCAGCAGTTCGGCTATGCGGCTGTCTGAAAGAGGAGATTTGGTGTTTTCCGCTCCTATCAGTTGCTTGATGAGCGCGCGAATGGCCGTGGAAGAGGCCGCGCCGCCGGTGTCAGTCGAAACGTGTGATCCGAAGAAGTACTTAAATTCAAGCGTCCCGAATGGGGTCAGCATGTATTTACCGGT
>DASZIR010000152.1:0-4617 GCA_035948995.1 Paraburkholderia sp. | reverse complement strand
TCCTCGTTGTCGAGCGTGATGAGGTTAGGCGTCGACAGCACGTTCGCGTCGGCGGTCTGCGACAGTGCCTGCAGCAGCGCGCCGAGTCCCTGCACACCGAAAATGTTGTGCACCCACCCGACGTTGAGCCCCTGCTGGAGATTCTGGGTTGCGAGCGCCCCGGCGAGACCGCCGGTGGCCCCCGTCGCCGCGGCCGCCGCCGTCAGGTTGACGATGCTGTTGCCGGTGCCGGTCGCGAGGTTGGTGCCGGCAAGGACCGTACCGTTCGCGACCTGCCACTGGATGCCGAGATTGGCGTTCGTATTCGAGTTCAGCTCGACGATCAGCGCCTCGATATAGACCTGCGCGCGCCGCGCGTCGAGCTGGTCGATCACCGCCCGCAGGTTGCGGTAGACCGGCTCGGCCGCCGTGATGATCAGCGAGTTGGTCGCGGAGTCCGCCTGGATCATGCCGCCCGGCTGATTGTCGTCGCTCTTGTCCTTGTCGCCGCCGAGCAGGCCGCCGGAAGAACCGTAAGCGCCGCCGCCCGAGCCCGTGCCCCCGCCGCCATAGGGCGAAGACGAGGACGAGGACGAGGAACTGCCGAGTCCCGACGGCAGCGGCGGAGTGCCCGACGTGCCGGTCGACAGACCGCCCCCCGAGGACGAGCCGCCGCCCTGGTTGAACGCGTTCGCATCGTTCGATCCGCCGGTCGACGAGCCGGTGTCGCCTTTGCCGAGCATCCCGCGCAAGGTCTTCGCGAGCTTCGTCGCATCCGCGTTGCGCAGCGCCACGACGTGCATGTTGCCCGGCATGGTGGTCGGCGTGTCGAGCTGTCTGGCAAGCTCCTTCGCGGCCGCGAGACGCGCGCCGTTGGAGGCGCGGATCAGCAGCGAATTGGTGCGCGGGTCGGCGGTGATCGACACCTTCAGCGTTGCGTCAGTGCTGCCGATCGCGCCGGGGTCGAGCATCTTGGCCAGCTGCGCGGCGATATCGATCGCGTTCGCGTTCTTCAGCGGTACCACCGTCACCGACTGGCCCGCTGCCGTATCCACACCCGCGATGATCTGCGCGATACGCCGCACGTTGTCCGCGTAATCGGTCACGACGATCGTATTGTTGGCCGGGTAGGCCGCCACCGTATTGTTCGGCGAGATCAGCGGACGCAGGACCGGCAGCAGGTTATTGGCCGATTCGTTCTTCAGCACGAACACCTGCGTGATCACCTGGTCGCCGCGCGCCACCGGCGTATTGCCGACATAGGTCGGCACGCCCTGCAGCTTCGCATCGGCTTCCGGCACGACCTTCAGCACGCCGTGATCCTGCACCAGCGCGAAACCCTGCATCCGCAAGGCGGACTGCAAGGTCTTCAGCGCCTGGTCTTCGGGCACAGGATTTTCGGAAACGAGGTTCAACTGGCCCTTGACGCGTGGGTCGACGATGATCGTTTTGCCGGTCGCTGCACCAATTGCCTTGGCCACCTGATCGATGTCGGCGTTGACGAAGTTGAGTGTGACCTGAGCGTGTGCAATCTGCGCAGTGATCAGTCCAGCCACCAGCAGCGCCGTTGCGACGCGACGCAATGCCATACGATTTCTTCTCATGGAGTTTGATGTCGATGCCGATCGCCGCAGCGACCGACTGTCATGCGCAGCGAACATAGACGCGCGCCGGCAGCCCTTTCGGCCTGCTGGCACCCGCACGGGCGCCGGCGACCCCGAGTGCCGTCCACCCTATGTCCGGAAAAAATGAACAGTAACAGTTTTTCATGTCGGATTTGTCACAAAACAACACCTCCGGTGCGATTCCTCTAAACCAGTACCCACACTGTCAAAATTTTGAAAGCTTTGGTAAGACCTATCGCGAGCGCGGGTCCGGACCTTCGTTTTTTGCGCGCTTATGTCGGGTAGCCAGGTTGACGCTCGATTGCCTGCCGGTATGATACGAGCCGTTAGCCGACCTGGACGCGGGTCGCATACGCGGGTTTTCCCCGATGTCCGGCCCAGGCTTGGTGTTGGCGGGCTTCCAGCCATTTTCCGGCGCACGCTTGCAAGAGAAAAAGCCTTACCGCACCTTACCTTGACGATTTGCTTAGTCATCTTGACCGATGAAACCGGCCCTTCTCACTGTTGCGGTGGTACTGGGTTCGCTGCTGGCAGCGGGGCAGGCGCGCGCCGACTGCTTCGATGAGGCGGCCAGCTATCAGAAGGTCAACCCGCTGATCCTGCGGGCGATCGCATGGCAGGAGTCGCACAACCGGCCGGACGCGCTCCACAAGAATGCGAACGGCTCGACCGACTACGGCGTGATGCAGATCAATTCGGTCCATCTCCCCGTCCTGGCCCAATATGGCATCTCCTCCGGCACGTTGATGCAGCCGTGCAAGAACGTCTACATTGCCGCCTGGCATCTGCGCCAGCAAATGAACAAGTACGGCAATACGTGGCAGGCCGTCGGCGCCTATCATTCCGAAACGCCCGCACTGCGTGATAAATATGCGCAACAGATCGTGGCTATCCTGCAGAAGTGGCACCTGCTGAGAGCCTCGCACTGAGTGTCTGCGCAACAGTCGTGCGAAGAGCGACGGCGGGGTGACCGAAGGGCAACGGCAGGCTAACTGCGGCCTGGCGGCGCTCCGGCAGGCCATCCAGCCCACCGTTACATGGAGCCTGCGCCGCGCGGCCGGCGCGGGTTTGATGCACAATGCGGCTTCGTGCTGCCGTTTGCCGAACCCCCGGTTTCGCGCCCGGCACGCCTCCTAATCCTCTCCGTTTCCGTACTGCGATGAACCAGCCGACCCTGCCCGTCACCGTGCTCTCCGGTTTTCTGGGCGCCGGCAAGACCACGCTCCTGAACCATATTCTGGCCAATCGCGCGGGCCTGCGCGTCGCCGTGATCGTCAACGATCTGGCTGCGGTCAACATCGACGCCACCCTGGTGCGCGACGCCGCGGCGCTCTCGCATGTCGAGGAGCAGCTCGTCGAGATGTCGAACGGCTGCATCTGCTGCACGCTGCGCGACGACCTGCTGACCGAGATCCGGCGCCTTGCGGCCGGGCAGCGCTTCGATGCGATCCTGATCGAATCGACCGGCATCGCGGAACCCATGCCGATCGCGGAAACGTTCACCTTCGTCGACGATGACGGCGTGTCGCTCTCCGACGTTGCCCGGCTCGACACCATGGTGACGGTGGTGGATGCGTTCAACTTCCTGCGCGACTACGGCTCGGCCGATGCGCTCGCCGAACGTGGCATCGCCGCGAGCGAAGAGGACGACCGCACGCTGGTTGAATTGCTGATCGAACAGATCGAGTTCTGCGACGTACTCGTCGTCAACAAGGCGGATCTCGTCAGCGCGGAAGACCTCACGCGTTTGCAACGCATCCTCGCGCGCATCAACCCGCGGGCGGTGCAGGTGGTGAGCCGCTTTGGCGTCGTGCCGCTCGACGAAGTGCTCGACACGAAGCGCTTCGATTTCGATGAAGCGTCGAGCGCGCCAGGCTGGCTCGCGTCGCTGCATCACGAACACGATCACAGCGGCGAGGCCGACGAATTCGGCATCGGCAATTTCGTTTATCGCGCGCGCCGGCCGTTTCATCCGCAGCGTCTGTGGACTTTGCTGCATGAAGAATGGCAAGGGGTGCTGCGCAGCAAGGGCTTCTTCTGGCTCGCCACGCGCAACGACATCGCCGGCTCGCTGTCGCAAGCGGGCGGCGCGTGCCGCCATGGCCCGGCCGGAATGTGGTGGGCGGCGCAGGATCGCAGCGAGTGGCCCGACGGCGACGACGAACTCGCGGCGGAAATCGCCGCCGACTGGTACGGCGATGCAGACGACTTCAGCATTGGCGACCGCCGTCAGGAACTGGTGATGATCGGCGTCGGCATCGACCCGGCTGCGTGGCGCGCAAAGTTCGACGCCTGCCTCCTGAACGACGATGAGTATGCGGTAGGCCCGCACGGATGGTCGCACTTCACCGATCCATTCCCGGCATGGGACCTCGGTGCCGACGAAGACCACGATCACGGCGAGGGCGAAATCCTCCATCGCCACGACTGATTGCGCGCATCAGCATCATCGTGAGCGATCGCGCGTCGTGCCGCGGCAAGGCTTGAGCAACACCTGAAACAACACGGCACCGATGCCGCGAGTGGACGAATGATTCATCGCGCGCGCCATCGGTGCCGTTTGTTCCGCGAATGGAAGTGACCAGAAGGTGACTCAATCGCGGGCAAAAAAAACCCGCCTGTGGCGGGTGTCAACGAGCCAGCACTGATGTGCCTAGCGCTTGTTGACTGCGTCCTTGAACGCCTTGCCAGCCGTGAACTTGACGGTCTTGGCGGCCGGGATCTTGATGGTTTCGCCGGTCTTCGGGTTGCGCCCCGTGCGTGCTGCGCGCTTGCCCGAACCGAAGCTACCGAAGCCGATCAGCTGGACCGCGTCACCCTTCGACACAGCCTTCTTGATCACTTCGAGCAACGTATCCAGCGTCTCGCCGGTTTGAGCCTTGCTGGCGCCCGTCTGACCTGCGACGGCGTCGATCAGTTCCTGTTTGTTCATTAAGGTTCCTTTCTGGTTTAGGTTGACACGAACAGCGCGAACGCGCCGATTATACGTGCGCGGGCCGCGCCGTCGAGCAGC
>DASZIR010000151.1:0-3458 GCA_035948995.1 Paraburkholderia sp. | reverse complement strand
GAGCGGGTTGTTGTGCTCGAAGCATGCGAGCTGGCCGATGCGGCCGACTGCGCTGTCGACTGCACGCAGGCCCGAGCCATCTCCCTGGCCCCAGATCATGCGTTCGAAATGCGTCGGCGTGATCTTGCGGCGGCGCTGGATTAGCGTGCCGTCCGCATCGAAGAGCAATTGTGTGTTGTACAGCGTGCCGCCGTCGCGCTCATTGACGCCAATAGACACGACCATGCCGGCCTTTCGCGCAGCTTCGCCGATCGCGTCGGTAGCGGCGGACGGTACGGTCACGGCCTGTTCGAGCAGGCGCAAGTGCTCGGTGCCGGACAGCAACTCGATGCCAGTCTGGACAGCGGCGAAGTAGGGGTAATAAGGCACGACCGTTTCGGGGAAGGTGGCGAACTGCACGCCCTTCTGGCCCAGTTCGTGGATCTTCTGCACGACCTTGGCGACGGTTGCTTCACGGCTATAGAGCACCGGGCTGAACTGGACGGCGGCGGCTTTGACGACTTTCATGACAAACTCCTTGACGAAGGGGGGAGGGGTACCAGACGTTGGTCAATCTTGCATATGCAACATCGACCGAAAAATTTCAGACCATGCGCAGCGGCAATTTGCGCGCGATATTCATGAGTTCATGGGCGCAGCCTTCGCCGAGGAGGCGCGTCGCGTGGCTCTGTGCAGCCGACCACGCGCTCGCGGCGTTTTTGAGCAGCGCCTCGCCTTCGTGCGTGAGCGAGAGAGGGCGGCTTCGACCATCGCTTGCCGGGACGCCCTCGGCGACCCAGCCCTGCGCGATTAGCGGCTGCAGATTCCTTGTCAGCGTCGAGCGCTCGTGATGATTCCGTCGGCCCAGATCTGAGCGGCTGATAGGCCCGAACTCCGCGATCAGCACGAGCAATGAGAACTGCGGCGCCACGATGCCGAACGGACGCAACGCATCGTCATAGACGGAAGTCAAGACGCGGGAGATCTGCCGGGCGCGCGTCAGCAGACAACTGCGCGCGATCTGGCTGCTCAGCGGTTCATCCGCGGTGCGGTCCAGTTCAACGGTTCCGTTCGACTCGTGTTGCATATGCTCTACCTCGGTAAGCCCAGTTTTTGCGGTGCGGTGTTTTGCTCGCGATGGGCGTATTTGAGCGGATGAACGTATCCCGCTTGTGTCCGAAAGTCGCTTGTGTGTAAGCGTGCGTATCCCTATCTGTTGTAGATACGTTGAGATACAAAAGGGCAGTGCGGGCAAAGAGGGAGGGAAATGACGAGGGCTGCGGCGTGATGATCTCGCGAGGCCTCAGCCGCCGTTGCGGCCTGACTCGGCTTCTATATTCTCCGCCGCGGCACGCGAGAACCGCATTTGATATTCACTCGGCGACAACCCGGTCTTGCGCTTGAACAATTGCCGAAATGTGCTGATATCGCCATAACCGACCCGCTGACTCACCGCCTCAAGCCCAATTGGCCGCGTTTCCAGCAACCTTTTCGCGACCTCGACGCGCAGATTCTGCAGATACGTCAACGGTGCGAGCCCGACGGCTTCCTTGAAACGGCGATTGAGCGTGCGTTCGCTGACAGCAAGCGACGCCGCCAGATCGCTCAACCGGAATCCCTGCTGCAACGTAGCCTCCATCTGCTGCTGGGCGCGCGCGACGAGCGTGTCGGTATGCCCATGTTCGTCGAGAAGCGTTGCAAAGGAAGCCTGCGAAGTCCGGTTCATGTCGATCAACAGCGCCTTCGCGGTCATCGTGGCGAGTTCTTCGCCGGCGAATGTTTCGACGAGCCGCACCGCGAGATTCAGATACGACGTCACGGAACCGCCCGAGATGATGCCGTCTTGCGCGATCAGCAGTTCCTGTGCGCGAACTTCGACACGCGGATAGCGGCGCGCGAAGTCCGCGGCTCTCGCCCAGTGCGTCGTTGCCGCGCGGCCATCCAGCAGGCCCGCCTCGGCGAGCAGGTAGTTGGCCGTGCAATAAGCCGCCAGCACCGCACCTGCCTTGCGTTGACGCCGCAGTGCGGAAGACAGCGCGTTCAACTGCTCGCGGCGCCCGATGAACTCGTCGATGTTCGAGAAAAACGGTGCCGTCAGCAGAACGGCGTCCGCCCGTTTGCGCGGGTCGATCTTGCCGTCGACGTGAATGGTCTGGCCCGACGCAGCCGTGACAGGTTGCCCGTCGAGAGATTCCACGCGCCATGCAAACACGGGCGCGGATGTCGTGCCCGGTGCAGCCTTGCGCGCATGGAACTGATTGGCCGCGCTGAAGACGTCAACAGGGCCCGCGACGCCGGACGCGAGGATTCCGTCATAGACCCAGATGCGGACGATGGCCATTGCGTGTCTGAAATTCCCTGAATAATGGCGATGCTGCCACTTCCGGCCGCACGAGTAAACCCCGATCATGGCCACATCCAATGACCTGAAAGCAGGAGCAGCACCATGCCAATGATCGATGCACTGTGGCCCGAAGACGCCTTGACGCCCGAGGCCGAAGCGCGCCTCGTCAAGGAACTGACCGACATCCTCATCAAGGCGGAAGGGTACAATCCCGCCAATCCGATCGCACAGCGTGTCACCGTGTTCCATCTTCATCGGCCTGCTGCGATCTACATCGGCGGCGAACGCACGAACACGATACGCTACCGGATCATTCCGTCTGCACCCGAAGGGCAATACACCGACGAATCGCGTCGCTCGCTCGTCAGAAACGTCACGGAAGCGGTGGCGCGCGCGGAGAACCGGCCGTTCGATGACGTCGCGCCGCGCGTCTGGGTCTTCCCGACCGAGATTCCGGATGGCGCCTGGGGGACGCGCGGCGCGATCTGGATGCTGCCCGATATTCATGCGCTGCTGGCGGGCGAGTCTGAGCGTGGCGTGGGCGTTGGACGCCTCGCGCGACGCCGCCTCGAAAAGGCGCGCATCACGCTCGAAGCAGCGCTCGATGCCGCTAGCGCAGGCATGACGAGCAAACCGTAACTGGAGCCCCAGCATGAAATTCAACGACACAGCCCCCGTGCTGGCGCCCGCAGGCGGTTCGCCGCTCTGGCTGACGAGGCTCGCCGAAAGCGCGACGCTCGAAGCCACCGTCCTGAAGCGTCCGATCGAGGGACGAGCCGATATTCTCTCCGTGATCAAACACGCGGTCTCGCTCTACGAATTCCAGCATCACAGCTACAAGGGCGAGATCGGCAACGGTTTGTACATGGAATCCTATCGGTCGCAGATCCAGGGCGTGCCGATCGAAACGGTGGTCGTCGCGCATCTGAACGAACAGGGCGAGACGGATTCCGTGGTCATCAATCATCGCCCGCTCAACGCAGCGCTGCTGTTTTCGAAACGGATGTGGGAACGCGTCGATGAGCGCTTCCGCGATTGCTATCTGACGGGACCAGAAGCCGCAGCGCTGAATACGGCATCTGGTGTGGCCTCGCGCCAGCCTCCTTGTATTGAAGAGTTGCCGTAACGAACGATC
>DASZIR010000150.1:0-5150 GCA_035948995.1 Paraburkholderia sp. | reverse complement strand
CCGATTAATTCAACGTAGCGATGGCTACGGATATTCAAGGATAGCTCTTCCAGAAGGAGCCGCGAGAGCAGGGACAGCTTTGCTGTCCGCGCTATCCCTCCCCGCCGTGAACGACCGGGTTTCTCGCGCAACAGGATGAACGAGCCCAACGCTGACAAAGAGGTCGATCTGCTGTTCAACCAGTCGCTGGAAAAAGGGCTGGCCGTGTTGCGCGCGTTCAGCGCGAAGCGGCGCACCATGACGCTCGCGGAGGTTGCGGAAGCTACCGCCATTACGAAGAGTTCGGCCCAGCGCATGATCTACACGCTCGAGCGGCTCGGCTACGTGCGCAAGCATCCGCTCACCCGGCGCTATCAGCTGACGCCGCGCGCCATGCAGATCGGCTTCAACTATCTGGCGGCCGACACCCTGATCGACGTCGCCAACCCGTTTCTGTCGGAGTTGACGAACGTCACCGGCGAGACCACCAACCTGACGGAGCCCGACGACGACGAGATGGTGTACGTGGCGCGCTTCGTGTGTACGAAGTTCGTGCCGATCCATATGCCGATCGGCAGCCGGATTCCGATGTACTGCACCGGGTCCGGCCGCGCCTACCTCAGTGGGCTGCCGCGCGACGAGGCCCTCGAGCGACTCGCGAAGATGAACCTGATCGGCTATACGCCGCACACGCTCACGAGCATCGACGAGATCGGGCAGCGCCTCGCCGAGGCGCAGCGCAACGGCTACGCGACCAACCGTGAAGAGTTGTTCATCGGCGACATGACGATCGCGGCGCCGGTGATCGACAGCCAGAGAAGGCCGGTCGCGGCAGTGCACGTCGTCGCGCCGACCAGCCGCTGGACGATGGCCGAGGCGCAGGAGCGGCTTGCGCCGGCGGTAATCGATTGCGCGCGCGGCATCAGCAATTCGATCAGGACGCTGGAGTTGATTTCGTAACGGCCGCGCCGCGCGGCACGGCCGGCACACGCACGGTTTCGATTCACCGCCGCCACTTCTTGCCTCCTCCCACATCTCCCTGAGCACGGAAATGGTGCTCAGGGCCAGCCGTCAGCCGACCTCGTCCCCCCCCTCGCATGTCGCGAGCGCCACGCCGTCAACGGTTCGGCGCTGCTCGGCGACGCTTGCCTACCGCATTGGCACGAGGTTTGCGTGTCGGCACTTTTATTGTTGAACAATTTATTTTTAATTGTTCAACAATGTATATTGTCACCACACGGACGAGTGAGAGCCCATGAAAGCCCATCTTTGCCTCAATCCTTTGCTGAACGCCCTGCTGAAACTGGCGAAAATCGCTGCAGCCACCGGTGCCGTATGCGCGGCTACCCACGCCTTTGCAGCCGCGAGCACCCCGACTGTCACGCCCGGCGCGTTGACCGTCGGTGCGGACCTGACCTATCCGCCGTACGACTATCTGGAGGGCGCCGACCCGAGCGGCTTCGACCCCGCCTTCATGAGCAAGCTCGCGGCGCATCTGAAACTCAAGCCGGGCTTCGTGGATACGCGCTTCGCCAATCTCATCCTCGGCGTCAACGCGAACCGCTTCGATGTGATCGCCTCGGCGCTCTATGTGACGCCGGAACGCGCCAAACAGATCGACTTCGTGCCCTACCTGAAAACCGGCGGGTCGCTGCTCGCCTTGAGCCATTCGGGTTTCGCACCCAGGACGCCCGAGGACCTGTGCGGCAAGCGCGTGAGCTCGATCAAGGGCGCTTCGTGGATTCCGAAACTCAACGATGTGTCGAAACGGGTTTGTGCTCCGGCCGGCCGCGGTGCGATCGATGTGCGCGAGTTCGAGACTTCGCCGGAAGCGGCCCAGGCCGTCCTGTCGCACGCTGTCGACGCGCAGTTCGAAGACTCCGCCGTCGCGCAGATGACGGTCAACAAGCTCGGCGGACGCGTGGCGATTACGTCGACCACCCCGCTCTATCCGGTCGTCATCGGCCTCGGAATCAAGAAAGGCAATGACGCGCTGCTCGCCCAGTTGAAGAGCGCGTTTGCGTCGATGAAGCAGGCCGGCGAATACCAGGCCCTGCTCAGGCAGTACAACGTCGCCGAGCCGACCGGCAACGACATTGCCGAGGCGCTCGGTACGGCGCAGAACTAACGCAACGTCGCGCGCGCAGCCTGAGGCCGGGCACTTGCCCGCGCCCTCGCGGCTGCATGCCGTCAGGGGGAGCACATGGTATTCGACTGGCACTACACGGCTTCGCTGTTGTTCGACGCCGCTTTCTGGAAGGCCACCTGGCTCGTGGTCGAACTGAGCGCAGCGACGTGGCTGATCGGCATCGCCGCGGGTTTCGCGCTCGCGCTCGGCAAACAGTCCATGTTCGTGCCGCTACGCGTGGCGTGCAGCACCTATATCTGGCTGTTTCGCAGCCTTCCGCTGCTGGTGCTGCTGATCTTCGTCTATAACCTGCCGCAGGTGTTGCCCTGGACGGGCGCCCTGTTATCGGATCCGTTCTGGGCCGGCCTGCTCGCGCTATCGATCAGCGAAGCGGCCTATATCGCCGAGATCCATCGCGGCGGCCTGCTGTCGCTCAACAAGGGCCAGCTCGAAGCGGGCAAGGCACTCGGCCTCCGCTTCGTTGGCCTGCAACGGTTGATCGTGCTGCCGCAGGCGTTCCGGGTGGCGTTGCCCGCGCTCATCAATGAGTACATTACGATCGTCAAACTGACGTCGCTCGTGTCCGTCATCTCGCTCGCGGAAATCCTGCTGGTCGGCGAGCGCCTCTACACGCAGAACTTCAAGGTGCTCGAGACAATGCTGGCCGTATCGTTCTACTATGTGCTGATCGTTACCGTGTTCGGCCATGCGTTGAAGCTGCTCGAGAAACACCTTGACGTCACGCGTCGCAGGCAGGCTGGCACCGCCTTTCCGCTGGAAGCGCCGCGACCTGCGCAGGCGGCAGAGGCGGCGCGAACGGCGCTGGCGCGGGCCAGCAACACCGCACGCGCCCTGGAGGCCGTTGGGATCCGCAAGCGTTACGGCGATCACGAAGTGCTAAAGGGTATCGACCTGACGGTGCGCGCAGGCGAGGTGGTGTCGATCATCGGTCCGTCGGGCTCCGGCAAGACCTCGCTGATCCGCACGCTGAACGGCCTCGAGACGCTCGACGGCGGCGAAGTCCACCTGCACGACCAGGCGTTCCTGTGGCCGCCACGTGGCGGCCATGGCAAGGTGCCGCACGCACAGTACATGCGCGGTATCCTCGATATCGGCATGGTGTTCCAGAGCTTCAACCTGTTTCCGCACAAGACGGTGCTGCAAAATGTGACGCTTGCGCCACGCTATCATGGCCGCCTGAACGGGGCCGCGCTTGACGAATCCGGTATGCAGTTGCTGGCAAAGGTAGGCATGGCTGCGCACGCACATAAGTATCCGCATCAGCTCTCCGGCGGGCAGCAGCAGCGCGTGGCCATTGCGCGGGCGCTGGCGATGCGGCCGTCAATCGTGCTGTTCGACGAACCCACCTCGGCGCTCGATCCCGAACTGGTCAACGAAGTACTCAAGGTTATCGAGGAACTTGCCAGGGAAGGCATGACCATGATCATCGTCACGCACGAAATCAACTTCGCATTCCGTATTTCAGACCGTATCGTGTTCATGGAAGCGGGCACGATCGTGAGCGATGCCCCTCCGTATGAACTGGCAGCGCTCGACAAGACATCGCGCATCGCCAGCTTTCTTAAAGACGTCCATATTGCGTAAAGCCCCGAATGCCTACCTCTCCCCCGACTGTCGCTAGCCTTACCGGCCAGGAACCCGAGCAATCGGTCACGGACCGGATCCTGTCGACGATCCGCGACGAGATCATCGCAGGCAAATTGCCGCCCGGCACCGCGCTCGTCGAGAACGACCTCACCCAGGCACACGACGTTTCGCGCAACACACTGCGCGAGGCGCTGCGCCTGTTGTGCCGCGAGGGGCTTGCCGTGCATTACCGGCATCGCGGCGTGATCGTGCGCACGCTCACCCGCCATGATGTACGCGACATCTATCGGGTACGGCGCACGCTCGAACTGCAAGCCCTGTTGCGGGAGGACCCTATCGAAGAGGACGAAATCGCTGCGATGCGCGAGGCAGTCGTGCGCGCACAAGCGGCAGCGGATGAAGGTGACTGGCGCACTGTCGGCACGTACAGCCTGCTGTTTCACCGGCGCATCGTGCAATTGCTCGGCAGTCCGCTGTTCGATACATTCTTCACGACGATTCTGGCGCAACTGCGTCTGGTGTTCGCATTCGCGCCCGACGAACGGCGCTTCCAGCGGCCCTGGATCGCGAAGGATCAGCAGATTCTCGAGCTGATCGCGAGCGGCCGCACCGCCGAGGCAAGCGCCGCCCTCGCCGATTACCTGAAGCAATCGGAACACGCGTTGCTCGACTATCTTTGAGTCATCTCACCCTCATTCACTTATCAACGGCCACTGCCGACGTGGGCCACGGCGCGCCTTAAGCGCAATCTGCCCGCGTGTCTTATGAAGGAGCCTTCATCATGTTGAATTACCCTGCAGCCTATCAGTCCACCAAGGGTTCCGCGCTCGACCCCGACAAAGCGTTCTATCAACGCATTGCCTCCGAACACGACACCCGTACGCTGGTCGAATCGATCGTCGTGCCGATCCGGTCGGGCCAGGCGTGGACCGTGCCGGCCGGTCACGTGTTCCGTATCGTCACGATCGAAGGTCCGCAGGTTGCCGACCTGAACATGTGGAACCTGCACAACCCGCGCGAGCGCATGTGGGCCTCGCGCACGCGGCAGTTGCAACAGGCACACGTCAGCACGTTCGACCGGCTGTGGTCGACGCTGCCGTTCCTCCGGCCAATGGTGACGATCACCGACGACAGCCTCGCCGACTACGGCGTCGACGAACATGGCGGCCGCGTGCACGACCTGCTCGGCACGCGGTGCGATCCCTACGTGAACCGGATGCTGACGGGCGAGGATTTCCATTTCCATTGCCACTCCAATCTGACACGGGCAATCGCGCCGTATGGCTTGACCGAGTACGACGTGCACGACGTGCTGAACGTATTCCAGTGCACCGGGCTGAATCTCGAAGACAAATACTTCATGAAGGCATGCCCGGCCAAGAAGGGCGATTACCTCGAATTCTTCGCGGAAATCGACTTGCTGTGCGCACTGTCC
>DASZIR010000149.1:0-7929 GCA_035948995.1 Paraburkholderia sp. | reverse complement strand
GTTGACTCTTCTTGGACAGCCGCTCGATTTCTTCCGAAATATCGACGGCCGAATCGTCCTGCACGAAGCGCAATTCTTCGATCTTCGCTTCGAGTTCAGCGATCGGCTGTTCGAAATCCAGAAAGGTGGTCTTCATTGGTTTTAATCCTTGGACTTACCGGCAGCGCGTATTCTAACCGCGACCGCCGATGTCAAAACTACCTCGAAACTATCGACCCACGAAAATCGATAGTTTCTGGAAAGCATCACATCAGTAGTCGACCGGCAACGGATCCAGACTACGCCACATATACCAGGTCGCGACCGTGCGCCACGGCTCCCAGTTCGCGGCGACCTCGCGCGCTTCGCTGCGCGTGACCGGCTCGCCGCTGAAATAATTGATGCTGATCGCGCGGATCAGGCCGAGATCGTCGAGCGGCAGGACATCCGGGCGCGACAGATTGAAGATCAGGAACATCTCCGCGGTCCAGCGGCCGATGCCGCGGATCTGCGTGAGCTCGGCAATCACAGCCTCGTCTTCCATCGAGGTCCACTTGCCGACGTGCAAGGCGCCGGACACAAAGTGATCGGCCAGATCCAGGATGTATTCGGCCTTGCGCCTCGACAGCCCGCACGCCATCAGCCTGTCTTGACCGAGCTTGATGAACTGCTGCGGCACGAGCTTCGGGCAGGCGCCTTCGACGCGCTGCCACGCCGCCTGCGCCGAGGCCACCGAAATCTGCTGCCCCACCACCGAGCGCGCCAGCGTGACGAACGGGTCGCCGCGGCTCATCAGGTGCACGGGGCCGAATTTCGGAATCAGTTTCTTGAGGATGCGGTCGCGCTTGACGAGGTCAGCGCATGCCTTGTCCCAGTACGCAGGACGCGTGACTTCCGGAGTCAGGCCGCCGACTTGCACCGGCACGGCGATTTCGGCGTCGTCCAATGCACGCGATTTGCGCACGAGCTCGCCGTCATGCAGTGCGTCGCGGGCGAGTTCCTGCACGTCGTCCGCGAGTTCGGCCGGCACGGCGCCATTGCCGCCATGCGTTTTGCCGCGCGGCGAGCGCGGTGCCTTTGCAAGCGTCTCAACCTTCGAAGCGTGCGCACCGGCACCGTTGAGCGCGCGCTTGGCCGGTGCCTTCTTTGCGGTACTGCCTGTCTTGCCGGCCGCCTTCGCGATGCCGGACGCCGCTTTCGCAGCGCTGCCGCTGCGCGCGCGGGTCGATTTCACTGCGGCTGCCGCGCGTGTTTGAGACGCGGCCCGTTTAGCCGGCGTCTTCGTGGCCGTTGCCATCCTGCCTCCTGCCTGGCGAGTCGATCAAAGGGAAGTACGAGGTGCGCTCACACGCGCCGCCACTCGGTCAACCCGCCGGGTTTGTCTTCAAGTGCAACGCCGGCTTCGAGCAATTCGGCCCGAATCCGGTCTGCTGCCGCATAGTCCTTCGCCTGCTTGGCCGCCACGCGCGCTGCGATCTTTGCTTCGATTGCGGCGGTGTCGAGCGCGCCTTCACTCGCGCTGCCCGCGGCCTGCTGCAGGAACGCACGCGGCTCACGGCCGAGCAGTCCGATGATGCGCGCAAGCGCACGCAGTTGTCGGGCCAGCGCGGCATCGCGCGTGCGGTTTACCTCACTTGCCAGCTCAAACAACACCGACACCGCGACCGGGGTGTTGAAGTCGTCGTTCATTGCCGCCTGGAAACGTTGCGCGTGCGCTTCGTTCCAGTCGAGTTCGGCGCCGTCCGGCGTGACGTCTTTCAGCGACGTGTACAAACGCGTAAGCGCGTTGCGCGCGTCGTCGATATGCGTATCGCTATAGTTCAGCGGCGAACGGTAGTGCGCACGCGCAATGAAAAAGCGCACCACTTCCGCATCGTACTGCGCCAGCACTTCGCGGATCGTAAAGAAGTTGCCGAGCGACTTCGACATCTTCTCATTGTCGATCTGAACGTAGCCGTTGTGCATCCAGTAATTGACAAACGTTTGACCTGTCGCGCCTTCGCTTTGCGCGATTTCGTTTTCATGGTGCGGAAACTGCAGGTCCTGGCCGCCGCCATGAATGTCGAAATGTTCGCCGAGCAAGGTGCAGCCCATGGCCGAGCATTCAATGTGCCAACCTGGACGGCCGCGCCCATATCTCGAATCCCAGCCGGTGTCGGCGGGCTCGTCGGGCTTGGCCTGTTTCCACAAGACAAAATCGAGCGGATCCTGCTTCGCATCGTTGGCCGCCACGCGCTCGCCCGCGCGCAGATCTTCGAGCGACTTGCCCGACAGCTTGCCGTAGCCAGAAAATTTGCGCACCGCGTAATTCACGTCGCCATCGCTTGCCTGATATGCATAGCCGTTGGCTTCCAGTTTCTCGATCATGCCGAGCATTTGCGGAATGAAGTCCGTGGCGCGCGGTTCGAGATCGGGCCGCTCGATGCCGAGCGCGTCCGCATCTTCATGCAGCGCCTTGATGAAACGATCGGTCAGCGACTTGATGGTTTCGCCGTTCTCGACCGCGCGGCGGATGATCTTGTCGTCGATATCGGTAATGTTACGTACATAGGTCACGTTGTAACCGAGCGTGCGCAGCCACCGCTGCACGATATCGAACACGACCATCACCCGCGCATGGCCGATATGACAATAGTCATACACCGTCATCCCGCAGACGTACATCCGTACGACGCCTTCTTGCAGCGGCACGAAAGTTTGCTTGTCACGCGCGAGCGTGTTGTAGATGCGCAGTGATTCCATAGAGACGATGCGTGGGCCGAAAGAAATCCGCAATGTGTTTCGTGCGTGCCCTACCCCGGCGAGTGCATACGGCGGCATGGCACATCCAGCAGCAAACCGGCGCACCTGGTGCGGCGGTCAGGCTGCGATCAAGGCGGAGACGACCACGAGTGGCGAAAAGACAGTCTGTGGTTCAACGGAACGCGCAGACCTTTTGTTAGAATGGGTCGGAGTATAACATCCAGACCTGAGCCTATGAAACCTTCCAGCGGCCGCGCGCGAAGCGCCGCGACCCTCGCCGCGACGGCCCTGTGCGGCCTCGCCGTCATGCTATTGCCGGGCGCCCCTGCGTATGCGCAGAAAGGTCCCGGGCTGGCAGCAGGCCCGGCCGTGCGCGACGGCACCCCGGAAATCGACGCCTCGATTGCGCAGAAAAACTGGAACGCCGCGCTGACCCAACTCGACGCGCGCATCGCCGCCAATCCGCGCGATGCGCAGGCGCAGTTCAAGCGTGCCACCGTGCTGGCTCACCTGAATCGCGACGACGAAGCCATCAATGCCTTCCTCGCGCTGACGCAAACCTACCCGGAACTGCCGGAGCCGTACAACAACCTCGCTGCGCTGTACGCGAAGCACGGCCGTTACACGGAAGCGCGCGAGGCTCTGGAAACCGCGACGAAGGCGAACCCCAACTACGGTCTTGCCTACGAAAATCTCGGCGACCTGTATCTGCGCCTTGCTGCCTCCGCGTACCAGCGTGCGCAGAGCCTGGGCCAGGCGAGCGGCACGACGCAACAGCGCCTCGCCGACATCCAGAAGATCGTTTCGCCGCCGCCTGGCACCAAACCGGTCAAGAAAGTGGCCGCGCCCGACGCCTACACGAACCGCGCCACCTCGAACATGACGGAATCGCCGAGCTTCCAGTTCGGCGGCCCGAACGGCTCGCTGGCGATGCCGCCTTACATGGCGCCGTCGCAGTAAGCACCATAAGCCCATTCCAGGCACATTCATCGCCAACGCTTTTTTCCACTCTGAGGATCTTCATGAAATGGTTGATGTTGGCGCTCGGCAGCGCCGCCCTGATCGCGAACGCGCCCGCCTTTGCCCAGTCGGCGCCGCAAGCTGCGCATCCGTCCGTCCTCTTCAAGACCACGGACGGTGATATCCGTGTCGAGCTGTACCCTGAAAAGGCACCGAAGACAGTGGCGAATTTCCTCGACTATGTGAAATCCGGCCAGTACAGCGGCACGATTTTCCATCGCGTGATTCCCGGCTTCATGATTCAGGGCGGTGGCTTTACGCAGAGCTACGCAGAAAAGCCGACGCGCGCGCCGATCCAGCTCGAGAGCCGTAACGGCCTGAAGAACGTCACCGGCGCGATCGCCATGGCACGCACGAGCGATCCGGATTCGGCCACCGCGCAATTCTTCATCAACACGGCAGATAACGCCGGCCTCGATTACCCGGGCCAGGACGGCAATGGTTACGCCGTGTTCGGCAAGGTGACCTCCGGCATGGACGTCGTGAAGAAGATCGAAGGTACGCCGACCACCACGCGCGGCCAGATGGCCGACGTCCCGCAAACGCCGATCGTGATCGAGTCGGCTACCGTAGTCAGCAAGTAATAATTGATCCGCTAAACGATCTGGCTCAGATCAGGCTGCTATCAGGCCGAGATCGAACAGCGATCAGGTAGCGAGCAAACCAGCACCTCGGCCGGCGATGCAGTCGATCGCCGGCCTGGCACAACCGATGCCCCGGCGCGGCCCCATCCGCATCATGCGATGCGCCGCGTCTTCCACCCACCTGTTCATCAAAGGATTCCATCATGGTCGAACTGCACACGAATCACGGCGTCATCAAACTCGAACTGGACGCCGAAAAGGCACCGAAGTCGGTTGAGAACTTCCTCAACTACGTGAAGGCCGGTCACTACGACAACACGGTGTTCCACCGCGTGATCGACGGCTTCATGATTCAGGGCGGCGGTTTCGAACCCGGCATGACGCAGAAGCCGACGCAAGCGCCGATCACCAACGAAGCGAACAACGGCCTGAAGAACGTCAACGGCTCGATCGCGATGGCACGCACGAACGATCCGCATTCGGCGACCGCGCAATTCTTCATCAACGTCAACGACAACGACTTCCTGAACCACTCGTCGCCGACGCCGCAAGGCTGGGGTTACGCCGTGTTCGGCAAGGTGGTCGAAGGCATGGACGTGGTCGAAAAGATCAAGAAGGTGAAGACGGGTTCGAAGGGCTTCCATCAGGACGTGCCGGCCGACGACGTAATCATCGAGAAAGCGGTCGTCGTCGAATAAGCGTACGTAACTGAGTTTACGTAACTGCGCGCAGGCAACTGTGCGCGCGAAACCAGACGCACGGCTCGAAACCGGGCAAAGCACAGACTGCAACTGAAATCAGGCACTCTTCAATGCTGCAAGAAACGCCGCTGCGAAGCGTCGCCGCGGGCGTGCCTGGCGAGGGCAAACGCCCGCACGGCGCACGCCCGTTTTTTTTCATCTCGGATCTGCATCTGAGCGAGGCGATCCCGCGCACGGTCGCCGCGTTCGAACACTTCATCCGCGTCACGGCTGAAGCGGCCGATTCCATTTTCATTCTCGGCGATCTGTTCGAATACTGGATTGGCGACGACATGCTCCGCGAGCCGTTCGTCGCCCGCATGGCCGCGCTGATGCACACGCTGTCCGAGCGCGGCATCGCGCTCTACATCATGCACGGCAACCGCGATTTCCTGCTCGGCAAGCGCTTCATGAAGGCGGCCGGGGCGATCTGGCTGCCCGATCCGTTCGTGATCACCGCGTTCGGTGTGCGTATCACGCTTGCGCATGGCGACGCGCTCTGCACGCAGGACCGCGCCTACCTGCGGTTTCGCCGATTCGCGCGCTGCCGCTTCGCGCAAATGCTGTTTCTCGCCTGGCCGTTCAAATGGCGGCAAGCGCTGGCCGAACGGATGCGCTCGGCAAGTCAGGAAGGCCGTTCGCGGCCGGTCTCGCCTAAATATGATGTGACGAGCAAAGGTGTGGCCGCGTTGTTCAAGAAGACCGGGACGACGATCATCGTGCACGGTCACACGCACCGGCCGGCGCGGCATCGCGAACCCGGCGGCACGCGCTGGGTGTTGCCCGACTGGGATCTCGATCACGGCGAGCGGCGTGGCGGCTATCTGCGCGTCGATGCCGAGGGGTTAAGGGCGTTGCCGCTGGATTGAGGGGCTTGGGACCACACCCGGACCGCGCCTGGACCACGCCTGGACCATTGAAGCGCTGCGTCACTGGCGGTACGGCGAAACGTTGCCGCGCGTCTCGGGTGACCTGGCGGCGATCCGCACGTCAATACCAAAGGGTCAATTAAGGGCTACGCCGCCGAATCGCGGCGCCGGCTCAGCGCTCAGCCGCCACCCCATCCACCTTGCCCTCGATTGCCGCCGACAGGCGGCGCAAATCGAGTATCGCGGCATCCGCACCCTGCAGGGCCTCCAGACTCGCGCCTAGCCGCTCGAGCGCAGCGACGATCTCGTCGATGCGCTGCGACTGCGTGGCCGCGTGATCGATGAGCCCGTGGATCGCCAGCGACACCGGATCGTCCGCATTCGGCGTAATGCCGTAGGCGCAGAACGCGGCACGCCCGGACGCGGGTTTCCCATCGCCCCCGGAGCCGGCCGCGGAGGCGGTGGCAGGCGCTGCCGCCGGCACGATCACACGCGCCGGATTGCCCACCGCCGTGCCGCCCGCCGGCACCGGCTTGACGACCACCGCATTCGAGCCGATCTTCGCTTCCGCGCCGATCGTAAAGCCGCCCAACACTTTCGCGCCCGCACCGACGATCACGCCGCGCTCGAGCGTCGGGTGCCGCTTCGCGCCGCGCGTGAGCGAGGTACCGCCAAGCGTGACGCCCTGATAGATCGTGCAGTCGTCGCCAATCTCGGCCGTTTCGCCGACCACGACGCCCATGCCGTGATCAATAAACACGCGGCGGCCGACGGTCGCGCCGGGGTGAATCTCGATACCGGTCAGAAAACGCCCAAGCTGCGACACGAAGCGCGCGAGCCAGCGGCGCCTCGCGCGCCAGCAGGCATGCGCGAGCCGGTGCAGCACCAGCGCGTGCAGCCCCGGATAACACGTGAGGACTTCCCAGGCGCTGCGGGCGGCGGGGTCGCGCTCGCGGATCGTGGCGATGTCTTCGCGGAGTCTCGTGAACATGGCAGGGACTAGGTTGTGGGGGAAAAGACCGCCTGCGAGAAACACCACGCACGACGGATGCTTGCCGCATTGCAGATCGGCAGCTTTGCTTAGAACGTTTCGAGCGATTGTAGGGCGATTGCGCGAAACCTGCCGGAAGCCCACGCTGCCGGCAAGGTCGTAGATTAATGGGCACGCAGCCCTTAGGACGCGTCGTCGCCCGGCGGTTTGGTCTTCAGCAGAATATGCTTGGCGATGCCGCGCACGATATTCACTTCCTCGCGCTCCAGACCGGAACGTGCGAACAGGCGCCGCAAGCGGGACATCAATTTCTTCGGATTGGCCGGATCGAGAAACTCGAGCGCGACCAGCGCGCTTTCCAGATGAGCGTACATGCTTTCGATTTCGTCGCTTGCCGCCCGCGTGCCGACCGGCTCGCCCTGCCCGGCGACCGCTTGAGCCACCGCGGATGCTGCAGCCGTTGCCTCGCCCGCGGACAGATACGCCGTGCGCAATTCATACGCCAACACCTGCACGGCCTGCGCAAGATTGAGCGAACTGTAGGCGGGATTGGCCGGAATATGCGCGAGCGCGCTGCAGCGCTCGACATCCTCGTTCGACAGGCCCGTGCGCTCGTTGCCGAACACCAGCGCGATCTCGCCATGTATTGCCTGCTCGCGCGCGGCGCCCGCCGCGGCACGCGGCGTCCATTGCGGCGGCCCGTATTCGCGCAGCCGGGCGGTCAGTGCAATCGACCAATGCACGCCGCTCAACGCATCGGCAAGCGTCGGTACGACGTGCGCGGACGCCAGCACGTCGTCAGCGCCGCTCGCCATGGCGATGGCTTCCGGATCGCTTTGCACGTGCGGCACACGTGGCGACACCAGTACGAGGCGCGAGAAACCCATGGTTTTCAACGCGCGCGCCGCGGCGCCGACGTTGCCGGGATGGCTGGGCTCGACGAGCACAAAGCGCGTCGACGTAAAACCGCCGCGCAGGTCCGCCACGGCGGGATCGGAAGAATG
>DASZIR010000148.1:0-21711 GCA_035948995.1 Paraburkholderia sp. | reverse complement strand
GATGGCCCGTTTCGTGGTTACCCGGACCGTGTCTGCAGCCACCGCTTCCAGAGCGCCGCGCTGAGTGAAGCACGCGGCGGTGGGTCTGCTCACTTCGTTACAACGTAGCGGGTTGATTACCGCTCCCCCTGGTCAACCCCGGGCATGCCCAGTTGCCTGAACAAGCCCCGTACTTCAGTGCGGGGTGGTTGACCTGTATGTCTCGGGTTCGGCCAGAGTTAGGTTATCGATAGTCGTTAGACCGGATTGCCTCAATGCGCGGGAAAGACGCGCAGCGCGCGCGGCACGGCGGTCACGCCGTCGCCGACGGCCAGTTGCAGTGCACGCCACGCTTCGCGATCCAGTTCCGCTTCGAGCACGTTGCCTGCGCTCCCGGCAAGCTCGACGCGCACCGAGCCGCCGAGCGTCACGACCCGCCGCACGTCGACAACGATGCCGTCGCGATGGCCCGCTGCCTGCGGATAAAGCTGCAGGTCGTGCGGACGCACATACGCGAACGCAGGCCCTTCGAAGCCCGCACTAGCCGCGACCGGCAGCGCGGCACCGTCCACCACAAAGCCGTTTTGACCGACCTTGCCGTGCAGCCGGTTGGCGGCGCCGAGAAACTCGTAGACAAACGAAGTCTGCGGATGATCGTACACGTCCTGCGGGCTGCCCACCTGCTCCACGTGGCCGCGATTCAATACGACGATGCGGTCGGCCACTTCGAGCGCTTCTTCCTGATCGTGCGTGACGAAGATCGTCGAGATATGCAGATCGTCGTGCAGACGACGCAGCCAGCTACGCAGTTCCTTGCGGACCTTCGCGTCGAGCGCGCCGAACGGTTCGTCGAGCAGCAACACTTTCGGCTCGACGGCGAGCGCGCGCGCCAGTGCGATCCGCTGACGCTGACCGCCCGACAGTTCCGACGGATAGCGTTGCGCCAGCCAGTCGAGCTGCACCAGCTTCAGCAGCTCATGCACCTTCTCGCGAATCACCGCCTCCGACGGGCGTTCCTTGCGTGGCTTGACACGCAGGCCGAAGGCGACGTTTTCGAACACCGTCATATGACGGAACAAGGCGTAATGCTGGAACACGAAGCCGACCTGGCGCTCTCGCGCGCCGACGGTCGCGACATCCTGCCCTTGTAGCACAACCTGACCCGAGTCTGCATATTCGAGGCCGGCGATCACCCGCAACAGCGTCGTCTTGCCACAACCCGACGGCCCGAGCAGCGCCACGAGTTCGCCCGGCGGAAAGTCGAGCGAGACGTTGTCGAGCGCGGTGAAATCGCCAAAGCGCTTTTGCAGGTTACGAACGGTGATACCCATTTACGACTCTCCTTACTGAACCGGGTGCTGCGTCGGCGTGAGCGCCGCTGGCGACTGCGCGGTGACAGGGCCGGCGTGCGCGGGTACGTCGCGCGCGGCCGCCAGTTCTGCTGACAGGTGACGCTCGGCGAGCAGCTTCAGGCCCAGCGTCACGAGCGCCAGCAGCGCGAGTAATGACGCTACGGCAAACGCCGCCGAGAAGTTATATTCGTTGTAGAGAATTTCCACGTGCAGCGGAATCGTGTCGGTCTGCCCGCGAATATGGCCCGACACCACCGAGACCGCGCCAAACTCGCCCATCGCCCGCGCGTTACACAGAATCACGCCATACAGCAGGCCCCACCTGACGTTCGGCAACGTCACGCGGCGAAAGGTCTGCCACCCCGAAGCACCGAGCACGTGAGCGGCCTCTTCTTCGTCGTTACCCTGCGCCTGCATCAGCGGAATCAGCTCGCGCGCAACGAACGGGAACGTCACGAAGATCGTCGCGAGCACGATACCCGGCACCGCGAAGATGATCTGCACGTTGTGATCCTGCAGCCACGGGCCGAACCAGCCTTGCGCACCGAACAGCAGCACGTACACGAGACCGGAGACCACCGGCGACACCGAAAACGGCAGATCGATCAGCGTCGTCAGCAGCGCCTTCCCCTTGAATTCGAACTTCGCGATACACCACGAAGCGGCCAGCCCGAACACCAGGTTCAGCGGCACGGCAATCGCCGCGGTCAGCAGCGTCAGCTTGATCGCGGACACGGCATCGGGATCGATGAGCGCGTCAAGGTAAAAGCCGATGCCCTTGCTCAAGGCCTGATAAAACACCGCGACAAGCGGGACCACCAGAAACAGCGCGAGAAACAGCAGCGCGATGCCCGTCAGCACCCAGCGCACGAGGCGCGGCTCGGTCACCGGATCAGCCCGGCGTGGCGCGTTCGAGGCGGCGCGCGCCACTGGCGGCAAAGCAGCGGAATCGTGGCTCATTGCGCACCTCCTGATACGGCCGTCGAGGCCGTTGCCGCGGTTGCTGCGGGCAACGCCGGCGCCGCGGCACCGCGCCGCGTGCGGCGTTGCAGATACCACTGCAGCGTGTTGATCAGCAGCAGCATCAGGAACGACACGACCAGCATCACCACCGCCAGTGCCGTCGCGCCGGCGTAGTCGTACTGTTCAAGCTTGGTGATGATCAGGAGCGACGTGATCTCCGATTTCATCGGCACATTGCCGGCGATGAAGATCACCGAACCGTATTCGCCGAGCGCGCGCGCGAAGGCCAGTGCGAAGCCGGTCAATAGCGCCGGCAACACGGCGGGCAGCACGACCCGGCGAAACGTCAGCCAGCGCGAGGCGCCAAGGCATGCGGCGGCCTCCTCCTGCTCGCGCTCGAACTCTTCGAGCACCGGCTGCACGGTGCGCACCACAAACGGCAAGCCGATAAAGGTCAGCGCGACCAGCACCCCGGCCGGCGTAAAGGCGATCTTGATGCCGAGCGGTTCGAGAAACTGGCCGATCCAGCCATTGCCGGCATACACCGCCGCGAGCGAAATGCCGGCCACCGAGGTGGGCAGCGCAAACGGCAGATCGACGACCGCGTCGACCAGGCGCTTGAACGGAAACCTGTAGCGCACCAGCACCCACGCGACGAGAAAGCCGAACACCGCGTTGATGAGTGCGCCGCCGAGCGCGGCGAAAAACGTCAGCCGGTAGGACGCCAGCACGCGCGGCGAGGTCACGGCGCGGACGAACTGGGTCCAGTCGAACGAGGCCGTCTTCAGAAAGGTGGCCGCGAGCGGAATCAGCACCACGAGGCTCAGATACGCCACGGTGATGCCGAGCGTCAGGCCGAAGCCGGGCAAGGCGCTTGGCTTGCGGAAGGTCAACGTCGTCATGCAGGATGCTCTTTCAGGGTTAAACCTTGGCCGGCCGGTCGGGCTAAATGCATGGGCCAAATACGCGGGCCAAATGCGTGACCCAATGCGTGACCCAATAGGTGGCCCAATACGGGACCAATGCGTGACCAAAAAGCGCGCCCCACGGGGCGCGCCTGACTACGCCTTGCTGCGCTGTGCTGCGCGTTGCGCGCGCCCGGTTCGCCTCACTGCGGCGAGTAGATCGAATCGAACACGCCGCCGTCCGCAAAGTGCGTTTTCTGCGCGTTCGTCCAGCCGCCGAAGGAGTCGTCCACCGTGTACAGCTTCAGCTTCGGAAACTTTGCCGTCAGCGCGGCCGGCACCTTGTCCGAACGCGGACGGTAGAAGTTCTCGGCCGCAATCTCCTGACCCTGCTCGCTGTAAAGGAAGTTCAGATACGCTTCGGCCTGCTTGCGCGTGCCGTGCCTGTCCACCACCTTGTCGACTACCGCCACCGGCGGCTCGGCCAGAATGCTCACCGACGGCACCACGATCTCGAACTTGTCCGGGCCGAATTCCTTCAGCGACAGGAACGCTTCGTTTTCCCAGGCGATCAGCACGTCGCCGATGCCGCGCTGCACGAAGCTCGTGGTCGCGCCACGCGCGCCCGAGTCGAGCACGCCGGCGTTCTTATAGAGCTTCGAGACGAATTCCTTGGCTTTCTGGTCGTTGCTGCCCGGCTGATGCTCGGCGTAGGCCCACGCGGCGAGATAGTTCCAGCGCGCGCCACCCGAGGTCTTCGGGTTCGGCGTGACAATCGAGACGCCCGGCCTGATCAGGTCGTCCCAATCCTTGATGTGCTTCGGGTTGCCCTTGCGCACCAGAAACACGATGGTCGACGTGTACGGCGACGCGTTGTCCGGCAGGCGCTTCTGCCAGTTCCTGTCGATGAGGCCCTTGTTGGCCAGCGCGTCGATGTCGTAGGCGAGCGCGAGCGTCACGACGTCAGCCTGCAGGCCGTCGAGCACCGAGCGCGCCTGCGCGCCCGAGCCGCCGTGCGACTGCCTGAAGGTGAGGGTCTCGCCCGTCTGCGCCTTCCATTGCTTGCCGAACGCCTGGTTGATCTGCTGGTACAGCTCGCGCGTCGGGTCATAGGACACGTTGAGCAGCGTCGTGTCCGCTGCCTGCGTCCGGCCTACCAGACCGAGCGCCGATGCGGCGCCCAGCGCCAGCACCGCAATGAATTTCCTGGTCTTGCCTGCCAGCCCCGTGCCCCGATAGGTCATCCACCTTCTCCGCGTTGTGGTTCGTCGATACAGCGTGTGTCTTTGTATGTGTCCAGCGATTTGCAGCGATTCGGGGCCAGTCTATCGAAGGGCTTTCATCATTAAAAATAATGTTTCTTCATTTTTTAATACGCAAAAGTGGTAATGACAGCCAGACGGGGCGTTGCGGCACGAAAGCGGCTGTTCAGACGCCGCAAAACGACGCCGCAGCGACACCCTGGACCACGAACTTAAAGTAAAGCTTGAAATGCGCGCGATACTGTATAAAAATACAGTCACCTGTCTATCCATACAGTGGCGCTATGACCAAACTCACCGCACGACAGCAAGAGGTTTTCGATCTGATCCGCCGGGCAATCGAACGCACCGGCTTCCCGCCCACCCGCGCGGAGATTGCCGCCGAACTGGGCTTGCGCTCGGCCAACTCGGCGGAAGAGCATTTGCGTGCGCTCGCCCGCAAGGGGGTGATCGAGATTGCGGCGGGTGCGTCGCGCGGCATCCGGCTGCTGGCCGGTCAGGACGACGCGCCGCATCAGTTCACGCTGCCCCATGCCAGCCTGATGCAACTGTCGCTGCCGTTAATTGGCCGGGTTGCGGCCGGTAGCCCGATCCTTGCCCAGGAACACATCTCGCAGCACTACGTGTGCGACCCGGCGCTCTTCTCGAGCAGGCCGGACTACCTGCTGAAGGTGCGCGGGCTGTCCATGCGAGACGCAGGCATCTTCGACGGTGACCTGCTCGCCGTGCAGAAGAAAAGCGAAGCAAAAGACGGCCAGATCATCGTGGCGCGGCTGGGCGACGACGTGACGGTGAAGCGTCTCAAGCGCCGGCCGAACGGTATTGAGCTGATCGCTGAGAACCCCGACTACGAAAACATTTTTGTTCAGGCCGGCAGTGCGGAATTCGCATTGGAAGGCATCGCGGTGGGGCTGATCCGCCCCACCGAATTCTGAACCCTGCCCTGAACACTGTCTGGAGAGACTCATGGAACGCCTTGCCCGCCTGCTGCCCTTCCGCCAGTTCGGTCGTCTGCGCCATTTGCGCAGTCTTGTGCCTTGCGCACCGATCGAGGCGTCCGGCACCACTGCCTCGTTGTTCGACGCGCCCGCGCCGCACACGTCGACCTTACCTTCGGCCTTGCCGGCCTTCGCGCGTGTGTCGCTGAATTCCGGGCTCAATACGGCAGAACCGGCACGCCGTGCGCCGGTGCGGGTCTACCACGGCCGTTCGCGTCTGATCATGGTTGGCACCGTGGATGCGGTCTGCCGGATGATCGACCGTTGTATCGACGAAGAACGGGCCGGCCTGCAAAACGCGCTGTTCGAGTAACATCGCGGTTTTATCCGGGGCGCGGATCGCCTGATAGGCGGCTCGCGGCTCCTGTCATCGAGGCAATCTATGTGAGGGATCGCGAAGCACCGCCGGGATCGTTTCCCCGCGGATGCGGTCCACGTTAGATCACACATCACCGAGAGTTTCGCCCGATGGCTGTTTCGACACCTGCAAAACGTGGTTTTACCCGGCCGCTGATCATCGCCCTGGTTGTGATTGCGATCGTGGCTGTGCTGGGGTACAGCTATGCCTCACCTTATCTCGCACTGGACCGCCTCAAACGCGCCGCTGATGCGCGCGATGTAGCGACGGTCAACGAGTACGTCGACTACCCGGCGCTGCGCGAAAGTCTGAAGGAAGAAATCGCCGGTTTGCTGACGCGGCGCGTGCGTGCCAGCGGCAATCCGTTCGCCGCCATCGGGGCGATGATCGGAGCGGCGCTGATTGGGCCCATGGTGGATGCCTACGCCACCCCGGACGGCGTCGCGGCACTCCTGAACGGCATGCCGCCGCGCGGCAACCCGACTGACCGGCCACCTGCGCCGCAAGCGACGGCGTCGAATGCGCCCGCTGCCCCGACGGACTCAACGCCCGGCGCTGCGGCGCCAGCCCCTGCCCCTCAGGCCGAGACACCGCCGCAACCGCCGCAGACCACCGCCGGTTATCACGGCATCAACGAGTTCGTCGTCACCTATCAACACGGTGTCGGCGATACGCGCTATTCGGCCATCTTGCGTCGTGATGGGCTGTTTTCGTGGAAGCTGGCTGCGGTCGATCTGAACGGCTAGGCGGCCGCAGCTTCTTGCTGCTCCTGAGCCGACGAGCACGCCACCAGAATGCTGCACGAGACCCGGTCGAGCAAGGGCGTATTGCCCGCGCCCATCCACCAGCGGGACAGGCCCGTGCGGCATCGGTGGCCTACCACCACGAGGTCGACGTGCAGGTCGTTCGCCAGGCTGGCGATTTCGTCGATCGGGTGACCGAACGCGAAATGGCCTTGCGCGGTCACGCCACGCTCGGTGAGCCAGTCGACACCCTCTTGCAGGATGTCGCGGGCGGTCTTTTCGAAGCTGCCGCAGGCCACGTCGGTCAATAGACCCGCGCTCTGGGCAATGCTCGAGCGCATGTCGACCACCGACAACAGGTGCGTTTCCGCTTTCAGATCCAGCGCCAGATCCGCCCCGCAACGCAGGGCCTTGCGGCCTTCGCGCGAGCCGTCGTAGCACAGCAGGATTTTCTTGTAGCTCGCCATGATGTTCTCCCTACCGCGTCCATCGCGGTCCTGACTTCAATCATGGTGCGCCGCAATTCCGGTTGCAAGGGATGGAAAACGCTAAGTGCGTCCGAACTGTTTTCCACGGCATGCGGCAACGCAATATCCCGCACCCGGACGGTGCACCGGCGCCGACGCGGCTGCGCCGATGCCCTAGAATGGGCAACCTCATTGTGCAACCGCACCGGCCCTTCACGTCCTTCGGAAACGCCCCTCGACCCATGTCTGAAGCCGCAATCGAATTCCTGCAAGTCCATAAGCGCTACGGCGAGAAAACCGTCGTCGACGGCCTGTCGTTCCACGTGCGCGCCGGTGAGTGTTTCGGCCTGCTCGGCCCCAACGGCGCCGGCAAGACCACTACGCTGCGCATGCTGCTTGGCATTGCGGCCCCGAACGCAGGCACGATCCGCCTGTGCGGCGAGCCGATTCCCACGCGCGCCCGTTTCGCACGGGCGCGCGTGGGCGTCGTGCCGCAGTTCGACAATCTCGATCCGGACTTCACGGTGCGCGAAAACCTGCTGGTGTTCGGCCGCTACTTTGGTCTGAGCGCGGCCGCAACCCGCGCGATGGTGCCGTCGCTGCTCGAATTCGCGCGGCTTGAAAGCAAGGCCGACGCGCGTGTGGGCGAGCTGTCCGGCGGCATGAAGCGGCGCCTGACGCTCGCCCGCGCGCTCGTCAACGACCCCGACGTGCTGATCATGGATGAGCCCACGACGGGACTCGACCCGCAGGCGCGGCACCTGATCTGGGAACGATTGCGCTCGCTGCTCGCGCGCGGCAAGACCATTCTGCTGACCACCCACTTCATGGAAGAAGCCGAGCGGCTTTGCCACCGGCTGTGTGTCATCGAGGAAGGGCGCAAGATTGCGGAAGGCGGCCCGAATGAGCTGATCGCTTCGGAAATCGGCTGCGACGTGATCGAGATCTACGGACCGGACCCGCTCGCGTTGCGCGACGAACTGGCGCCATTTGCCGAGCGCACTGAAATCAGCGGCGAGACGCTGTTCTGCTATGTCACCGATGCGGAGCCGGTCCATGCACGGCTCAAGCTGCGCTCCGATCTGCGCTATCTGCACCGGCCGGCGAATCTCGAAGACGTGTTCCTGCGACTCACCGGCCGCGAGATGCAGGACTGACGCCCAGGCGGACACAAACGCGTACGCAAACGCGAACACAAATACGCGCGCACGCACGAGCCCGCGCCCCCACACAGCCAGCCCCAGAGCCTACACACCATGGACGTACGCACTTACGACACCGCCACGCCGAGCGCCCCAGCGAGCGAGCCTTTCGCCGCCTTGCCCGCCAACGCGGTCAACTGGATCGCCGTGTGGCGCCGCAACTATCTGGTGTGGCGCAAGCTCGCGCTCGCGTCGATGTTCGGCAACCTCGCCGACCCGATGATCTATCTGTTCGGTCTGGGCTTTGGGCTGGGGCTGATGGTTGGGCACGTCGACGGCGTGTCGTATATCTCGTTTCTCGCCGCCGGCACGGTCGCCTCGAGCGTGATGATGTCGGCCAGTTTCGAGTCGATGTACTCGGGCTTTTCGCGCATGCACGTGCAGCGCACCTGGGAAGCGATCATGCACACGCCGCTTACGCTGGGCGATATCGTGCTCGGCGAGGTCATGTGGGCGGGCAGCAAGGCGATGCTATCCGGTGCGGCGATCATGCTGGTGGCCGGCGGGCTCGGCTACGCGAACTTTCCGTCCATGCTGCTGGCGCTGCCCGTCATTGCGCTCACTGGACTCGCATTTGCCAGCGTCGCGATGATCGTGACGGCGCTGGCCCCGTCTTACGACTTCTTCATGTTCTATCAGACCCTGGCGCTCACGCCGATGCTGCTGCTCTCCGGCGTGTTCTTTCCGATCGCGCAGTTGCCGCCCGTCGCGCAGCACGTCACCCAGTTGTTGCCGCTCGCCCATGCCGTGGACCTGATCCGGCCCGCGATGCTCGGCAGGCCGATCGACAACGCAGCGCTGCACATCGCCGTGCTGGCCGCGTATGTGGTGGTACCGTTCTGCATCGCCGCGGTGCTGTTCCGGCGCCGGATGATGCGCTAATGCGCATGGCGGGCCTCCAGGGGCACCTGTGCGCCGCCTCCGGGATCAGTCTTCGTCATCCGTCCAGGGAATATCGACATCGGAGATGAACGCAACCGTCGCGAACGGTCCGCCCTCCTGGCGCCCGATCTTGCCGTCCGCGCGCTGCCATTCAACGCGGAACAGCGTGCCCGGATCATCGGCAATCAGGCGCACCGTGCGCACCTCGTCAGGATCGGATTCTTCCACCGGACCATCGAGCGACACCAGCAGTTCCTGTGGCCACAGGCCCTCGGCGGGATCGTAAATGCGATCTCCATCGGGAATCAGCGTGAACGCTTCCACGCCGATCGTCGCCGAAGCGTCGATGATCATCTTGCCCAGGGCGCGCAGCAGCGCGGTTGCGCGTGCGGAGTTCGCCTGGCGGATCGCGAGGTCCCCGCGTGTCAGCGCCTGTTCAAGTTTCGGATTTGTTTTTTGTTGCGCCATTCGATTTCCTGAGTCCAATCGCTCGAGTGTGTGCGGCATGTCGCAGACGCACATGTCGCGGACGCGCACGTCGCCCAAGCCCATGCCGCTTGTGCTTTTTTCGGGCTGAATCGTACCACTGGTGGGCGTCGCACCGTCATTCGGCGCAAAAGCCGCTCGATCCGAACACCTCCGTTCCCCAGTTTAGGTCGTGATTCGACAACTGACAGCGAGATTTACCGGCCAGGGCCGCAGCCGCCGTTCATGGTTCAGAATCCGAGCGCGACCGCGAGGCCTCCCGCTACCACCCCAAATACAACCACCGACGCCGCCACGACCGTCAGCACACGTGGCCGGAACGAGCGCGCCAGCATCGCCAGCGACGGCACGCTGATCGGCGGCAAGGTCATCAGCAGCGCGCCGGCGGGGCCCACGCCCACGCCGAGCGACAGCATCGCCTGAATGATCGGCACCTCGCCCGCGGTCGGAATCACAAACAGCATCCCGGCAACCGCGAGCGCCGCGATCCAGCCAAGCTGGTTGGCGATCTCCGGGCCGGCATGCGGAAACAGCCACGCGCGCGCCGCGCCGAGCAGCAGGATCAGCACGAGGTATTCGGGGATCAGGCGCAGCGCCATGCGCGCAAAGAGGCTCAGCCAGCGCACGAAGGGGTTGCCGCGCGCCTGCTCCTGCTGGGCAGCAAGCTGCGCGAGTTGTCCGTCGGCGGCCTGAGCCTCTTGCGGGGTGACCAGCCGGTTCACCAGATAGCCCAGACCGAACACCATCAACACGCCGAGTGCGAGACGCAGGGCCGCCCAGTTCCAGCCGAGCACGAAACCCATAAAGACCAGCGTCGCCGGATTGAGCACCGAATTGCCGAGCCAGAACGCGATCGCGCCGCCGGGCGAGGCCTGACGCTGCCGCAGGCCGACCACGACCGGCGCCGCGCAGCAGGTACACATCATGCCGGGGATCGCCAGCAGGCCGCCGGCCGCGACGCTGCCAAAGCCCGTCTTGCCCAGCACGCGCGCGATCCATTGCACGGGCAGCAGCACCTGAACGGCCGAGCCCAGCAGCAGACCGAGCACCATCGCCTGCCAGATGGCCTTGCCGTACGCCATGGCGTAGCCGAGCGCCGCGGCAAGCGACGGCGCCGGCGGGCTCGCCTTGGTGCCCATCAGGATCGATTGGCCGATCGAATGCGTCGACGCTGCTGTGAACGCGCGGTGGTAATACGGAAACCACTTCACGTAAAAGAGCCCGACGACCGCGACCAGCAGAAAGATCAGCCATCCGGAACCAGGCCGGGTTTGTGGTGTGGTGTTCATCGTTGTTGTATGGGTGCGTTTGAACGGGGAATTACTGGGGTTTGACGGCGGCCTGACGGCCCTCCTCACCAACGACCGGAGCGGCCGCGGACGTGGCGCCGGACGTGGCGCCGGACGTGGCGTCGGACGAGGCGTCAAGCGGGGCGGCGCGTGCCGGCGCGCTTGCCGCCACCGCTGCACGTCCCTCCACCGCCGAGAGCCGCGCCAGCAACTCCCTTGCCTGTGCGGCGCTGTCTGCCGCATTCGGCCTGAACGTGAAGCGCAGTGCCTCGCCAAGACGGCTGAAATGCTGCCGGCTGCTGCGCAGGTAAGCGGGATCGTAATGCCGCTCGATCAGCTCGCCGAACAGTTCAGCGCGCGCGCCGGCGTCACCTGCACCGCCCATGTCACCTGCAGCGGCCGCATCGATCAGCTGCTGCCAACGCCTGACCTGCTCCCGGCTGTGCAGGCCGATCAGGCGCTCGAGCTGCTGCTTGAACCACGCCGGATTGTCGAACAGATGCGCGTAGTCCTGCAGCAGGAAGGTGATGCGATCATCGTGCGTCGCCTCGACTTCCACGCACGCTCCGCGATGAAAGCGCTCGAGCAGCGTATCCGGCAGCGTGATGGCGCCGATGCGCCGGCTCTCCGCTTCGACGAACACCGGCCGCCGCGAATCGAACTGCGACAACAGGCTGACCAGCGCGCTATCGAAACCCTTTTGCGCCGGCTGCGGCTGATGCGGCAACGCGCCGAGCAAGGAGCCACGATGACAGGCCAGCTCTTCCAGATCGAGCACCTGCGCCCCCGCTTCGCGCAGCGCCTGCAAGAGCCGGGTCTTGCCACTGCCGGTATGGCCGATCAGCGCCACGTAATCGAACTGGCCCGGCAGGCTGGCTAGCGTGTCGAGCACCGAGCGCCGATACGCCTTGTAGCCGCCGTCGAGCTGCCGCGCCTGCCAGCCGATCAGGTTGAACCAGTTCGTCATCGAGCCGGAGCGCTTGCCGCCGCGCCAGCAATAAATCAGCGGACGCCAGGTGCGCGGGCGGCCCGCGAAGGTCGTCTCCAGATGCTGCGCAATGTTGCGCGCCACCATCGCCGCGCCCACCCGCGTGGCCTCGAACGGCGACACCTGCTTGTACATCGTGCCGACGATCACGCGCTCCTCGTTGCTCAGCACCGGCGCATTGATGGCCCCGGGGATGTGATCCTCGGCAAACTCGAGCGGCGTGCGCACGTCCACGATCTCGTCGAAGCGCGTCAGTTGATCGAGAGATGCAAGCAGGTTTTTCAATTGAGCAACGCGTGAAGAAGGCCATCTCGAATGAAATGGCCGGGATGGAACCAAAGGATGAGCCGAATTATCGCACGGGGTGTGCGGGCCCCGGTGTGCCGGCCGCGGCACCCATCCCCGCTCAGGACCTCACGCGAGCGCGCTCTACGGGTTGCGGCGCCTTGATCGCGTCGATCAGATAATCGCGGAACGCCCGCACCGACGCCGGCAACTCCCGCCCTGCCATGGTCTGCACCTGAATGCTGCGCTGGCGCATCTGCGGGTGTTTCAGCGCGATCACGACGAGGCCATCCTCCGCATAACGGTCGCGCACCGAGAGCAGCCCGGTGAACATGATCGCGCCGGATTGCTGCGCGTAGCGGTACATCGCGGCGCTGTTATTGCTGGTCAGGTCCGGTTCCAGCAACAGTCCTTCGAGCGCGCAGGTGATGTCGATCAATTGCCGGATCGTCGTGCCCGCCTCAGGCAACACCAGCGGATAGCGCTGCAGGTCGGCCAGCGACACCCTGGCGCGCGACGCGAGCGGATGATCGGCCCGCATCAGCGCAAACACGGGGGCCCGTTCCGTATGCTCGACCTTGACGCCTTTTTCCGGCGCGAGGCTGAAGGTCAAGGCGAGGTCGGCGTCGCCGTCGCGCACGCGCCGCGTCGCCTCGCCGGGCGTCAGGACCGACAGGCTGAAATCGATCCCCGGATGTTTGAGCCGGAAGCCGGCCATCGCGGTCGGCAGGAAATCGGCCGCAAAGCCCTCGGAACTGGCGATCTTGATCATGCTGCCGTGCAAGGCATCGAGGCCGCCGATCTCCCGCATCACGTGATCGGCCTCCAGCAGGCTGCGCTGCGCATACGCGAGCAGTCGCTCGCCCGCCTCCGAAAGCGCCATGCCGCGCGGCCGCCGTTCGAAAAGCGGTGCGCCGATTTCGCTCTCGAGCTTGGCGATCTGCCGGCTGATCGCCGACACCGCCACATGTAGCCGCGCCGACGCGTCGCTGATCGAGCCGGTGCGCGCCACTTCGACGAAATAGCGCAGGGCGATGCCGTGCAGGGAAAGCGCCATGAAACGGGGCTCGCAAAGGTTGGGGTAAGGTCCGATCAAGGTCGAACGAAGGTCGGCCAAGGTTTGCCTTTTCGGCAACGCGAGCTTCGAAATACGATCATTGTGACAAAAAAATCGTCCTCCTAGAATCGATTGCAAGCGGAGCACTGCGCGGCCATGGACGAAGCGACCTCCTGCGCCGTGCGTCGAACCCGCGCCCCCTACCGCCCGACACCGGAGACGAACTTGAGCCGTAACCAAGCCATCCAGCACGCGACGCACCATTTCGATTCGGGTGCCTTTCTCGCCGACCTCAACCGCCGCGTCGGCTTTCGCACCGAAAGCCAGGACGCCGGCCAGGCCGCGACCCTGCTCGCCTATCTGACTGACGAGATCGTCCCGGAGGCGCAGCGGCTCGGTTTCGACACGCGCATCGTCGATAACCCGGTGACCGGGGCCGGTCCGTTCCTGATGGCCACACGGCACGAAGGTGACGCGCTGCCCACCGTGCTGATCTACGGCCACGGCGACGTCGTGCGCGGCTACGACAGTCAATGGCGCGAACCGCTGACGCCGTGGGCGGTGGCCATCGAGGGCGAGCGCTGGTACGGCCGCGGCACCGCCGACAACAAGGGCCAGCACACCATCAATCTGGCCGCGCTCGCCAGCGTGCGCGCGGCGCGCGGCGGCAAGCTCGGCTTCAATGCCAGGCTGCTGATCGAAATGGGCGAGGAAACCGGCTCACCCGGACTCGACGCCATCTGTCAGACCTTTAAAACGGAACTGGCCGCCGACGTGCTGATCGCCTCGGACGGCCCGCGTCTGGCCGCGCGCCGACCAACCGTGTTCCTCGGTTCGCGCGGTTCGGTGAATTTCCGGCTCGCGCTGAATCTGCGCGAAGGCGCGCATCACTCCGGCAACTGGGGCGGCCTGCTGCGCAATCCCGCGACGGTGCTCGCCAACGCGCTGGCGAGTCTGGTCGATGCGCGCGGCGTGATCGCGGTGGACGGCCTGCGTCCGCCGCCGATACCCGAGGCCGTGCGCCGGGCGCTCGCCGATATCACCGTGGGCGGCGGCCCGGGCGACCCCGCCGTCGACGACAACTGGGGCGAGCCAGGCCTCACGCCAGCCGAACGCGTGTTCGGCTGGAACAGCTTCGAAGTGCTCGCCTTCAAGGCGGGCAACCCCGAAAACCCGGTCAATGCGATTCCGCCGTCCGCGTTCGCGCATTGCCAGTTGCGCTTCGTGGTCGGCACCGACTGGGAAAACCTCGCCCAGCACCTGCGCAAACATCTGGATGCGCACGGTTTCCCGCTGGTCGAGGTGAGCGTGGAGCGCGGCGCATCCGCGACGCGCCTGAACCCCGACGACCCCTGGGTCAGCTGGGCGATCGCTTCGCTCGAGCAGACCACCGGCAAAAAGACCGCGGTGCTGCCGAACCTCGGCGGCACCCTGCCCAACGAAGTCTTCGCCGATACCTTGGGCCTGCCGACCATCTGGGTGCCGCATTCGTATCCGGCGTGCTCGCAGCACGCGCCGAACGAGCACCTGCTCGGGCCGGTCGTGCGCGAAGGGCTGCAGATCATGGCGGGCCTCTTCTGGGATCTCGGCGAGAACGCCCCGAAAGCCGTCGCCGCGAACGCCTGAGGACCGGCTGCCCGCCGCAGGCGGGCATTGCCGGCGCGCACTGCCCATGCGCGTCGATACCGCGCATCGAAACTGTACCGAACCCGCGTCAAACACCGCCGCGCAGCCAGCGGCGCTCCGTTCCCCGTCACGAGACCTGAGCCACGATGAGCACGTCCACCCTGCAAGCCAGCGCCGCGCGGCCGTCCGCCACGAAGGTCCACCGCATCATTCTCGCGGCGTCGATCGGCAATGCGCTCGAATGGTTCGATCTGGTCGTCTACGGCTTTTTCGCGGTCACGATCGCCAAACTGTTCTTTCCGGCGCGCACCGAAGCGATCTCGCTGATGCTCACGCTCGGCACCTTCGGCATCTCCTATCTGATCCGGCCGCTCGGCGGCTTCGTGCTCGGCTCGTTCGCGGATCGCGCCGGACGCAAGGCGTCGTTGCTGCTGTCGATCGGTCTGATGATGGTCGGCACGCTGATGATCGCAGTCATGCCGGGCTACGCATCGATCGGCGTATGGGCGCCGGTCGGCATCCTGCTGTCGCGCCTGATGCAGGGCTTTTCGGCGGGCGGCGAGTTCGGCTGCTCGACCGCGTTTCTGGTCGAGCATGCGCCCGAGCGGCGTGGCTTCATGGGCAGCTGGCAGTTCGCGAGCCAGGGGCTGGCGACGCTGCTCGCCTCGGGTTTCGGCGCGCTGCTGACGAGCCAGCTCTCGACGGCGCACCTCGAAGCATGGGGCTGGCGCATCCCGTTCTTCTTCGGGCTGGCAATCGGGCCGGTGGGCTTCTATATCCGCAAGTACGTCGACGAGGGCGCCGAGTTCGAGAAGGGAGCGAAAACCCACACGCCCCTGCGCGATCTCCTGGTGACGCAAAAAGCGCGCGTGCTGCTTGCGGTCGGCTCGCTCGTCATCTCGACGGCGGCCAACTACATGATCCTGTACATGCCCACGTATGCGATCAAGCAGCTTCATCTGCCGGCGGTCACGGGCTTTGCGGCGACGCTCGCGACCGGCATCGTGCTGACCGTGCTCACCCCTTTTGTCGGCCACTGGTCCGATACGGCGGGACGCGTGCGCATCATGGCAGCGGCGGCCGTGCTGATGCTCGCGACGGTGTGTCCCACCTTCGTGTACATGAACCAGCATCCGTCGTTTGCGACGATGCTGGTCGCGATGATCTGGATCGGCGCGCTGAAGTCCGCGTATTTCGGCGCATTGCCCGCGCTGATGTCGGAGATCTTTCCGACCCAGACGCGTGCGACGGGCCTCGCGGTCAGTTACAACATCGGCGTGACGGCGTTCGGCGGTTTCGCGCCCTTCATCATCACGTGGCTGATCGAGGCGAGCGGCAACAAGCTCGCACCGGGTTTTTATCTGATGTTCTGCTCGGTGGCGAGCCTGTTTGCGCTGTACGCGGTGAGAACGAAACTCAAGATTCGCTGAGTGCGGCGGCGGATCTCATTGCGCAAGCTTATGGCGCAGGATTCGGCTGCAATTCGTGCAATGCGTTGATTTCCGCCAGCACCTCCGGCGACAGCTTCACGTCCACGCTGGCGATGTTCTCCTTTAACTGCTCGAGCGAGGTCGAGCCGATCAGGTTGCTCGTCACAAACGGCCGGCTATTGACGAACGCCAGCGCGAATTGCGCGGGCGACAGGCCGTGGCGCCTCGCGAGTTCGACATAACGGGTGGTCGCCTGCACCGCTTGCGGCTTGCTGTAGCGCTGAAAGCGCTCGAACAGCGTGATGCGGGCGCCCGCCGGACGCGCGCCGCCTTCATACTTGCCCGACAGCCAGCCGAACGCGAGCGGCGAATACGCCAGCAGGCCGATACCCTCGCGGTGCGTGAATTCGGACAGCCCGGTCTCGAAGTTCCGGTTCAGCAGGCTATACGGATTCTGAATGCTGACGATGCGCGGCAAGCCCAGCTTCTCCGACGCGCGCAGGAACTGCGCGACACCCCACGGCGTTTCGTTCGAGACACCGATATGCCTGATCTTCCCTTCCTTGACGAATTCGGCCAGCACCGACAGCGTTTCTTCGATCGGCACCGTGTACGCATCGTCGACCCACGGATAGGCGGGACGGCCAAACGTCATCGTGCTGCGATCGGGCCAGTGCAACTGATACAGGTCGACGTATTCGGTTTGCAGGCGCTTGAGACTGTCGTTGAGCGCCTCGGTCAGATTCTTGCGGTCGAACTGGTTGCCTTCGCCGCGAATATGGCGCGGATTATGCGGCTGACGCGCCGGGCCGGCGATCTTGGTTGTCAGCACGATTTTCTCGCGCGCGCTACGATGCTGCGCGAGCCAGCTGCCAATGCAGCGCTCCGTTGCGCCCTGCGTTTCGGGACGCGGCGGCACCGGGTACATTTCGGCGGCATCGATCAGGTTGACGCCTTGGTCGAGCGCGTAGTCGATCTGCGCGTGCGCGTCCTGCTCGGTGTTCTGTTCGCCCCAGGTCATCGTGCCGAGACCGATCAGGCTGACCTGGACGTCCGTGTTACCTAGTCTGCGGTATTCCATCGAGCGGTTCCTGTTGATTGAATGAGGAAATTGAGTGAAGGAAATGCGTGAACGAAAAACGTCGACGTTACCACGACCACGCAATACGTGCAGTGCAGCTAAAATGCGGCTCGCGCACGTGTCGCGGAGGCGCCGGGCTTGACGCGCCTGATGTCCGGATCATCGCCGTGCTGTTCGTGAGCAAACGCCGCGAGGCGTAAACTGGCGGGAATCATTGCTTTATATTTCAGGCGCCTGACAGGCCGACATCGAATGGGATGAGGTTCTGCCGGGCGCCCTACTTTAACCACCGCGATGAATGCAGAACAACTCGAATTGCTGGTGACACGCGTCATGCCGTACGGCAAATATAAAGGCCGGCTGATTGCGGACTTACCGGGCCACTACCTTAACTGGTTCGCGAGCCAGGGCTTTCCGCCCGGCGAGCTTGGCCGCCTGCTGGCACTGATGCATGAGATCGACCACAATGGCCTGTCATCGTTAATCGAACCTCTGCGAAAACCTCTGCTATAACTCTGCTATAACGTTAACGACGCGCATATCGCCGCTCGCGGGCTTTCAGTTTTGCAAAATCAGTTGGCAAAAAACATCACCGCAGTAATACAAACTGAAAGCAATCGGGCGTGCTATTTTCTCTGTAAAAAAACCTAACGTTTTTACGCTTGACCCATGTTGGCCCATCGGTTTTAATCGGCTCGACTCGATAAGCTTCACCATGCAAAGCGTCGCACGCATACCTCCATGCACACTCTCAGCCTGATTCAACTGCTGGAATTCATCGGCCATGACGTGTCGCCTGTGAGCGCAGTCCTTGCATTCTTTGCGTTCGGATATCTCGTCGTGGGCTTGCCGGTCTACTTCCGCCAGGGTGCCGCATCGCGCGACATCTGGGGTACCGCTGCGGGCGTGACAATGGCCGCGCTTTATGCCGCATTCCTGGTGGGCGTGTACCCCGTCCTGCATCATCCGGTGCATACCCCACCGGTCATTAGTGCGACGCGGTAACGCCGCGCCCTTTCCCCAATCGCGCTGATCGAATTCACCTCGAGCGCCACGCACGACTAACGGCGCCGCACCTCCGCAAACGCGATGCCGGGATCGGGCCGATCCTCTGCGAGCGCTGCCTCGATCCGGTCTCGGGTGGTTTCCTGCAGGTATCGGTATGACTTATTCGATCAACGATAATCGGGGCTTGGACCCGATCGCGGAACAGGGTCATCCTTTCGTCATCGATCGCCGCAAGGAGATGCGCTCATGCAGGACATCATCGAAGGCTTTCTGAAGTTTCAGCGGGAGGTGTTCCCCGCGCATTCAGCGCTCTTCAAGCGGCTCGCCAACAGCCAGAATCCTGGCGTGCTGTTCGTCACCTGCTCGGATAGCCGCGTCGTGCCGGAGCTTCTGACACAGCGCGAGCCCGGGGACATGTTCGTCATCCGCAATGCGGGCAATATCGTGCCGTCTTATGGACCGGAGCCGGGCGGCGTCTCCGCCACGGTCGAATACGCGGTCGCGGTACTGGGCGTGAGCGACATCGTGATCTGCGGACATTCGGACTGCGGCGCGATGACCGCGATTTCGAGCTGCATGTGCCTCGATCATTTGCCCGCGGTCGCCGCCTGGTTACGGCACGCCGACGCGGCCAAGGCCGTGAATGCCGCGCGCGAGTATCCGTCACCGGCGGCGCGGCTCAATTCGCTGGTGCGCGAGAACGTGATCGCCCAACTCGCCAATATCAAAACGCATCCGTCGGTCGCTGTGGCACTTTCGCAGGGGCGGCTGAACCTGCACGGCTGGGTCTACGACATCGAAAACGGCGCCATCGACGCACTCGACGGCACGACCCATCCGCAGCGCTTTGTTTCACTCGCCGATCATCCCGATGCCTGCGCGATGCGTACGCAAGCTCAACAGCCTGACTAGCCGGTCCTGGACATCACACAACCCACGTAAGCCGCGAGAGCCCCGTCAGTCAATCAAGCTGGACATCAAGAAGGGGGACGATCCCGATGACGGTCCGCGTGCCGTGATCACGCTGGACGGCAAGTCCGTGCCGACCAGGCTGTTTTGATTCCGGCAACACCCAGCCCTTTAGCGCCAGGATGCCGGGTCGGTCTGATCGGCGTCGATCGCCTGAGCGAGCACGGACGGCACCTGCGCGAACACGCCGGTCAAGCCCGGATCGATCCCGTAGTGCTCGACCAGCATGGCCGCGGGTTCCAGATAGTCGACCTGCACGGGCCCATGCGGCGCTTGCCAGACGACCAGCTTCAGGGGCAATTCCAGCGCCGCATGCGGATTCGCCTCCATGACCGGCGTACCGCCTTTGGGGTTGCCGAACAGAATCAGACGGGTGGGCCTTAAGGTGGTCGAAGCCGCTGCCGCGGCAGCGGCCTGATCGATGTCGGCAAAAATCGTCATGCCACGCGAGGTCAAGGCCTGCTTGATGCGAGTCAGCGTCGTCTCAAAATCGAAGCCGCTATGCAGCGTGATGACGGCAGATGGGGTTCGTACGGCGGCGGTCATGGCGGCAATCACCTCGGTCTGAAACAGCGGTAAATCGTGATCCGGAAAGCCTCCCGGTATTGCGAGGACGCGCGGTGACCTTGTTCAGGCGACGCGCCTACCCGGCACCAGCTTACGCTCCCCCGGGCCGTGTGCAAAATCCCGGCAGCCCGTTCAGCCCATGCCACCCACGCTGCCGATGCGCTGCGCTCGCCACCTGGCCACGCCTGCTCCCAATCCCGGGCCAGCACAGCAGCGAACCGCACGCGCCGCCTGGCTCGGTACTAACCCGAAGTTGAGTCTGGCTCATACCCGAGATCAAAAAACATCAGTTCTTCGTGGGCCGGAACGAACAGCACAATCACGATATCCCTCCGGGTTCAGATGGATCCTCGCCAGGGCCGAAGCACTCGCCCTGCCTGTCGGGAACCGCGGGGGAGCCGCGCGACGCGGCGGCATCAAGTCCTCGCAGACCAGGCAGGGCGCGCGGTAGCGCACTACCGCGCTCAATTAAAAAGACATTCAGACATCACAAGGAGACAGTCAACCATGAAATTCAGACAACTTCGCGCGGCGTTCCTGACCATGGCGTTGCTCGCCACCGGTACGGCTCACGCCACGGACAACTGGTGCGGCGCCGGCAAGACCGTTCACTTTGCCGGCATCACCTGGGAGAGCGGCGCGTTCACCACCGAAGTGCTGCGGCAGATCCTCGAGAAAGGTTACGGTTGCAAGACCGATGTCGTGCCCGGCAGCACCGCCGCCACCGAAACCGCGCTCGCACACAACGACGTGCAGGTCTGGGCCGAACAATGGACCGGGCGCAGCGAGATCACCGCCAAGGCCGTCGCCTCGGGCAGCGTCAAGCTGGTCGGCGATACGCTGCCGGGCGGCACCAGGGAAGGCTGGTTTGTTCCCGAATACGTGGTCAAGGGTGACCCCGCGCGCGGCATCAAGTCCTCGGCCCCGGGTCTCGCTACCCTGTCCGATCTGCCGAAGTACAAAGACGTGTTCGTGGATGACGAGGAGCCCAACAAGGGCCGCTTTCTCAACTGCCCGAGCGGTTGGGATTGCGAGCGCGTGAACACGCGCCTCCTGAAGGTGCTCAAGCTCGACGAGTCCTACACCAACTTCCGCCCAGGCACGGGCGCCGCACTCGATGCGGCGATTGCCTCGGCCTACGCGCGCGGCAAGCCGATCCTCTTCTACTACTGGGGCCCGGCCGCGCTGATGGCCAAATACAGGCTCACCGAATTGAAGATGCCGCCGTATAACGCCGCCTGCTGGCAGACCCTGCGCGACGAAAGCAGCACGTCGCAGTGCGCGTCGTCGTACATGGTGTCGCACGTGACAGTGGGCGTGTCGACGCCGTTCTACAACGACGATCCGCAACTGATGACGATGTTCACGAAGGTCAAGTTCCCGATGGACTTCCTGAATGAAACCATCCTTGACATGAGCGTCAAGAAAGTCGACGGCAGCACGATGGCCACGCAGTTCCTGCGCACGCATCCGGAGATGTGGAAGCAGTGGGTGCCGGCCGACGTCGCGTCGAAAATCCAGGCGAGCCTGGCAAGCTAAGACCCCGAGCCGATCATGAATTCGTTTTTCCTGCATCTGTCGATTGCCGACTGGGTGAACGATGCCGTCAATTCGTTCGTCACGCAGTACGGCGACAGCTTCCACAACTTCAGCACGGCCCTGTTGCGCTATGTGCTTGTGCCGCTCGAGGGCGCGCTGCGCGCCCTGCCGCCGTGGCTGATCCTGCTCGTGGTCGGCGCGATCACGTGGAACGCCACGCGGCGTCTGGGCATCGCCGGCTTCTTCGTGCTGCTGCTCTACGCGATCGGCTGCTT
>DASZIR010000147.1:0-37639 GCA_035948995.1 Paraburkholderia sp. | reverse complement strand
AAAATCGCAACAGACACCGCGAAACGAGCTGGAAGTGGCTCGCAAAAGATTGCTGGAGTAAAACGTGACTACGTCTAAGGAACTGCGTGACCGGGCCCTGTCAGACCCCGAAGTCCACTCGGAATATGAACGGCTGAATCGCGAAGAATTCGCCCTGCTCGACCAGATGCTCGCGGCGCGGCATGCCGCCGGGTTGAGCCAGGCGCAAGTCGCCGAACGCATGGGCATCAACGCACCGGCCGTCACACGGCTCGAACGCGCCCTCGCATCAGGACAGCATTCGCCGTCGATCGACACCGTGCACAAATATGCCGCCGCGTGCGGCAAGAGGCTGTTTATCTCGATTGCATAACGGAAGACAGCGGCCGCCTGTCACGAGGAAGTCCGACCGCGGACTTCCCACGCCTACCCTCACCGCGCCGCATCTCCTCTTTCCCCCACCTAAGCTCGATCATCGTTCGCGCCGCCTCAGCGCGTACATCGCTGCGCGCACTGCTATCCGGGCGCGCAGCATCCCTGCTGCAGCGCGATGTATTGACGCACTTTTGATTTCGAGGGCTACATCGACGCCCGCAACCCCTCGATAAAAATTTGATGTTGGTCAATGGTTTAACGTCTCAAAATGCGCCCAAAGCGATTTTTAGCGTGGCTTTTCGACGCACGGCTCGGCGCAGCAAAACGCTGCGCATTCCCCTACTCTTGAGCCATCTGCAAACCGCAGTGCGCGCCGGCAGCGGTCGACGTGCGTAGCCTGATTCCGGCATCAAAGCTATGAACCCCGCATCCGCATTCTCAGCATTTGACCTGGCGCGCATACAGTTCGCGTTTACCGTTTCGTTTCATATCGTTTTTCCCGCCCTGAGCATCGGCCTCGCCAGCTTCATCGCGGTGCTCGAATGGCGCTGGCTCAAGACCGGCAAGGCGTACTACAAAGATCTGTGTCTGTTCTGGTCGAAGATCTTTGCAGTGGCTTTCGGCATGGGCGTCGTTTCCGGCGTCGTGATGAGTTATGAGTTCGGCACCAACTGGTCGGGCTTCTCGAGTTTTGCCGGTCCGATCACCGGGCCGCTGCTGATGTACGAGGTGATGACCGCGTTCTTCCTCGAAGCGGGCTTCCTCGGCATCATGCTGTTCGGCTGGCAGCGCGTCAGTCCGCGTGCGCACTTCGGCGCGACACTGCTGGTCGCCATCGGCACGTTGATCTCGACCTTCTGGATCCTCGCGTCGAATAGCTGGATGCAGACGCCGCAAGGCTTCGACGTGGTCGACGGTCACGTCGTGCCGCTCGACTGGTTCAAGATCATCTTCAATCCGTCGTTCCCGTACCGGCTCGCGCATATGGCGCTGGCTGCGTTCATCGTCGGGGGGCTGGTTGTCGCCGCAGTGGGCGCGTGGCATCTGCTGAAGGGCCGGCGCGACCCGGCCGTGAAGAAGATGTTCTCGATGGCGCTCTGGCTGCTGTTGATCGTCACGCCAATCCAGGCGTTCGTCGGCGACCAGCACGGCCTGAACACCCGCAAATACCAACCGGCCAAGATCGCCGCGATCGAAGGCCTGTGGAACACCGAGAAAGGCGGCACGGCGCTCAACCTGTTCGGCATTCCTGACATGAAGGCGGAAACCACCCGCTATGCCGTCTCGATCCCGCATCTCGGCAGCCTGATTCTCACCCACAGTTGGAACGGCGAGATTCGCGGGCTGAAGGAATTCCCGCCGCAAGACCGGCCGGATTCGACCATCGTGTTCTGGAGCTTCCGCGTGATGGCGGGCCTGGGTGTACTGATGATCGTGATGTCGGCCACCGCCTGGGTGCTGCGCCGGCGCGGCAAGCTGTATGACGCGAAGTGGTTTCAAAGGGTCGCCGTGGCAATGGGCCCGACCGGCTTCATCACGCTACTGGCCGGTTGGGTCACCACTGAAGCGGGCCGTCAGCCGTGGGTGGTGTACGGCGTGCTGCGCACTTCGCAGGCCGTGTCGCCGCTCACCACGCAGCAAGTAGGCATCTCGCTGATGGCCTTCGTGATCGTCTACTTCCTCGTGTTCGGCACCGGCGTCTACTACATGCTCAAGCTGATGCGCTCGGGTCCCGCGTTGCCAGGCCAGACGCCGCACGGCGTGCCGGACGGGCTGCCCGGCCGCACCGCGCGCCGCCCGCTGTCGGCAGCCGATCAGCTGATCGATGCGGCCTGACTTCAAAACACTCCAACATGACGAGGCTGGAAAATGGATGTAACCGTAGTGTGGGCCGCGATCATCGCGCTGGGCCTGTTCATGTATGTGGTGCTCGACGGCTTCGATCTGGGCATCGGCATCGTGTTCCCGTTCTTTCCCGATGAGAAAGAACGCAATCTGATGATGAACACCGTCGCTCCCGTCTGGGACGGCAACGAGACGTGGCTGGTGCTCGGCGGCGCGGGCCTCTTCGCGGTGTTTCCGGTGGTGTATTCGACGGTGCTCTCCGCGCTGTATCTGCCGCTGGTCTTTATGCTCGCCTGTCTGATCTTTCGCGGCGTGTCGTTCGAGCTGCGCGCCAAGGCGAACCGGACCAGGCACTTGTGGGACCTCGCGTTTATCGGCGGCTCGACTGGCGCGGCGTTCTTTCAGGGCATCGTCCTCGGCGCATTCTTGCAGGGCATCCCGGTGGTCGACGGCAGCTACGCCGGCGCGGCGTTCGGCTGGCTCACGCCGTTTAGTCTGCTGACGGGTCTGGGGCTGGTCGTCACCTATGCGCTGCTCGGCTGTTGCTGGCTGGTGGCAAAGACGGAAGGCGATCTGCAACGGCGCCTGCATCGTGTCGTGTGGCCGCTGACGATCATCCTGCTCGGCTTCATTGCGCTGGTCAGTCTTTGGACGCCGCTGCAAGACCCGAACATCGCCCAGCGCTGGTTCGATTCGGGGCTGTTCTACCGTCTGCTGCCGGTGCCTTTCCTCGTCGCGATCTGTGCGTTTTTCATGCACCGGGCGGTACGCGACCGGCATCACAAGACGCCCTTCGTGCTGGCGCTCGCGCTCGTGCTAATCGGCTATCTCGGCTTGCTGGTGAGCCTCTGGCCATACGCGATCCCGTCGAGCATGACGCTGTGGGAAGCCGCCGCACCGCGTTCGAGCCAGATGTTCACGCTGGCCGGCGCTGCGGTGATCATCCCGATCATCCTCACCTATACGACGATGGGTTACTGGGTATTTCGCGGCAAGGTGCGCCATGACGACCAACATCACTATCACTAAGCAGCAAGCCGCGCCCGCGCGGCGCACGCTGCCCGGCTGGGTCTGGTTTATCGCGCTCTGGTGCGTCGGCGTGGGCGGCGCGATGTCGCTCGGCTTCGCGTTCAAGATCCTGATGAATTTAACGTTGTTCGCCGTGAAGTGACGCCCGCACGGCCCTCGCGCCACACGTCGAAAATCAATTGTTAAACCTTGCATGCGGCGCTTCAAAAACGGCTGGCCTGGCGCGTTTATGTAGCAGGTCGCAGCAAAAACAGTCGTCAGGTGAATCGTTATCAGCGGGCGTGTTAAAGCCACGCCGCACCACCAGACCGCCAGCGCAGGAGACCAACCTCAACGCCGCAACTGTTCGCTGTCCCGCTGGGGATCTGCACACCCTGATCCAATGCGCCACGCGTGCGTCTAGTTCAGGCGTATCGCGGGCCACCTGAGAGACACCCGCTGCCGCCGATCGGGCATATGATCGCAACATCGGGTGGGTTGATGAAGTACCCGCAGTAAGACTTGAGCCTCGCCGTCAAAGGGGCAAGCTGTAGACGAGGCCACGCTCGATAAGGTGGCCTGACGGGGCGGATGGCGTATGACCGGGGGCGCCATCCGTATCCGGCATCGGCGGAACAACGGTGGGAATGACAAACGCGCAGGGCCGACACGCGGAGACATCATGAAGTTTCTTGTGGCCGACGACCATGAACTGATCCGCCAGGGTGTCAAGGGTTTGCTACGCGGACTCGACCCGGACGCCCAGTTCGACGAAGCCGACAGCTGGGAGACGCTCGCCGCCGCGGCACGGCCCGACGCCGACCACGATCTCGCCATCGTCGATCTGCATATGCCCGGCATGAGCGGCGCCTACTCCCTTGAAATCCTGCTGAAAGCGAACCCCGCATTGCCGGTGGTCGTGCTATCCGCTGAGGAGTCGCCCGACGAGATGCGTGCGGTGCTGGCGGCCGGCGCGCTCGGTTTCGTGCCGAAACGCCAGCCCGCCAGCGTGATGCTGAAAGCGATCGAACTGGTGCTATCGGGCGGCGCCTACGTCCCGATGGAAGCACTGAGCCTGCTCGGCGCCCGTGAAGCGCAAACGGCGCCGGCTGCCGCTGGGTGCGGCCAGGCTGCCGCCACAGTGACTGAACCTATCGTCCAGGTGGCGGCCCTCCAGCCGCATCAGCAGCATCTGCTGGAAAACCTGTCGCCGCGCCAGCAGGACATCATGCGGCTGGTGCACCGCGGCTGGACCAACAAGATGATTGCGCGCGAACTCGGCGTGGCCGAGGGAACCGTCAAGGTGCATCTGTCGGTGATCTTTCGGGCGCTCGGGGTGCACAACCGGTCTACAGCGATTGCCGTCATCAATGGATGGCTGGAAGCGGGGAAAACGTTATAGGGGCTGGCAACCTGGGGCGCGCCGTGACCTTCAGAACACCTCGCGCTGCCCATCCACCGCGAGCCCCGGCGGCTCGTCCGCTGCCGCCGGCCGCGCGCCATCCAGTTGCGCCTGCTGCCACAGCGTCTCGAGCGTGCGCCGCAAGCGCGCCGGGGTCACCGGTTTGTGCAGCACCGGAATCCCCTGAGTGGCCAGCGTCGCCAGTTCGCCTGACGCCATATCGCCGGTAATCAGCAGCATCACCGCGCCCTCATGGCCGCTGCGCCGCAGGGCGTCGCGCACCGCGGTGAGCGCCTGCGCGCCGGTGCGGTGGTTGGCCAGTTGGTAATCGCACAGCACGGCATCCGGCACGAAGCCTTCATTGAGCGCCTGCAGCGCCAGCGCTTCGTCGCGTACGCCGTGTGCCACGCAACCCCACCGCCCCAGCAAGCTCGTCAGGCCTTCGAGAATCGACGGGTCGTCGTCGATGCACAGCACGTGCCGTCCTTGCGCCGAGGGACCACCGACCACCGTATCGCTCAGGCTGGCCACGATTCCGCCCGGGTCGCCCGCCTGCACCGGAAAGCGGAACGCCGACCCGCGCCCAGGTGCGGATCGCAACTGCAATTCGCCGCCCAGCAGGCCGACGAGACGCTTGACCGTGGGCAGGCCGAGACCGTGCCCCTGGCGCGCATCGCGCTGCGGATTGGCGACCTGATAGAACTCCTCGAAGATGCGCTCCTGTTCTTCGGCCGCAATGCCGAGGCCGGAATCGCGCACCTCGATGAAGCCGCCCGCGCGCCGTCCGGCACGCCGGAAGCCCATCCAGATCGCCCCCTCCTCGGTATAGCGCACCGCATTCGACAACAGGTTGCTCAACACCCGTTCGAGCAGCACCGGATCGTCATACACGACCATCGTGGTCGGCGCGATGCGCAGCGCCAGCCCCTTCGCCGCCGCTTGCGGCCGGTACTGGCTGCCGACCCGCTCGAACAGTTCAGCGAGCCGGAAGTGCAGCCGGATCACCTGGGTCACGCCGCTTTCGAGCCGCGCCAGATCGAGCACCTGATTGAACAACTGGTTAAGCGCCTCGACGTTGCGGACGATGTGGTCGGCGGTTTTCCCATGCTGGAGCGGCGTGACGGAGGGATCGTTGAGCGAGGCCGCCAGCAGCCCGATCGCGTGCAGCGGCTGCCGCAGATCGTGGCTGGCGGCGGCGAAAAAGCGCGTCTTGGCAAGACTGGCCTCTTCGGCGACATGTTTCTGCTCGGCAAGCGATTCCGCCAGATGCTGCTGGTCGACGCGCGCATGCACGACGCGCTGGAACAGCTTGCGGTAGCTCATCGCATAGACGTTGATCGCGCAAAAGAAGAACGCGAGCACGATTGCAAGAACGGTCCGGTCGAACGTGTGGCTCCCAACCAGCAGCACGATGGCCGGCACCAGGATAAAGGCGATCCCCGTCGAGAAATTGAGCACATCGAAGCCGTTCGACATGAACACGCCCGCCGCCAGCGTCACCAGCAACACCGTGTGCAGCACCGGCAGGTCCGCTTGCGAACTATGGAACGCAAACCAGATGGCAAGACCGGGCGCGCTGTAGAGCAGCACACCACGTAACGCGTGCAGCCTGATCCAGCCGCGCGCGGTCAGGGCGTCCGGCCAGCGGCGTTTGCAGAGCCAAAGCCCGAGGCCGGCGCAATTCGCCACCGCGTAGAAAGCGAAGCACGCGCCGAAGCGCTGCGGGTACGGCATGTCGGCCCAATAGATCGACACGAGCACCACGATCGAGAACCAGTGGGTAAAGAAAGATATCGGATCTTGCGCGTACAGCACGCGCACGAGGTCTTCGTCAATCGCACGCTGGATAGGATCGGCCCGCATCGTGCGGTCTCCTTTGTCGACCGGAGCAAGCGCTTTAGCTGTCGACCCGAGTTCGCGCTTTGGCGCGTCACTCTGGTCCCATGCAGAGCACTTACTCCCGTCCCATGCAAGTTAGCTGCTGTCGGGTCCGGCAGTTTCGATGGCGTAGCGCTGTGGGGCAACAAGCGGGGCAAGCGCGGCGGCGACGATCCCGAAATGGTGCACGGCATCGTCGGAGACGGTTTACCCGCCAGTTTACCTGTCAGCTATCACTTAATCCATATAGGCGAAGTCGCGCGCAAAAACCATACTGGGTTCACATTCCAGCGCGGCCACAGGTCTTTTCAGACCGATCTATCGCCTGCTTTCGAGGCCCTCCGCGCTCCCTGCCCCCCTATCCCTGCATGGAGGCTTTCATGGGCGCTGTACCGAGCCGCGAGTTCGTCCGCAACCTCGACGATGCGATCCTGCCCGATCTGTGGCGCCGCCGCACCCAGCTCTCGGATGACGAAATGGTGTCGATGTACGACCTTGTGAAGCGGGCGCTGCGGACCTACCATCCGCTCGAACTGCAAGCGCTCGGCGAGGACAAGGAAGAACTCGTCGCCCAGTTCATTTTCGCCAAGGTCCTGCGCCTCGCCCCCGGCCATACCGACACGCACGCCTGCCCGGAAAGCGCGCCGTCCAACGGTTACGCCCTCTGTGCGTACTTCCGCCGCTATCTGATCGACTGCCTGCGCAGCGCCGGCCATCAACGCAATGTGTCGATGGAAACCGAGGGCATCGAACAGGAGATCGACCTGCACGCCCACGCGCTCGAAGATCCCGTCGAAAGCGTGCTGATGCAATACGGCCTCGACGAAGCCCGCGTGCGCAACGCCGCGCGCACCTTCATCTACGGCCTCGACGAGCCGGAGCGCATCGTGCTGGCCGGCAGCCTCGGCTGGTGCTCGGAATGCAAAGGCGGCCTCTCGGCGGTCGCGGCGCAGCATCGCGTGCCCTCGTATCACTATCGCGCCGTCAAACTCGGCGTCACCATGAAAAAGACGGCCGACGCCGGCAATTTTTCCAATACGAAGATCGGCCGCTGGCTCGTCGACGTGCTCGGCATCGAGATCGAGGCTGACAACCGTGCGGCGATTCTGGTCGCCCTGAACCTGCTCGCCGCCGAGTCGAGCGACAGCGAAATGAATGAAGTGGCTGCCTAACTGCCCTCGCCGCCCGTGTGCGGCCTTACTTTTGACGACGCTTCCCGCACCGTGCACGCGATGCTCCTTTGTTTGTCGGGCGGCACCGCCTACGATAGGGAAGCCGCACAGCGTCAGTCATCCTCACTAGAATACGCCGGGCCGCCGCAAGTTTTCCGCCGCGAAGGAAGTCCCCTTGGGGGCCTGGGGGATTGCCCCCTCGGTGGGCCAGGCGCAAAGCGACAGGTTTGGGGCACTTACCATTGAGGGCTCCCCCACCCTGGTAACGGTCAAATCAAGAGGTGGTCATGATGGATCGCTTATCCAGCGCCATAGAGGCGATGCAGCCGCATTACGAAGTTGTGGTGGTTGGCTCGGGCTACGGTGGGGCCATTGCGGCAAGCCGCATGGCGCGCGCCGGTCGCAAGGTGTGCCTGCTGGAGCGCGGCCGCGAATTCATGGCCGGCGAGTTTCCCGCGACACAGTTCGAGGGCGCGAGCCAGGTGCAGTACAACACGGAGCTCGCGCAGGTCGGCTCGCCGCTTGCGCTGCTCGAAGTGCACGTCAATCCGGACGTGAATGCAGTGGTCGGCTGCGGGCTGGGTGGCACGTCGTTGATCAATGCAAACGTCGCCCTCAGGCCAGACCCGCGGCTGTGGGACGACCCGCGCTGGCCTGCCGCCGTGCGCGCCGATCAGGCCGGTCTTGACGCCGGTTACGGCCGGGCCGTTGCCATGTTGCAGCCCTCGCCCGTCCCCGCCGATTTCCCGCCCCTGCCGAAGCTCGATGCGCTCGCCTTGTCAGCGAAAACACTCGGCATGCAGGAACGCTTCTCCCGGCCACCCATCACGGTGACCTTCAAGGATGGCAAGAACGCAGCGGGTGTGGACCAGAAGCGCTGCGTCGGATGCGGCGACTGCAACTCCGGCTGCAACCATGAGGCGAAGAACTCCACCCACATGAACTATCTGCCCGACGCGGTCGCGCACGGCGCGCAGATCTTCACGGGCGTCGCCGTGCATTCGGTGCTGCGCGACGAAGCCACGCAGCAATGGCGCGTGCTCTATCAACCGGTCGGGCTTGGCCGCGACATCTACGATGCGCCGGATCTGTTCATCAGCGCCGACATCGTGATCCTGTCCGCGGGCACGCTGGGCTCGACCGCAATCCTGTTGCGCTCGCGCGATGCCGGCCTGCCGGTGTCCGCGCAACTCGGCCAGCACTTTACCGGCAACGGCGACGTGCTCGCGTTCGCCTACAACACCGATCGCGTGATCAACGGCGTCGGCTGGGGTGCGCACAAGCCAGGAGAGATTGCGCCGGTCGGCCCCACCATCACCGGCCTCATCGATCATCGCGACACGCCCGATGTCAAAGACGGTTTCGTGATCGAGGAAGGATCGCTCGCCGGCCCGATCGGGGTGGCCATGATGGGGGTGCTGGGCATTACCGGGCCGGCCGAAGGGGTGAAGGTGCCCGAGCGGTCGGCATCGGGATCGCTGGATGCCGAGGCGCGGGTGGTTGAGAGCCTGTTGCGCGGGCCGTATCACGGCGCGATGAATCATACGCAGACCTACCTCGTGATGGCCCACGATGACGAAAGCGGCCAGATTCGCGTCGACCACGGCCGGCCCCGCATCCGCTGGCCCAACGCCGGTAAACAGCCGATTTACGACACCGTCGAAAAGACGCTCGAAGCCGCCACCGTCGCGCTGGGCGGTGAGTATGTGCGCAACCCGATCTCCTTCGACGAACTCGGCAACCGCCTCGTGACCGTCCATCCGCTCGGCGGTTGCGCGATGGCCGACGCGGCGGCCGACGGCGTGGTCGATCAGGCCGGCCGTGTATACACGGGCACAGCGGACAATGCCGTGCATGCAGGCGTGTATGTGATGGACGGTGCGGTGATGCCGATGTCGCTCGGCGTGAATCCGCTACTGACCATCTCGGCGCTCGCCGAACGCAACTGCGCGCAGCTCGCGGCGGCGCGCGGCTGGCAGATCGACTACGCCTCGCCCGGCGACGCCGCCCCGCCGCCGCCGGAAAAGATCGGCCTGCGCTTCACGGAGACCATGGTGGGCACGTATGAGGTGATCGCGCCCGCAGACGGGTCGAGCTCCGATGGCGGCCCGATCAGCTTCACACTCACCGTGGAGTCCGACGATCTCGACGACATGCTCAGCAATCCGCAGCATGCCGCGCGCACAGTGGGTACGCTGACCTGCCCCGCGCTGTCGGCGCAACCGCTGACCATTGCCGACGGGCGTTTCAATCTGTTCGTGGTGGATGAAACCCATGTCGACCGGCGCAACATGAACTACCACATGACGCTCGAATCGGCAGAAGGCCAACGCTATTTCCTGTTCGGGCAGAAGATCATCACCCATTCGTCCCTGCTCGAACTGTGGCCGCAAACCAATACGCTGTATGCGCAAATCCGCGCCTCCGAGGCACCGGATGCACCTCTGATCGGCAAGGCGACGCTGATCATCACGCCCGAGAACTTCCTCAAGCAGACACGCACCATGGAAGTGACGCACGCACCCGACCTGGAGACGCGGCTCGAGTGGACGCTGAAATTCGGCAAGTTCTTCGCCGGGGTGCTGTTCACCGAATACGGCGGTGTCGCTGCGCCCTTGCAGTATTTCGACGGCGACGCCTCGCCGCGTCTGAAGCGCTCGCTGCGCGCGCCGGCCCCCGAGCTCAGCTGGTTCAACACGCCCGGGCCCGACAGCAAGACCCTGAAGCTCACGCGTTACCACGCGGGCGACAAGGGACCCGTGCTGCTGATTCACGGTTCGGGCGTGTCGAGCCGCATCTTTGCGACGGACCTGATCGACACCAACCTCGTCGAATTTCTGTGCGCGGCCGGCTACGATGTGTGGCTCGTCGATCTGCGCGTAAGCGTCGAACTGCCGAGCGCGCTTGAGCCGACCACAGCGGATGCAATCGCACGCGAGGACATCCCCGCCGCGGTCGCACAAGTCAGGCACATCACGGGCGCGGAACAGATCCAGGTGGTGGCGCACTGTTTCGGCGCAGTGGCGTTCACGATGGCATTGCTGTCGGGGCTGACGGGGGTGCGCTCGGCGCTGCTGTCACAAGTTTCAGCGCATCTGATTCCCGGTGAGCTGCAGCGCATCAAGTCCGGTTTGCATATGCCGCAGATGCTGGAGCATCTCGGCGTCAAGGATCTGACGGTCCTCACGCGGGCCGCGGACTGGCCGCACAACCTGCTCGATGAAGCGTTGCGCCTTTACCCGGTTGGACACGAGGAAGGTTGCGGCAACGCGCTCTGCCATCGCGCGACCTTCCTTTACGGACCGGTATATGAACATGCGCAGCTCGGCGAACAACTGCACGCCAATCTGCAGGAACTGTTCGGCGTGCATGACGTCGAGCTATTCAGTCAGCTCTCGGCAATGGTTCGCGCGGGGCACGTCGTCAACGCGGACGGGGAAAATGTCTACCTGCCCAACCTCGAGGGCATGAACCTGCCGATCGGCTTTATTCACGGCACCGAGAACCGCTGCTATCTGCCGGTCAGCACTGAGACGACCTTTAACCTGCTGGTCGAGCGCTTCGGCGAGCAGCAATACGAGCGGCATCTGATTCCGGGGTATGGGCATCTCGACTGCATTTTCGGCAGGAATGCGGCAGTCGATGTTTATCCGGTGATTGCGCGGTATCTGGATGGGCATTGAGGGGATCTCAAAGCGGCGACAGGTTCAACGGTCGTTTTGCGTAAGGCGTGCGTGAACTGGTTTAATATCCGGACCATCTGACGCACACCATAAACCATGACAACAACGCCAGCCACGCAATGGAACAGTTGACCTTCGGCGCCTGCGTCAGGAAAAGCTGGCTCAGCACCTGGCAAGCCATCGTTCAGATGCCGGGCCTTTTTCTGGGCGCGTTCGCCGTCTTCGCCTGCATTACCCTGCTTTCCGGGTCTTTCCAGCACACGCCGCTTCAGGCCGCCGAACTCGACCCGGTAACGAGAATGGGTCATGCGTTCATCAGGATTGCACTCTCGATTCTGCAGGTCGTCGTATATGGTTGCCTGACGATCAAGGTGCATCGGTTCGTGCTGCTCGGCGAAGGCACCCATCCCCTGCTGCCCCTTGGCGGCAAACCGCTGGGACGGTACGCGTTGCTCTCGCTAGGCTTGACGCTGGCCATGATGGTTCTCGCAGTGCTGATGTTTCTGGCAGTCCGCCAGATCCGTTCGGCGGGCATCTTCGTGGTCGCAGTGCCTGTGTTCATTGCATACCTCTTCGCCGTCGCCCGTCTCAGCCTGCTCTACCCGGCCATCGCGCTAGGCAGCCGGCTGGCGCTGGGCGCCGCGTGGCGCGACAGCCGTGGCCATTTCTGGAGCATCGTCGGCGTTTGGACCGTCGTGTATCTGCCACTGATGCTCGCCTGGCTCGTCTTCATGATCCTGGCCGGCCCGGCGATGCTAGTCACCGCCCGGAGCTCCACCGCATTGGCAATCGGGCTGGCGCTCGCCAACGCCGTGTTCGTCGTGCTCGCCGCCGCGGCGTTGTCATGGCTCTACCGGCGTTATGCGAATGAATTGCGCGAGCGGGTCGGCTACTGACGCGCAGCGCAGCGCGGCACCGGGCCCGCGCGCCGCTTTGGGGGGCATGGCGCTGCCCCCTTTTTACCCCTTTTACCCCTTTTACCCCTTTCGCCCCTTTCAGAACAGCTTGCCCGGATTCAGAATCCCGTGCGGATCGAGCGCCTGCCTGATCGCGGCCATCGCGGCCAGTTCCTCGCGCGAACGCGAGATCGGCAAGAACTCGCGCTTCAGCATACCGATGCCATGTTCCGCCGATACCGAACCGTGCAGCGGCCCCAGCATCTCATAGACGAATGCGTAGACCGCGTGGTGATCGACGCCGGGCACCGAATGGCCATCCACGGTGAGGTGCAGGTTCGAATCGCCGATATGGCCGAAGAAATACGACCGGTTGCCTGGCCATTGACGATCCAGCGCCGCGCGGCACTGGTCGACAAACGCGCCAATCATGCCAATCGGCAAGCTGACGTCGAAATTGATCGGGTCGAGCCGCACAGGAAACTCCGCCGTGCACTCGCGAACCGCCCACAACGCGCGCGCATCGGCCATCGATTGCGCGATCACCGCATCGCGAATGGCGTGCGCCTCGAGCGCCTCGGTTAGCACGGCCGCAAAGCGTTCGCCGTCGTCCGCCGCATCGAAGCTTGCGTGTTCGATCAACGCATACAATGGATGCGCTTCAGCGAACGGCGAACGGGTTCCGGTCAATGCGACGCCAAAGTCGTAGAAGTCCGGCCACATGATTTCGAACGCACCAATGTCGTTGCCGAAGCGCGTCGCCAGACGCCGCAGCAGGCTCACTGCGGCGTCGTAGCCGTCAAGCGCAACGAGCGCCGTATGCCGCGCCGCGCGCGGCGGATGCAAGCGCAAGACCGCGCGCGTAATCACGCCGAGCGTGCCTTCCGAACCGATGAACCAGTGTTTCAGGTCATAGCCGGTATTGTTCTTGACCATCTTGCCAAGCGAGCTCAACACCGCGCCGTTGGCCAGCACGACTTCGAGGCCGAGCACCTGATCGCGTGCAGTGCCCGACTGGATCACGCGATTGCCGCCCGCGTTGGTCGCCAGATTGCCGCCAATCTGGCACGACCCGCGTGCACCGAGATCGAGCGCCAGTTCGAAGCCTGCTTGCGCCGCGGCCTCCTGGGCCGTCTGCAAGGTCGTGCCGGCGCGCACGGTCATGGTGGCCGAAGCCGGATCGATTTCCTCGACACCGGCTAGACGCTCAAGCGAGAGCGCAATATCCATGGTGCGCGGAATCGCGCCGCCGGCGAGTCCTGTCATGCCGCCCTGCGGCACTACCGGTTGATGCGCCGCGTGACAGATCGCCAGCGCCCGCGAGACCTCTTCAATCGTGCGCGGCAACAGAAGCGCGGCTGCGCGCGTGGGTTCATGACGCGTCCAGTCGGTCATCGAGCGTTCGCCGATCTGCGCGCCGGTGCGCACCGCGTCGTCACCCAGCGCGTCGCGCAACGCCGTCAGCGTGGCGGCAAGCGCTGCCGGATCGCCAGGCGTCATGCTGCTGTCCCCTGCGCGGCCTGCTTCTTCCGGTAACCCATAGAATCGTTGATGCGTCCGAGAATGTAGTCGCCTGCTGCGACCGGTTGATATCTGAGGTCGGCCTCGCTCGTACCGAGTTCGCGCGGATCGACCTGCGCGCCGTAGGTCGGGTCATAGAACGTCGCGATCGAATAGCGCTCGCGGCCCGACGTGTTGATCACGCGATGCAGCGTCGAACGAAAACGGTCGTTGGTCCAGCGCGCCAGCAGATCGCCCACATTGACGACAAAGCTGCCCGCTATGGGCGGCGCGTCGACCCACGTATTGCTGGAAATCTCGCGCACTTGCAAACCACCCACCTGATCCTGCCACAGCAGCGTGATGCAACCGTAGTCGGTGTGCGGCGCGACGCCGAACTGATCGTCATCCGATTGCGGCGGCTGCGGCGGATAGTAGACCATCTGCGTGCGCTGCATCCGCTTCGTATAGCGCGGCGCAAAGAACTGTTCGTCCACCCCAAGGCCTACCGCGACCGCTCTCAGCAGGTCCGCGCCGCACCGCGCAATCGCTTCGTAGTAGCCGTACAGCGCCGGGCGCAATTCAGGCATGAAGTCCGGCCAGTTGTTCGGCCCACGCAGCGCCTCGCCCGCGAGCACGTCGGGATCGTCCTCCGGCAACTCCAGTCCGATGCTGAAAAACTCCTTGTAGTCAGGGCGCTTCGCCTGATACATGGTCGCGTCGCCAAGCGCATTGAAACCGCGATGCCGCTGGTTCACCGCCGCGCGCCGTTTGGTTTCCACAGGGAACGCGAAGAACGTGCGGGCCGCCTGTTCGGCCGCGTCGATTGCGGCTTGCGGCACACCGTGGTTGACGATGTAGAAAAACCCGATCGTGGTGCACGCGTCGTGAATCTCGCGGCCGACACGCGTCAAGGCTGCCGGGTCGCCGGCACGCACGCCGGCAAGGTCGATGATCGGAATGCGGGTGACAGGCGGCATCGCAATGCTCCGGAAAGGCCAGGCGGATTCAACTGATGAATGAGAGCGTCGCCGATGCTTCCAAACCCGTTCAGAACCGGCACCGCCTCCTCTGCTTCCCCAGTTGTATATACCGCCAAAAGCGCCTTCGCAAGCTGCGTCGCAACGCCTGTCGCAGCGTCACGCCTGCCTCCTTGCATCGCACAACCGGATTATTTATTTCGCACGAAAACTGCGGTATATACTGCGTCGCATACCTCGCGCCAACGCACGCTTTCGCGCAACACCGCTTTGCCAACCGGAGAATCTCATGAGCATCCTTGCAGGCTGGAAGTGTCGTTTAGTGATGTTAGCGCTGTGTGCGGCGAGCATTAGCGCACACGCAGAAGATCAGCTCGCCAAGGTCAAACAGGCGGGCGAACTGGTCGTCGGCACCGAAATGCAGTTCGCCCCGTTCGACTTCCTCGAGAACGGCCAGCAAGCCGGTTTCAACAAGGACCTGTTCGCTGAGGTCGGCAAGGAACTCGGCGTGAAGGTGCGCTTCATCGACCTGCCGTGGCCGAGCGTACTGCCGGGCCTCGAGGCCGGCAAGTTCGACATGGTGGGCGGACCGCTGACGGTCACGAAAGCGCGCATGGAACGCTATACGTACACGCTGCCCATTGCCGATGCAACCGACGCGCTGCTCAGGCGCGCGAACGATACCTCGCTCAAGCAATCGTCGGATATCGCCGGCAAGACGGTGGGCGCGGGCAAGGGCTCGGCGCAGCTCGACCAGTTGAAGTCCTATATCGCGACATTGCCGAAACCGCCTGAAGTCCGCGAATACGTCGACAACAATCAGGCCTACGCCGACCTCGCTGCCGGCCGCATCGCCGCCGTTGCGAACTCGATGACGAACATCGCCTATGTGGCGAAACAGCGGCCCGAAACGTTCGCGGTGGTGCAGCCGCCGTTCGGCGCCAAGGTGTACTTCGCGTACTGCCTGCGCAAGGACGCGGACAGCAAACCGCTCGCCGACGCGTTCAACGCCGCGCTCATCAAGATGCACAGCGACGGGCGTCTTGCCGCGCTTCAGAAAAAGTGGTTCGGCGTTGCGATGGATGCGCCGACCACCATGCCCACGCCGAACTACTGATGAGTCAGGGGAAGCAAGGGAAGCGATGCCGGCCGCAAGGTCCGTTGCATCGCTAACCGGTCTGTTCCAGCGGGTGCCAGACACATGTTCAGCATGACCGTGTTTCTTCAGGGTCTGCCGCTGCTGCTGCACGCAGCGGTCGCCACGGTGGGAATTTCGCTCACCGGGCTCGTGATCGGCTTCTTTGTCGCGGTAGGGGTATGTTCGGCGCGGCTCTCGGCGCGTCGCGCAGCGCGCATGTTCGGTGGCGCCTACGTGTTCTTCTTTCGCGGCGTGCCGATGCTCGTGCAGTTGCTGCTCGTGTACTACCTGCTGCCGTTCGTCGGCATCAATGTGTCGCCGCTCGTCGCGGCAATCAGCGCCGTCTCGCTGTGCTCAGCGTCGTACATTGCGGAGATTTTGCGCGGCGGCTTTCTGAGCATTCCACCCGGGCACATCGAGGCGGCCCGCATGCTGGGCCTGTCGCCGCTCGACATGCTGCGGCGCATTCAGGTGCCGCAGGCGTTCCGCATGACGCTGCCCTCGCTCGTCAACGAGATGGTGCTGCTGATCAAGGCGTCGTCGCTGATCTCGGTGGTCGGCGTGGCCGAGCTGACGCGCACGGCGCAGAACATCGCTGCAAGCACCTATCGTCCGCTCGAAGCGTATCTGGCTGCCGGGTTGATCTATTTTGTGATCTGCGGTGCACTCGCGCTCGTCGCGCACGCCGCCGAACACCGCTTGCAGCACGCCTGAGACCGAAGCCATGCAGCAATTCGACCCCACCGTCATCACCCACAACCTGCAGCCCATCGCCGCGGGTCTGGCGACGACCATCGGCACGTGGGCCGCAGGCGTCGCCATCGGCATGCTGATCGGCTTTCTGATCGCCGTGCTGCAACTCTTTTGCGGCCGCTGGGTGCGCGCGCTGCTGCGCTTTTATATCGAACTCTTTCGTGGCACGCCGTTTCTCGTGCAGCTGTTTCTGCTCTACTACGGCGGCCCTTCGTTCGGACTCACGCTCGAACCCATGACCGCCGGGATTCTCGGACTCGGCCTGTACGGCAGCGCGTATTTCGCCGAAGCGTTCCGCTCCGGCTTCCAGTCGGTGCCACCCGGCCACCTCGAAGCGGCCTCATGCCTCGGGCTGTCGCGCTGGCAGGCGGTGTTGCGTATCCAGGTGCCACAGATGCTCGTGCTGATCGTGCCGGCGCTGACCAATCTGATTATCGTGCTCAGCAAGGAAACCGCCGTGCTGTCGATCGTCACCGTGCCGGAGCTCACGTTCGTGCTAACGGGCATCGGCTCGGCCACCTTCGCCTTCGTCGAAACGCTGCTGGCGCTGTGCGTCTGCTACCTTGCGCTCGTCGAACTCACCTCGCGTGCGGGCATGTGGGCCGAGACCCGCATTGCGCGCTTCATGGCATGAATGAAGTCTGGACCCATCTATGAACGCCATTGCTGACATGCCCACTTCCGCGTCCACTGCCGCAGCAGGACAAACCCACCAGGCACCGCTGATCGACGTGCGCGACCTGCGCAAGCGCTTCGGCGAGGTGGAGGTGCTGCGCGGCATCGATCTGCAGATCGCCAAAACCGAAGTGGTCTGCATCATTGGGCCATCGGGTTCCGGCAAAAGCACGTTGTTGCGCTGTCTCGCCGCGCTGGAAACCTACGACCAGGGCGATGTACGGATCGAAGGCGAACTGCTCGGCTATACGGAGCGTAACGGCAAGCGCGTGCGGGCCTCGCAAGGCGAGATCAACCGGGTGCGGCGCAACGTCGGCATGGTGTTTCAGCAGTTCAACCTGTGGCCGCACATGACGGCGCTCGGCAATGTGACCGAGGCACTCTTGCGCGTGCGCCATCTGTCGCGCGACGAAGCGCGCCGCCGCGCGCACACGATGCTGGAGACGGTGGGGCTTGCTCACAAGGCGGATGCGTATCCGGCCAGGCTATCCGGCGGCCAGCAGCAGCGGGTGGCGATTGCGCGAGCGCTCGCGATGGAGCCGCACATCATGCTGTTTGACGAGCCCACCTCGGCGCTCGACCCCGAACTGGTCGGCGAGGTGCTGCAGGTCATGAAACAGCTCGCCCGCGACGGCATGACGATGGCCGTTGTCACGCATGAAATGGGCTTTGCCGCGCAAGTCGCGGATAAGGTCGTGTTTATCGATCAAGGCCGTATTGCCGTAGAAGGCAAACCGCGCGAAGTGTTTCACGATGCCGGGCAGCCGCGCCTGCGACAGTTCCTGCAGAACTACTTCGACCGCAACGCGTTCTGGACGCAGGGCGCCGACGAGGCGGATCCGGTATGAGCCCGCGCCATTGCTGTGGCACGGCGCCGCCCTCGCCGATCGCAAGAGCGCTGGTGTAAGGGCCGCGCCATGCCAGCCACGGTCCGCCCGAAGGGTCACGCGAAAGATCACGCGAAAGGCCAGGACAAGCCGCCGGCCAGGCCGCGCGGCAGCGCCCGCAAGGCGGCTGCAAACGACCGGCCTTCTTCGGCTCGCGCGGCTGTGGCCGCCGCCAGTGCCCTCGACATCCCCGACCCTCCGGCTGCGCGTTACGAGCAGGTCAAGAGTCATATCCGCCGCACCATCGAGTCGGGCGCGCGGCAGCCTGGCGACCGGATTCCGTCGGAACTGGACCTCGTGGCGGCGCTCGGTGTATCCAGGATGACCGTCAACCGCGCATTGCGCGAACTCGCCGGGGAAGGGCTCGTCACGCGCGTCTCGGGCGTGGGCACCTTCGTCGCCGAAGCGAAGCCGCAATCCACCCTGCTGATGATCGCGCACATCGGCGACGAAATCCGCTCGCGCGGCCACGAATACAGCTATGAAACGCTGCTCACGCAGCGGGAAACCGCTCCGGTCGTGGTGTCGAACGCACTGGGTCTCGCGCCGGGGGCCTCGGTGTTTCACGTGATCTGCGTGCACCGCGAGAACGGCCTGCCGGTGCAACTCGAAGACCGTTACGTCAATCCCGCGACCGCGCCGGAGTTTCTGCAGCAGGACTTCGCTGCGATCCGGCCATCCGAATATCTGTTCAATGTGGTTCCGGCCCACGACGTCGAACACGTCGTCGATGCGGGCCTGCCGACGCAAGCCGAGGCCGAACTGCTGGAAATCCGCGCGGAAGAACCGTGCCTGACGTTAGTGCGCCGCACGTGGACGAGTGGCGTGGCGGTGACATTTGCCCGCTTCGTGCATCCGGGCTCACGCTACCGGCTGGGCTGCCGCTTCACACCCGATATCTCGCAGCGTCAGGGTTGAGCGCTGCGAGGTGCGCTTCAGAAAGACGCGGGCGCGGCCCGCAGTGCCCCTATCACACGTTCCCGGCCAGATGAAAACGCGAGGCCGGATGCCACAGTTGCACGGAGGTCGCCACCGACTCGCCAACCCAGGTGCGGCGCCATAGCAGCAGACACGGCTCGCCAATCTCCATCAGCAGATGCCGGCGTACATGCGCGTCGGGCTTTTGCGCGTAGATACGAAACTCGGCGCGCTGAATCGGCGCGAGACGCACCATGTAATGATTCGGCGTCTCCACCTTGAAGTCCTGCTGCAGATACTCGGGAAAGACCTTGGGATTGACGTAGCGATCCTCGTACTGGATCGGCTCGCCCTCTTCGCTATGGACGATGCGCGAATGAAAAGCCGGCCCGGCAGACAAGCCGAGCGCGTCGAGCGCCTGCGGATCGTCGCTCGGTTCGAGCGTGAGCACGTGGGCCTGATGCCGATGGCCGCGCGCAGCGATCTCGTCCGCGATGTTGCGAATCTCCAGCACCGTCGATTCATAACGCTGCGGCGCAACGAAGGTGCCCGAGCCTTGCACGCGCGTGAGCACCCGTTCAGCGGTCAGCTCGCGCAGCGCGCGCGAGACCGTCATCCGCGCAACGCCGAATTCCTTGACCAGTTCGGTTTCCGACGGGATCAATCCACCCGGTTTCCAGTCTCCTTCGGCGATCCGCCTGAGCACATAGCGCTTGATCTGCTCATAGGCAGGCGTCGCTTTTGCGGGCGCCTCGCTGGCATTGTCAGGGCATGCCTGGGTGATTTCGAATGGCGCGTTTGTATTCATATTCACGTCGACCTCGTGGGTGGTACGCAATACGCCAGCGCGTCGGCGGGTAGGCCGGCTGCACCGGCTCGTGGGTCCAATCGCCCCTTTACGCTGCCGATTGGTGATCGTTCGCGGCGGGGCTGAGCGTGCTTCCTGCCGCATGGCGCGCCGCGTCGACCGGTACACAGCCGGGGTCTCGCGCTGTGCCGGCCACTGCAGGCCGCATCTTACCCGGGTTCGGCAGCGGCGGCGGCGCCGAGTCGGCAATCATGCGGAACGCAATCGCCATGTCCTCGGCAAGCGGCCGGTCGTCGCGATATGTCGGCACCACGCCGCGCAAAGACCGCCACAACGAATCGGTGTACGGCGCACGCGGCGCATCGATGGTCTGCAAGTCGTAAGCCTGGGCCGCCGCGAGCAGCTCGATCGCGACAATGCGGCCGGCATTGTCGACGATCTCCAGCGCCTTGAGTGCAGCCGGGGTGGCGTGGCACAGGTGGTCTTCCTGCAGGCCTGACGTGATCCCGCCGTCCAGACTCGCGGGCATCGCGAGGCGCCGGTTTTGCGCGACCAGCGATGCCGCCGTGTACTGCGCAATCATGAAGCCGGAGCAGGTGCCGCCGGGCTCCGCAAGAAAGGCCGGCAAACCGCTGACGAGCGGATTCACGAGCCGGTCCAGACGCCGCTCGGCCATCGCCGCGACCTGCGCGATGGCCGTTGCCAGGCTGTCCATCGCCAGCGCAATCGATGCGCCTACCGCATGCGCCTGCGAATAGACACGCGGCGCTTGCGGTGTGCCGGCGACGATCGGATTGTCGGTGATCGACGCCAGTTCGCGGTTGACGACTTCGGCCGTCGCGTTCAGCACATCGCGGGCCGCGCCGTGCACGTGCGGAATGGTCCGCATGCTGAGCGGATCCTGCGTGCGCTGGCCCACCACGGCGGCCAGGATTCCGCTCTCTTCCAGCGCGCCGCGCATTCTTTCGCCGACCAGATTCAGCCCTGCCGACACCCGCAACGCAAGCGATTCGGCATCGAACGCGGCCAGTTGTCCACGCAGGTTTTCGAAGCTCATGGCCGCGACCGCGTCGGTCCAGTCAAGCAGCCGCTCGGCCCGCGCCAGCGCCAACGCGGCGAGCCCCGTCACGCACGGCGTGCCGTTGATCAGGCTAAGTCCTTCCTTCGCTTCGAGCACGAGCGGTTCGAGTCCGAGCCGCTCCAGGGCATCGTGCCCGCTGATCCGCTCGCCGCGATAGCGCGCGTGCCCTTCGCCAATGCACACCAGCGCGATGTGCGCCATATGGCTCAGATAGCCGACTGAGCCGAAGGCCGGCACTTCGGGCAGGCAATCGGCATCGAGCAGCGCCACGAGACGCTCGGCCACCGCGAGGCGGATGCCCGAATGCCCATGCGCGAAATTGTTGAGCGCCGCGGCGATGATCGCGCGCGTTTCCGCCACACCGAGCGGGACGCCGACGCCCACCGCGTGGCTCATCAGGATATTGCGCGACAACGTACGCTGTTCGGATGGCGACACGATCACATCGCACAATGCGCCGACGCCGGTGTTCACGCCATAGGCGCGAATCCCGCGCTCAACGATCTGTTCGACGAGAACGTGTGCGGCAGCGATGCGCGCGCGCGCATCGGCGGAAAGCTCAAGTGGTTCGCCCGCGGCCACCGCCGCGACCTGACGCCAGTCGAGAGGACGATCTGAACGGATGACGGCCATGATGATGCTCAGTTCGCAGTGCGGTGGTGGTGGCTCGAAACAAACTGCTTGAAGCGTTCAGACTTGAGTTCGCCGAACACTTCGTCGGGCGTACCGTCCGCTTCGACCTCGCCTTGATGCAGGAACATCACGCGGTTCGACACATGCCGCGCAAAACCCATTTCGTGCGTGACGACCAGCATCGTGCGGCCTTCCTCGGCGAGCGAGCGCATCACGCGCAACACTTCGCCGACCAGCTCCGGGTCGAGCGCCGAGGTCGGCTCGTCGAACAGCATCACCTTCGGATGCATCGCCAGCGCCCGCGCAATGGCGACGCGCTGTTGCTGGCCGCCCGACAGATGCGCCGGATAGTGGCCGCGCTTTTCTGCAAGCCCCACCCTGGCGAGCAGCGCTTCGGCCTCTTCGACGGCTTCGACTCGGCTGCGCTTTTGCACACGCATCGGACCTTCGATCAGATTCTCGAGGACCGTCATATGCGACCACAGATTGAAGTTCTGAAACACCATGCCGAGCTGCGAACGGATGCGGTCCACCTGGCGACGGTCGCTCGGGTGCAGCTTGCCGTCGCCGCGGCGCTTCATTTTCAGCTCTTCGCCGGCCAGCGCAACCGAGCCGTCATCTGGCGTCTCCAGCAGGTTCAGGCAGCGCAGGAACGTACTCTTGCCCGAGCCGCTCGCGCCGAGGATCGAAATCACGTCGCCCTGATGCGCGTCGAGCGAGATGCCTTTCAAAACGTGATGGTCGCCGAACGACTTGTGAATATTCTTGACCGACAATGCAACGGGTGCCGTAGCGTTCATGTGATTCTCCAGAAAGTCCAGGATGAGCGGCCGTTCAGGGGGCGGCACGACGTGCTTCGGTGGTAGCGGAAACCGGACGCGGTTTGGCCTGGGCAGGCGCGGCGCGCAGATGGCGCGACAGACGCACTTCGAGCAGGCCCAGCAGGCGCACGATGACAAAATTCAGGAACAGATAGATCAGTGCGGCGCAGATAAAGACTTCCGTGGTGCGATAGGTCTGCTGGATGATCTGCTGCGCGACGCCGGTCACTTCCCAGACCGTGACGAGACTCGCCAGCGCCGTCGACTTGACGAGCAGCACGGCTTCAGTCGAATACGCCGGCAGGCACTGGCGCACCGCAATCGGGCCGATCACGCGGCGCAGCAAGGCGAAGCCCGACAGGCCGATCGAATAGCCCGCCTCGATCTGCCCGACCGGCACGGCCATCAAGCCGCCGCGAATGATCTCGGCGGTATATCCGGCCGTACACAACGCAAGCGACACCACCGCGCACATATACGGTTCGCGCAGCACGGGCCACAGGAAGCTCTCGCGGATCACGCCGAACTGGCCGAGCCCGTAGTACACGAGGAACATCTGGATCAGCAGTGGCGAGCCGCGAAACACGAGAATGTAGGCGCGCGCAAAGCGGTTGGGCAGCCAGTGCGGTGAGACGCGCATGGTGACGATCACGAGCGACAGCAGTCCGCCCAGCACCAGCGAACAGAAGAACAGCCCGAGCGTGGTCGGCACGGCGGCGAGCAACTGGCGCAGCGTGTCGAGCAGGAAATCGAAGTCGATATGCATGATGGCGCGTGCCTCGTCAGTTGCGCGCGAAATTGCGGCGGAAGGAGCGGCCCACGCGTGCTTCCGCGTGGTTGAAGATGCGGTTCGAGATGCTCGTCATCAGCAGATACAGCGCGCCGCCCACGACGAAGAAGGTGAAATATTGATGGGTCGAACCGGCCGCCACCTGGCTCACGCGCAGCAGTTCGGCGAGGCCGGTGACCGAGATCAGCGCGGAGTCCTTCAGGCTCAGTTGCCACACGTTGCCGATACCAGGCAAGGCGAAACGCAGCACTTGCGGAATCAGGATGCGGCGCGCCATCGTCAGCGTGGGCATGCCGATCGAGCGGGCCGCCTCGAGTTCGCCGCGCGACACCGCCAGCACCGCTGAGCGGTAAACCTCGGCCTGGTACGCACCGGAAATCATCCCCACCGCGAGCGCGCCGATCACAAACGGCGGCACGCCGACGAAGCCGTCGGCGCCGAACCACTGGCCGACCGTCGTCACCAGCGTCGAGCCGCCGAAATAGAACAGGTAGATGACGAGGAGTTCGGGCACGCCGCGAAACACCGTCGTGTAGAAATCGCCAATCACGCGCAACGTACGAAAGCGCGACAGCTTCGCGGCTGCCACCAGCGCGCCGAACACCGCGCCGACGGCAAGCGCCGCGAGCGTCAGCGCGACGGTCATCAAGGCGGCCAGCAGCAGCACGCCGCCCCAGCCATCCGGCCCGAAGCCGAGCATCCCGATCAGAGCCATTTCCTACCCCTCATCCAATCCGTTGGATCAATCAGCCGGCACGCGCGGCGCTGGCTGCGCGTGCCGTTACATCATTGACTGCGCACCGATTACTGCAAGCCGTGCAAGGCGCTTGTGACACCTCGCACGCTCACGCTCAGGGCGTGACGTCAGTCTTGAACCACTTCTGGGAGAGTTTTTTCACGGTGCCGTCAGCCAGCGCCGCGCCGATCGCAGTGTCGAACTTCGCCTTCAGGTCAGCGTCCTGCTTGCGGAACGCAAGGCCCTCGCCCGGGCCCCAGATCGGGCCGCCGATCTTCGGTCCGGCCATCACGATCGAGGCGGTTTCCTTCTTGTCGGTGGTGGCTGCGTAGTAGGTCACGTCGTCGAACGAGGCGTCGATGCGGCCGTTGGCCAGGTCGAGGTCACGCTCCGGCGAGGTCTTGTAGACGCGAATGGTGGCGACGTCCTTGAAGCCGTCGTTGATGAACTTGGTGTAGACGGTGCCCGACTGGATACCGATGGTCTTGCCCTTCAACTCTTTACGCAGCGCGTCGACGGTCGGCTGGTCGGTCTTCGGATCGCCGGTCAGCTTGAGCACGGCGCTGGTGGGCGTGGCCTTCGGCAGCACCTTGGTGTCGGTCACCGCGAACGTCGCGGGCGTCGCAGCATACGGCCGCGAGAACGCGATGATCTTTTCGCGTTCGGGCGTGATCGAGATCGCGTCCATCAGCACATCGAACTTGCCGGCTTGCAGACCCGGGATCATACCGTCCCAGTCCTGCGCAACCAGGTTGCACTGCAGCTGGATACGCGCGCACAGGTTCGCCACCAGTTCCGGCTCGAAGCCGCCCAGCTTGCCGCCCGGCAACGTCAGATTCCACGGAGCATAGCCGCCTTCCAGCGCGATGGTCACCGTTTTCCATTCTTTCGCCTGCACAGGGGCCGCGAGAATGGTCGCTGCGCCGAGGACGGCGCCAATCAATGCTTTTGCCAACGTAGTGCGCTTTACCTTCACGTCGAAACTCCTTTGATTGAGGGAACACCATCCAGCTAGCCGAGCGATTTATTCACTCGCCTAAATTGACTAGACAAGTCTGCATGAGTAAAAAAATCGTCGCAAGCGAATTTGTGAGATTTCGCGTCAATCTTCGGGTAAGCCCTATCCAGCAAGGATTCTATGGAGGCTTAAGAGGCGTAGCGTGATCCGGAAACGACCATTCAGATACGCCAGCCTGGTGCATTTTGTCTAGACAGGTTGACGTTTCGGGCGAAATGCATCGATCCGGTGCAAGGCGCAAGCCGGCCCGCGAGGGTGAGGTTCAGAACGAACACTGAGTGTGGTGAGTGCGGAAGGAAGGCGAGCGGGCCCGGCCCGGCTACCAGATATACGGCACGAAGCGATAGCGCACGCGCGCGGCGTACTCCGCATACCCTTCGAGTTGCGCGGCGAGCACGCGCTCTTCCAGCACGGCCCGATAGCCGAAACCGGCGATCAGCAGCGGCACGCAGGCGAGGCCCCACCATGAGCCGAGCAGCAAGGGCATGCCGATCAGAAACAGCAATGCCGCAGCGTACATCGGATGCCTGACGTAGGCGTACGGCCCCGTGTCACTGACCTTGTGGCCGCGTTCGGACTGGATCTTGACGACCGGCGCGGCGAAGCTGTTTGCACGGAACACGAAGCGGCACGCGTAGATAGAGATAAAGATGCCGAGCGCGCCCACCGCCTGCAGCCAGCCCGGCACCACCGACCAGTGAAAGCGGCCGGCGTCGAGCCCCGTCAGGATCATCCAGCCGACCCAGACGATGGCCATATAGACCATGAAGACCCTGTCCCAGCGGCTCTGCTGTGCCTGAACGAGCGGCCCCAGCCGTTCGGCGAGCAAGGCCGGATCGTAACGCGCGAGCCACAGCCCTATCCACATGCCGAGCACCGCCCATTCAATCAGAAACCACCAGCCGGCGGCCCATCTGAACGTGCCCGCCGCCCCGAACAGCAGGGCGGCCATGCAGGCGAAGAAGATAGTCATCTGAACGATCAGGCGCGTGATCATCGCATCAGCCTCCGAAGGTCTGCCCCTTGATGCGCTCGAAAAGGCCCGGCAGATCGATGCCGCCGGTCTCGAGGCCGAACCGGTCGCCGAGGCATGCCGCGAGTCCGGCAGCATCGCCAAGTGCCTGTTCGTTGACGACCTCACCGCTGGCGGCGCGTTCGGTCAGGCGGTCGTTAAAGAGCGACAGGCGCCCGTGCGGCAATACCCGGCAGACGATCAGACTGTTGACGAAGATCGATTGCGGCCACGCCGACGTGTACCAGTTTGACACCTCATAGTCGATCCATTCGGCGCGCTGCAGATCGAAGCGATACGCCTTCGCCCACGTACCGCCCGATTGCACCTCCAGATCCAGCGCGCCTTGCGATGCATCAGCGAGGCGAAACGGTTCGTGCGGCGTGGGTTGCGGCATGCCCGCCACGAGGTGCAATGGCGCCGTAAGCGTCACGCCGCCGAAGCCGACATCGGCGAGCCATGCCACGTCGTCGATCTCGACGCGCAGCAGCATGTGGCTGCGCGCCGTGACGGCATCCGGCCCGCGCCCCCACAGCACCCGGGCGATCAGCGGAGTCACGCGAAAACCCAGTTGCATCAGCACGTGCGCGAACAGCGTGTTGTGCTCGAAGCAATAACCGCCACGGCGGCGCGCGATCAGCTTGTCGGCGATGGCTGGCAGGTCGAGCGAGACCGCGCGGCCTGTCACCGGGTCGAGGTTCTCAAAGGGAATCGCCAGCGGATGCAACCGGTGCAGCTCGCTCAGCACTTCGAGCGTCGCGGCACGCGGGCCCTGATAGCCGATGCGGGAAAAGTAACGGTCGAGGTCGAGGTCGTTTGACATGGGCGGATAGGTGACTCAGTGGAGATGTCGTCGCATGAAATCGATCATGGCCCTGCTCATGGCCCTTGCTCAGAGACCGTCCTTCAACGCCGAACTGGCGACAGACGGCACGCTGATCCCGTGGCTCGAGGCGAACTGCACCGCCTGGCTCAAGGTCGACATCAGCGACTGCAACTGGCCCGGTGCGGATTGCGCAATATAAGAAGCGGTCTGGGCAGTCTGCGGGTTGAGGGCCGATTGCAGCAGCGAGCTGGGGTTCATTTGCCCCACGCTGCCAAGGCCCGATTGCAGGCTCGAGTATTGGCTCACGCCCTTGCCGAGGGAAGCCAGGCCGTCGGAGAACGCCTGCGTGTTGACCGGTGCCGACGAGCCGGCGGCGCTGCGATCCGCAAACGCCTGGGTGAGCGTTTGCGACAGCGACTGCTGCGTGCTGCCCACTTGGGTCAGTTGACTGACCGACGGCGTGCCGTTGAGCAGGCCCGCCGCCTGTTGCGCCTGACCAGCCGCGCCGCCCAGACCCATTGCCGAAGCCAGGCTCGACTGGCCACCCAGCACCTGCTGGTTCGCGCCGACGTAGTTCTGCAGCAACTGCGACGCTGCACCGGAGGAAGCCGCTGTGCCGCCGTTGGCCGACGCGTTGCTGCCGCCAATGCCGAACTGCGACAGATTGAGCTGGGCGTAAGACTCACCGCTGACCAGCACGCCGGCACTGACCAGCAACGAAAGCAAAACGATACGGTGAATCATCAGCGTGTCTCCTGACAGTAACCTTTCGGGGTGTTCGTGCACTTCGACAGTGCATCCCTGCGCGGGTTCGACTTATCTTCCCTGCCAGCGTTGTTGGGAAAGACTACCGGCGCTTTCACCCCATGGAAAGGGTCACCTTTCACGTCCTCGTCACAGCCTCGAAACGAGGAAATTGAAATCCGAAGCCATGCTTTTTACTTACACGTTAATTACTTTTAAATTACACCCCAGAACAACCCGACATCAGTCCGTAAAGATCTCAACTACACCTCAGTAATATTGATGCGAATCGTTCTCATTTGTATTGACGCACCTATTCCGCATGCGTACGATCACGGCATTGCTGCATGAGGCGTCGCGAACCGCTGCAGCAGTCGCGGGGATTCTGGCCGTCAGACGTTACCGGCGACTGGCCAGATCAGTCGATACAACACAATAAGGATTTCGATGAAGTTCGCCCAGTCCAGAAGACGCGCGCCACACGCGAGTCTGTTCGAGAATGCTACACCGCGCGGTCGCGCCGCACGCAAGCTGCATCTGCCTACACTGCGCAGCGTAGCGCTTTATACGGCCTTCGCATGGGCGTCGATGACGGCCGCGACAGCCATGGCCGAAACCAGTCCCGACGCTACGCCTAACGACGCTCCCGAAGCGGACCTGAGCATTCAGGCGCAGGCCACCGGTCAATGGACCGGCGTGTGGACCCGCCAGACCCTGCTGGGCGATATCGGCGGTCTGCGCCCGTGGCTCGGCAAGTACGGCGTCACCTTCAGTCTGAACGAGACCAGCGAATATCTCGCCAACCTGCGCGGCGGCCTGCACACCGGCGGCACCTACGACGGCCTGACGACCGCGGCGGTCCAGGTGGATACGAAGAAGGCGTTCGGCCTGCCGGGCGGCCTCTTCAACGTGAGCGCACTGAATATCCACGGTCAGAACCTGAGTGCGGATAATCTCGGCACGCTGAATACCGCGAGCGGTATCGAAGCTCAGGATACGACCCGCCTGTGGGAACTCTGGTACCAGCAGTCCCTGCTGAATAACCGCATGGACATCAAGGTCGGCCAGCAAAGCATCGACCAGGAGTTCATGACCAGCCAGAACGCCAGCCTGTTCGTCAATACGATGTTCGGCTGGCCGGCGCTGCCCTCCTACGACATGCCATCGGGCGGTCCCGCCTATCCGCTGTCGGCCCTCGGTGCACGGGTGCGCGGCCAGATCACGCCGTCGCTCACGGCGTTAGCCGGCGTATTCGACGGCGATCCGCTCGGCAACAATCCGAATAACCTCAGCGGCACGAATTTCAACCTGCATGACGGCGCGCTGTATATCGGCGAGTTGCAGTACGCGATCAATCAGCCGGCCGACGGCGAAATGGTCGGCGCGAGCAGCAACGGCTTGCCCGGCACGTACAAGATCGGCGCCTGGTACAACAACGGCAGCTTCGCAGACCAGCACTATGACAACACCGGCCTGTCGCTGGCCAACCCGGCATCGACCGGCATCGCCCAGCAGCATCATGGCGACTACAGCTTCTACGCCGTAGCCGACCAGATGGTGTGGCGTCCCGATCCGGACGGCTCGCGCAGCCTCAACGTATTCGCACGTGTGATGGGTGCGCCTGGCGATCGCAACCTGGTGAGCCTCTCGGCCAATCTCGGCGTCGTGCTGAAAGCGCCGTTCGCCGGACGCGACAACGACAGCGTGGGCCTCGCCCTGTCCTACATCAAGGTGGGCAACAGCGTTCACGATCTCGATCTGGATGCGCGCGCCTTCGCCGACAGTCCGTACGGCGTACGGACCAGCGAAACCACGCTGGAGGCGACCTATCAGTATCAGGTCACGCCGTGGTGGCAGCTTCAGGCCGATGCGCAATACACCTTCAACGCGGGCGCGGGCCAGAATCCGAACGATCCGACCCAGCCGCTGCGCAACACGCTGGTCGTCGGTGTGCGCACCAACATCACGTTCTGACCGCTTACCTCAACCGGACCCCATGTTTTCGATCATGACCGCATTCAACGCTTTGTGCGCAGGCACGGAGGCTCACTCATGAACACCCTCAAGCGCCCATCCTGGCCGCGCGCTACGCGGGCACTGATGGCGGCGGCAGCGGGTGCCGCGGCCCTCGTCGTGGCCGGCACCGCTCAAGCCGATCCGCAAGGTTTTCTCGAGACGCTGCATCACCACACGACGCTCATCAATACGGTGCCCGACAACGGCGATCAGAACCCGTATGCGCTCGTCGTCGCGCCGGTCACGGCCGGTACGGTGAAAAAAGACGACGTCCTCATCGACAACTTCAATAACTCGACCAACCTGCAAGGCACCGGCAGCACGATCGTCGATTACCACCCGGATACCAGGCAGATGTCGCTGTTCGCGGCAATTCCGCGCGATCTGAAGGAATGCCCGGGCGGCATCGGCCTGTCGACCGCGATGACCATGCTGAAGTCGGGCTGGGTGATCGTCGGCAGCACGCCGAGCAATGACGGCACCACCGGCACCAAGGGCGCCGGCTGCCTGATCGTGCTGGATCCGCAAGGCAAGGTGGCGTCGACCGTCGTCAGCCCGGATATCAACGACCCATGGGGCAACATGGCGGTCGTCGACAACGGCAACAGCGCGACGTTGTTCGTCAGCAATGCGGGCTTCGGCGTGGGCTCGGCAGCGGGCGATCCGCCGGTGTTCAAGCAGGCCACCGTGCTGCGTCTGGACCTCGACATTCCGGACGGCAAGCCGCCTGTCGTGAAGAAGGAAACCGTGGTCGCGAGCGGCTATGGCTCACAGGCCGACAAGGGCGTGTTCCTCGTCGGACCCACCGGCCTTGCGCTGTCGTCCGACCAGAAACTCCTCTATGTTTCCGACGCGATCGGCAACCGCGTCAACGTGATCGAAGATCCGATGACCCGCGACACCAGCGCGGGGGTGGGCCGCCAGCTCACCGCGGACGGTCTGCTGCATCGCCCGCTGGCAATGGTCACGGCGCCGAACGGCCACCTGCTGGTGACGAACGCGTTGAACGGCCAGGTGGTCGAGATCGATCCGGCCAGCGGCAAGCAGCTCTACGCGCGCTGGATCGACACCGACAAGGCGCAGTCGCCGCCGGGTAACGGCGACCTGTTCGGCATCGTCATGACGCCGGCGGGAGACGGCTTCTACTACGTGCAAGACGACGTGAACACGCTGGTGCTGGCAAAGTAACCTTAACCATGGCAAACCATAACAATCCCCCCACGCGGCCTGCCCGGCGCGGCTTTCTGAAAGCGGGAGGCGCGGCGGTCGCGGCGGGCGCAAGCCTCAGTGCGACCGGTGTCGCGCAGGCCGCGCTCGGCAGGACGCAGGCGCACGCCGACGATCCCTACCTCGCTGTCGAACCGTTCTTCGGCGAGCATCAGGGCGGCATCATCACGCCGCAGCAGTCGCATATCTATGTCGCCGCGCTCGATCTGACCACGACCAGGCGCGAAGACGTGATCGGCTTGTTGCGCACGTGGACCGACGCTAGCGCGCGCATGACGCAAGGTCAGCCGGCCACAGCGCTGCCCGGCGCCGACGGCAAGGCCGCGCCGGATTCCGGCGACGTGCTCGGCCTCGGCACGGCGGGCCTGACGGTGACCTTCGGCTTCGGCCCGGGTCTCTTCACGTCCGACGGCAAGGACCGCTACGGCATCGCCGATCGCCGCCCTGCTGCGCTCGTCGATCTGCCGCGCTTTAACGGCGACCAGCTGATTCCGGAAAAGACCGGCGGCGATATCTTCATCCAGGCGTGTGCGAACGACGCGCAAGTGGCCTTCCACGCGGTCCGCCAACTGGTGCGTCAGAGCGACGGCATTGCGCAGATGCGCTGGGGCCAGGCGGGCTTCATGTCAGGTCCGCGCGGTCAGACGCCGCGCAACCTGATGGGCTTCAAGGACGGCACCAACAACCCGTCGACCAAAAAGCCCGAGCTGATGAACCAGTTCGTCTGGGCCAACGGCGCCGATGCGCCGTGGATGCAGGGCGGCTCGTATAGCGTCGTGCGCCGCATCCGCATTACGCTCGAGCATTGGGACAATACCGAAGCCGGCTTCCAGGAACAGGTGTTCGGCCGTCACAAGTACAGCGGCGCGCCGATCGGCAAGAAGAACGAGTTCGACCCGCTGGATCTCGACGCGCAGGACAAGGACGGCAATCCGGTGATTCCGGAAAACGCGCACGTCCGGCTGTCGAATCGGGCGAACAACAACGGCGCGCAGATTCTGCGCCGCTCGTATTCGTACAACGACAGCACGAATTTCTACATCGAGCGCTGGCCGCCATGGCGCCAGGAAACGGAATACGACGCGGGCCTGATTTTCATCGCCTACCAGGGCGACCCGCGCACCGGCTTCATTCCGATCAACGAGAAGCTCTCGAAGTTCGACATGATGAACCAGTTCACGACGCACGTCGGCAGCGCGGTATTCGCGTGTCCGCCGGGCGCGCGCCCCGGTTCGTACGTCGGCGCGGGGCTGTTCGAAACGTAAGCACTGGCGCCGCGCGCGGCGCCAGTGCAAGGTTTGGCTGGACGCGCGAGCCGGGCCGCGACCGGCACCCGCAAGGGGCCCCTCGTGGCTCGCCGCGCATGACAAAGATCGACAACATCACAAAAGGAATTCTGAATCATGACTCATTCCTGGCTCGGCACCCGTCTGCGCATCGTGAGCAGCGCGGCCGCCCTCATGGTGGCAACGCTCGGCGCAGCGCCGCTCGCCGCCCACGCTGCTTCGATTACGCTCTATAGCGCGCAGCATGAGCAGGTCGTCAACCTGCTCGCGAAGGACTTCGAGAAAGAAAGCGGCATCTCCGTCAAGATCCGCAACGGCGAAGGCCCGGCGCTCGCTGCCCAGCTCGTCGCGGAAGGCTCGGCCTCGCCCGCCGACGTGTACTTCACGGAAAACTCGCCCGAGCTGATGCTGCTCGAGGAAAAGGGTCTGCTGGGCAAAGTGGATGCGTCGACGCTCGCCACGGTGCCCGCACGCTTCGATTCGCCGACGGGCGTGTGGGTCGGCGTGACCGCACGTGAAAACGTGCTCGCCTACAACACGGCCAGGCTCAAGCCGGCGCAACTGCCGCAATCCCTGTTCGATCTGGCCAGGCCGGAATGGAAGGGCAAGGTCGGCATCGCGCCCAGCGACGGCGACTTCCTGCCGCTTGTGAGCGCCGTACTCGCGCTGAAGGGCGAAGCGCAGACGCTCGACTGGCTGAAAGGCCTGAAGGCCAACTCGCAGATCTTCGACGACGACGAAGGCGTCGTGGCTGCCGTGAATCGGGGTGCGGTCGCAACCGGCCTTATCAACAACTACTACTGGGCGCGTCTGAATGCCGAGATTGGTGACAAGGGAACCCGCAGCGCAATTTATCACTTCGGTAACGGCGATGCCGGTGCGCTCGTCAATGTGTCGGGCGCAGCTGTCCTGAAGTCCGCCCACAATGCCGAGGGCGCACAGAAGTTCCTGGCTTACCTGGTCAGCGAACGCGCCCAGACGCTCATGGCGAAGAGCCACGTCGAGTTCGAGTACCCGCTGCACGCCGGCGTTGCGCCGGATCCGGTCCTCAAGCCGTTCAACGAGCTGAGCCCGCCCGCACTGACCGTGCAACAACTCGGTGACGACAGCCAGGCCGGCAAGCTGCTGCGCCAGGCCGGTCTGCTGTAAATGAGCGACGCCGTGTCAGCCGCACCGCCGGCCGTTGCCTCTGCCCCGGCGCGCGCCCGCAAGCGCGCGCCGCGTGGTCTGTTTGCGGCTGCCGCGGTGAGCGCCCTGCTGGTCTTGCTGCCGCTCGCCTTTACCGTCTGGCGGGCGGCGAGCTTCGGTTGGGCTGAAGCAGTCGAACTGGTGTTCCGGCCGCTGGTCGGCGAACTGCTCGTCAATACGCTGATGATCACGGTATCGGCGACGCTCGCGTCTGCGGTGCTGGGCACCGCGGCGGCGTGGTTCGTCGAACGCACGCACTTGCCCGGCCGCCGTTTCTGGGCCGTGGCGACCGCCGCACCGCTGGCGATGCCGGCGTTCATCAGCAGCTATGCATGGGTGTCGTTCAGTCTCGATCTGCAGGACTTCAACGGCGCGTTGCTGGTCATCACGTGCGCGTATTTTCCGCTGGTCTATTTGCCGGTGGCCGCTGCGTTGCGCAGCATGGACCCGGCCCTCGAAGAAAGCGCCCGCGCCCTCGGCTGCGGCCGCTGGACCACCTTCGTGCGCGTGATCCTGCCGCAACTGCGCCCGGCGCTGCTGGGCGGCATGCTGCTGGTCGCGCTCGGCGTCATGTCCGAATTCGGCGCCTTCACGCTGCTGCGTTTTCGTACGTTCACGACTGAGATCTACGCCGAATACCGCACCAGCTTCGACGGCCCCGGCGCTTCGCTCCTCGCCTGCCTGTTGATCGTGATGTGCCTCGTCGTGCTCGCGTTCGAATTCCGCGTGCGCGGCGCCGCGCGATATGAGCGCGTGGACCGCGGCGCTCGACGCGCCGTGCTGCGCTATGAGCTGGGCGCGTGGCGCTGGCTGGTGGTCGCGGGTTTTACGGCGCTGACCATCGCGACGCTGGGCGTGCCGCTCGGCATGATCGGTTATTGGCTCACGCAACCGGGGGCGGCTGCCGTCACGCCGGCCGACGTGTCGCCTGAATTGCTGTTTAATGCGACGCTCTCGTCGCTCGGTTTCGGTCTCGCCGCGGCGGCGCTGACTACGCTGCTGGTCGTGCCGCTTGCGTTCCTGCTGGTGCGCTACCCGGGGCGCCTCGCGACGCTGTTCGAGCGTACCGTGTTTCTCGCCCAAGGCATTCCCGGCCTCGTAATCGCGCTCGCCATCGTGTCGCTTGCGGTGCACGCATTGCAGCCGCTTTATCAAAGCGCTACCTTGCTGGTGCTCGCCTACTCGATCCTGTTCCTGCCGCTCGCGCTGGTCAGCGTACGCGCCGCCCTGATGCAGGCGCAGCCGCGTCTTGAAGAGACCGCGCGCGCACTGGGCCTCGGCTGGTCGCAAACGCTGGTTCGGGTGCTGCTGCCGCTCGCGGGGCCAGGCCTCGGCGCGGCAGCTTCGATGGTGTTCATCTCGGTGGTGACCGAACTCAACGCGACGCTGCTGCTCTCCCCCATCGGCACGCAGACGCTCGCGACCCAGGTATGGTCCGACACCTCGACCATGGCGTTTGCCGCCGCCGCGCCCTATGCGGCGCTGCTCACCGGCATTTCGCTGGTCGCCTCGGGTCTGCTGTTCGCGCTGCTCGGCCGCTCGGCGCTGCTTGGCGAGCGCAGTTAAGTGCCGCTATTCCCCATCGGATTCTCATGAGCGAACTTCGTATCTGCGGCCTGCAAAAATCGTTCGACGGCCACCCGGTGCTGCACGGCATCGATCTGTCCGTCGAGCGCGGCACGCTGCTCGCCCTGCTCGGTCCGTCCGGCAGCGGCAAAACGACCTTGCTGCGGGTGCTGTGCGGCTTCGAGCGCGCGGACCGTGGCACGGTCGAAATCGACGGACGGCGTGTCGCCGGCGATGCGCTGCACGTGCCGTCGGAACAACGCCGGATTGGCTACGTGCCGCAGGAAGGCGCGCTGTTTCCACATCTGTCCGTGGCCGACAACATCGTGTTCGGCTTGCCGCGTGCGCAACGGCGTGCCCGTCATCGTGTCGCCGAACTGCTCGAACTGGTCGGCTTGCCCGCATCGTTCGCCGACCGCGCGCCGCAGCAACTCTCGGGCGGCCAGCAACAACGGGTGGCCCTGGCGCGCGCGCTGGCGCCCTCGCCCACGCTGGTCATGCTGGATGAACCGTTCTCGTCGCTCGACGCGGCGTTGCGGCTTGAAACCCGTCAGGCTGTGGCGAGCGCGCTGGCGGCGGCAGGCGCCACCGCGGTGCTGGTGACGCACGATCAGTCGGAGGCGCTCTCGCTCGGCCATGAAGTCGCGGTGCTGTGGCAAGGCAAGCTGATCCAGACCGCCACGCCGGAGGTGCTGTACCGGCGGCCGGTCACGCGGGAACTCGCTTCGTTCATTGGCGAAGCGGTGTTGCTGCAGGGCGTCGCTGCACGCGACCGGGTGACCTGCGAGCTCGGCGAACTGACGCTATCCGCACCCGCCAGGGACGGCGCCGTCGACGTGATGGTGCGGCCGGAACAGATCCGCCTGTGGCGCGCCAGCGAGACCGCACCGGCCGGTACCGCCTCGTTCGATGCGATCGTCGAGGAGGTCATCTTCCAGGGGCAGGACGCGGGCGTGGCGCTGCAATTACAGTCAGCCGCGCGGACCGTGGTGCGGGCACGCGTGCCCGGGTACCGGACGCCGCAGCCCGGTGAGCGCGTCCGGCTCGCCGTCGATGGCGACGTGACGGCGTACGCACGCGCCTGAGCGCCTGAACGCCTGAACGCCGGACGCGCGTTCGCCGCGCAACTACGCGACTATGCAGACGCCGCTGTCGAAGCGCGCGTCTGCGGCCGCACCGAGAGATCCTGAATCATCTGGGCCGCGAGGTAATCGCAGGTAGACCGGTCGGATTTGGCGCTACGCGCCACCACAATCTCCAGCGGCTCGATCTTCGGCAAACCCTGCGCGTCGCCCAGCACCGCAAGGCGTGACGGCACGCTGCAGCGGGTCAGCGCAACCACGGCAAGCCCCGCGTCCACCGTCGCCACCAGCCCGAGCAGACTCGCGCTGCTATAAGCGGCGCGGTAGCGAATCCGCGCCGAGTCGAGCGCCGCGAGCGTATGGGCGCGGGCCACGCAGCCCGGCTCATAGAGACCGACCGGCAACGGCGAGGCCGCCAGCACCGGCGTGTCCTCCGACGCGCCGACCCACACCATCGGCTCGGTGCGGACGAATTCACCGCGCAGCTTGCGATCGCGCGTGACGAATGCGAGGTCGATCCTGTTGTCGGCCAGCATGGGCGCGAGCGCCGTGCTTTGCGCACAGACAATCTCGATCTCGACATGCGGATACAGATTCGAAAAGCGCCGCAATACCGGTGACAACAGCGACGACACATAATCGTCCGGCGCCCCCAGCACGACGCGCCCGGTCACCTCGGGCCGCACGATCGCCGACCACGCCTCCTCATGCAGATCGATCACCCGCCGGGCGTATTCGAGCAGCGTATTGCCCGGCCGCGTGAGCGCCAGATTGCGGGTATTACGGGCGAACAGCGTCGTGCCAAGCATGGCCTCGAGCCGCTTGATCTGCATGCTGACCGCCGCCTGCGAGCGATGCACCGTCGTCGCGGCCTTCGTAAAGCTGCCCGCCTCCACGACGGCGACAAATGTGCGCAGCAAATCGACATCGAATTCCGGGTGCATGATTTATAAGCCTGGCTTATCGAATTTCTCAATTTTATTCGTTTGCGGCCGTCCGGCAAGTCTTCGATACTCGATTCAGTCATCGTCACGGAGTCGTACCGCATGTCTGTCACCTCTCGCCACCAGGGCGCCATCACGCTCGCCAGCGGCGGCTTGCTGATGGGCACGATCGGCATCTTCGTCGAGGAAGCCCGGCTCGATGCCATGACGCTGGTGTTCTTCCGTTGCCTGTTCGGTTTTCTCGCGCTGGCGGCTTATTGCGCGTGGCAGGGGTTTTTCACGCGCCAGCATTTCACGCTGCGGATGGTCGCACTGGCCGTGCTGTCCGGCGTGCTGATGGTCACCCAGTGGGTCTGGTTCTTCGATGCGATTCACCGCACCAGCATCGCGGTGGCGACCGTGGTGTTTCACGTGCAGCCGTTCTGGGTGGTGCTGATGGGCGCGGCGATCTTTAACGAACGCCTCGGAGGCGACCGGCTCGGCTGGATCGCGACTGCATTTATCGGACTCGTGCTCGCCTCGGGCGTGGCAACGAAGGAAAACCTGCAGGGACACGCCGGTTATCTGATCGGTGTGGGCGAGGCGCTGGCCGGCTCGGTGCTCTATGCGAGCGTCACGCTGATCGCCAAGAGTCTCGGCAAGTTGCGCCCGCATCTGCTGACGCTCGCGCAGTGTCTGGTCGGCGTGGTCTGTCTGGCGTTTCTCGCGCCGCTGCATTCGGTGGCGCACATTGAGCCGACGCAATGGTTCTGGCTGGTCGGCATGGGCGTGC
>DASZIR010000146.1:0-18332 GCA_035948995.1 Paraburkholderia sp. | reverse complement strand
AGACGCAGGCGCAGCAGTTGTCCAGCGCTACCTTCGAGGTCGGCGACTGCGGGTGTGTCCACGGTGTACATCTGTTGCAGCGACGCGTTGCTCGAACGCAACGACAACAGTCCGGCTGCAGCGCCGAACAGCAGCACCACGCCGAAGAACACAATCATTAAGGTCAGGCAGGTTCGAATCGACAGATTTTTCAGCATCGGGCTTGTCTCCATTGGGCTGCCTGACCGAATGTTCAGAAAATTAGCCGCGGTCACGCGTGCTGCGCCCAAGCCCATACGGCCAGGTCCGCAACTTTATTTAAAATTTAAGCGAACGCCACATAAATGGTCTACGGCGCGATGACAGAAAACTTTATGGTTGATAACGCATACGTCTGCGATACATCAACTTACAAGCGGAAGTCAGCGGCCGCTCGCGCAAGAGTATTTGCGGGACTACCCGGGTGGTCGGCGGGCGGCGGTTGGTAGAAAGTGACGAGGCACGCGTCCCCGGAGCATTTCTATGTCAGAAATAGGCTCGGCTTTGCTGGTTTTCGCTTTATTGCTTGTCGGAACCGGCTTCGGCGTGTGGGTGCGGCCGCTGCTGCCCGAGGAGCACAAGGCGCACGAAACCGTGCAGCTCATCCAACTGGTTATGGGCATGCTGGTCACGTTTGCCGCTTTGGTGCTCGGGTTGATGACGGCGTCCGCGAAATCCAGCTTCGATACCGAGTCGAATGATTTGCGCACCTTTGCGGCTGACCTGATCGAGTTCGACACGACCATGCGGGAATACGGCAGCGATACCGATGAGGCCCGGCGCCTGCTGCGCGTGTACACCGCGGCCGCGATTGCATCGACATGGCCTGGGGAGCCGGCTCCAGACGGTGACGATTATCCGAGGGATATCGGAACGCAGGACAACTCGCAGAGGCTTGAGAACGTGCGGCTCGGCGATATGCTGACCGCGGTGGGCAGGCAGTTGCGGCAATTGCGGGCGCATGATCCGTTTCAACAGCGTGCGCTCGATGATGCGTTGACACAATATCGGCGAACTGTGGATGCTCGATGGAAGATCATCGAGGAAGCGCACAGTTCAATTTCCCGGCCGTTCTTCATGACGCTGACGTTCTGGTTGTGCGTGATTTTTCTCAGCTTCGGATTGATTGCGCCGCGCAATGCCTTGGCGTTGGTCACGATCTCGCTTGGAGCAGTCTCCATTGCTTCCGCTATCTATGTAATCGTCGATCTGGATACGCCGTTTACCGGGCCGATTGTTATTTCCAGCACGCCGATGCGAGATGCGCTGGAGCACCTCAGGCGGTGACGTTTTTTTGACGATGGCGGCGGCGTTATCCCGACTGCGTGCATGCAACACGCACTCTTTCCCGTCTTACAGATGCTGATGTGCAAATAAAAACCCCGCTCTCCATGGGAGGGCGGGCTTCTACCAACAAAAAACTGTTTTAGTCAGAATTAGAACGGAATATCGTCATCCATCTCATCAAACCCGCCACCAGCCGGCGCGCTCGGACGGCTCGAACCACCGCCGCCAGCGCCACCACCGCGCGAGGCACCACCACCCGAAGCCGCACGGCCACCACCGCCGCCGCCACTACGCTCCGATGGCTCACCACGGCTATAACCCCCCTCGTCACCGCCACCGCCGCCCATCGCACCGCCACGGCCGCCCAGCATCTGCATCTGTTCAGCAACGATTTCGGTCGAGTAACGATCCGTACCGTCCTGCGCCTGCCACTTGCGCGTACGAATACGTCCTTCGATATACACCGACGAGCCCTTCTTCAGGTACTCGTTAACGATTTCGGCAAGACGCCCAAAGAACGAAACGCGATGCCACTCGGTGGCTTCCTTCATTTCGCCGGACGTTTTGTCCTTGTACCGGTCCGTCGTCGCAAGGCGGATGTTCGCCACTGCGTCGCCGCTCGGAAGATAACGGACTTCCGGATCGGCTCCGAGGTTGCCGACGAGAATGACCTTGTTCACGGATGCCATGAGTTTCTCCTGTTGATTCCGTTGCAGGGGGCGCGGCAACTCGCGGTTCAGGCCTCAAGGCCGACGGGGCCAGAGACCGAAACTGCGCCTCAGCCGGCCACCGGTGAGTTCTGTTACGCCTTCTTGCGCGGCGGCTGCTTCATATTTGCCGCGATTATAAGCCAGCAAAATACCAGCCCAGAGCACGCGAAGAACACCGCGCTCTGCCCGTCTGCTTTCAGCAGCACGCCGCCGATCACCCCGCCGATTGCCAGGCCGATCGATTGCGTAGTGTTGTACACGCCGGTGGCCGCGCCCTTGCGCGAGCCCGGCGCCAGTTTCGACACCAGCGAAGGCTGCGAAGCCTCAAGAATATTGAAGCCAAGAAAGTAGACAAACAGGATCGCGGCCACACTCAGAATGGTATGGGGCGCGACGCCCAGCAGCAACTGTCCGATCAGGATAAGACCAATCGCACTCAAGAGCACCGTCTTCATCTTACCGCGCGTTTCTGCTGCGATGATCGCGGGGACCATCATCACAAACGACAGCCCCATCACCGGCAGATAAACCTTCCAGTGCGAGGCAACCGGCAAACCGCCCGCTTCCAGAATCCGGGGCACCACCAGAAACAGCGCCGTTTGCGTGGCATGCAGCACCAGCACACCGAAGTTCAGGCGCAGCAGCTCGACGTTGTGCAGCACTTCCGAGAACGGCGCGCGCACGTGCACCGGCATCGGCGCATTGGGCACGATCCAGATCACCACGCCAATCGCCAGAATCGAGAAAATGCCGACCAGCGTGAACAGCCCGCTCATGCCGACCCACTGGAACACAATCGGCGCGCCGACAATCGCCACCGCGAACGACACGCCAATGCTGCCACCCACCATTGCCATCGCCTTGGTGCGATGCTCCTCGGAGGTGAGGTCGGCGATAAAGGCGAGCACCGCGGACGACACCGCGCCCATCCCCTGAATCACCCGGCCGACGATGATCCACGTCATGTCGTGCGCCCCTGCCGCGACGAAGCTGCCAAGCGCGAAGATCGCAAGCCCGGCGGCGATCACCGGCTTGCGCCCCACCTTGTCGGAAATCCAGCCGTAGAAGATATACAGCAGCGATTGCGTCACGCCGTACGCGCCGAGCGCGATCCCCACCAGCAGGACGTTGTCGCCGCCAGGGATGGTTTTCGCGTAGATCGAGAACACCGGCATGATCATGAAGAGACCAAGCATACGCAGCGCGAAGATCGCTGCGAGCGACACGGTCGCACGCAGTTCAGGCGCGCTCATGCGTGAAGATGTTGCGGTCGGATTGGACATCGGGAACGTGTTTTGAATAATCTGGACGGCCTGGGGCCGGGCGACACACCGTCCGGGCAGCATACCCTCGACGGCCTGCCGTGAGCGACCGGCGAGCTGCGACAAAGGCCCGCAGGCGTCTTGCAGTCGCGCAAAAAGGCCCAACCTGCAACCTTTCGTCACGGCGTTAAATCACTGTCTTACAGCTTGCCTCGCACCTGCCGTGCGTTGTCAGGAAGCCGTAACAGCGGTCTTGAAAAGTCGTTATAGTAGCAGGTTTAGCCTCTTCCTCTTTCCGCCAGGTCATGGATCAACGCGTGGAACAAATCCGTATCCGTGGGGCCCGTACCCACAACCTGAAGAACGTCAGTCTCGACCTGCCGCGCCACAAGCTTATCGTGATCACGGGCCTGTCGGGCTCGGGCAAATCGTCGCTTGCCTTCGACACACTCTACGCCGAAGGGCAGCGGCGCTACGTCGAAAGCCTCTCCGCGTATGCCCGGCAATTCCTGCAATTGATGGAAAAACCCGACGTCGACCTGATTGAAGGTCTGTCGCCGGCCATTTCAATTGAACAGAAGGCCACTTCACACAATCCGCGCTCTACCGTCGGCACCGTCACCGAAATTCACGACTACCTGCGTCTTTTGTTCGCACGGGTGGGCACGCCCTATTGCCCGGACCACGAAATTCCGCTGGAGGCGCAAAGCGTCTCGCAGATGGTCGACGCCGCGCTCGCCTTGCCGGAAGACACCAAGCTGATGATCCTGGCGCCCGTGGTCGCGAACCGCAAGGGCGAACACGTCGAGCTGTTCGAAGAAATGCAGGCGCAAGGCTTCATCCGCTTTCGCGTGCGCTCTGGCGGCGGCACAGCGAATGAAGGCGTGGCGAAGATCTACGAAGTGGACTCGCTGCCGAAGCTGAAGAAGAACGACAAGCATACGATCGACGTCGTGGTCGACCGTCTGAAGGTGCGCGCCGACATGAAGCAGCGCCTCGCCGAATCGTTCGAAACCGCGCTGCGCCTCGCTGACGGCCGTGCCATCGCACTCGAAATGGACACCGAGAAGGAGCATCTGTCCAGCTCCAAGTTCGCCTGTCCGATCTGCTCGTATTCGCTGCAGGAGCTCGAGCCGCGCCTCTTCTCTTTCAACAACCCGATGGGCGCGTGCCCCGAGTGCGACGGCCTCGGCCAGATCACCTTCTTCGATCCGAAGCGGGTGGTCGCGCATCCGTCGCTGTCGCTCGCGGCAGGTGCCGTGAAGGGCTGGGACCGGCGCAACCAGTTTTACTTCCAGATGCTGCAAAGTCTCGCGGCGTTCTACGAGTTCGACATTGACGAGGCGTTCGAAGACCTGCCGGAAAAGGTCCGCAAGATCCTGCTGTTCGGTTCCGGCAAGCAGACCATTCCGTTCTCGTACATCAACGAGCGTGGCCGCACGTCGATTCGCGAGCATGTGTTCGAAGGGATCATTCCGAACCTCGAGCGGCGTTACCGCGAGACCGATTCGGTCGCGGTGCGCGAAGAGCTCGCCAAATACCAGAACAACCAGCCCTGCCCCGCCTGCGACGGCACCCGCCTGCGCCGCGAAGCGCGTTTCGTGCGCATCGGTGCGGACGGCGACGCGCGCGGCATCTTCGAAATCAGCGGCTGGCCGCTGCGCGATGCGCTCGGCTATTTCCAGACGCTGCGGCTCGAAGGCTCGAAGCGCGAGATCGCCGACAAGGTGATCAAGGAAATCGTCGCCCGGCTGATGTTCCTGAATAACGTCGGCCTCGACTATCTGTCGCTGGAGCGTAGCGCGGAAACGCTTTCGGGCGGTGAGGCGCAGCGCATCCGCCTGGCGTCGCAAATCGGCTCGGGTCTGACCGGCGTGATGTACGTGCTGGATGAGCCCTCGATCGGCCTGCACCAGCGCGACAACGACCGCCTGATCTCGACGTTGAAGCACCTGCGAGACCTCGGCAACTCGGTGATCGTCGTGGAGCACGACGAGGACATGATCCGCATGGCCGACTATGTGGTCGACATGGGACCGGGCGCCGGCGAACACGGCGGCATGGTGATCGCGGAAGGCACGCCCAACGAGGTGCAGGCAGACGCGGCTTCGATTACCGGCCAATACCTGTCGGGCGCCCGTTGCATCGAGTATCCGGACGAACGCAAGGATCCGGACGAACGGCGCCTGCGCATCGTCGAGGCATACGGTAACAATCTGCAGCGCGTCACGCTCGACCTGCCGGTCGGGCTGCTCACCTGCATTACCGGCGTGTCCGGCTCGGGCAAGTCCACGCTGATCAACGACACGCTCTATCACGCGGTCGCGCATCATCTGTACGGCTCGTCGGCCGAGCCGGCGCCGTACGAGGCGATCGAAGGCCTCGAGCACTTCGACAAGGTCATTAACGTCGACCAGTCGCCGATCGGCCGCACGCCACGCTCGAATCCGGCTACCTACACCGGCGTGTTCACGCCGATCCGCGAGCTGTTTGCGGGCGTGCCGGCTTCGAAGGAGCGCGGCTACGATCCGGGCCGCTTCTCGTTCAACGTGAAGGGCGGGCGCTGCGAAGCGTGCCAGGGCGACGGCGTGCTGAAGGTGGAAATGCACTTTCTGCCCGACGTGTACGTGCCTTGCGACGTCTGCCACGGCAAGCGCTACAACCGCGAAACGCTCGAAGTGCAGTACAAGGGCAAGAACATCAGCGAAGTGCTGGAGCTCACCGTCGAGAACGCATACGAGTTCTTCAGGCCCGTGCCGGTGGTGGCGCGCAAGCTGAAAACGCTGCTCGACGTGGGTCTTGGCTACATTCGCCTCGGGCAATCGGCCACGACGCTGTCGGGCGGCGAAGCGCAGCGGGTCAAACTTTCGCTGGAACTGAGCAAGCGCGACACAGGTCGCACCCTATACATCCTCGACGAACCGACCACCGGTCTGCACTTCCACGACATCGCGCTACTGCTGGAGGTGATTCACCGTTTACGCGACCAGGGTAATACCGTGGTGATCATCGAGCATAATCTGGATGTAATCAAAACCGCCGACTGGCTGATCGACCTGGGCCCGGAAGGTGGTGCGGGCGGCGGTCAGATCATCGCCCAGGGCACGCCGGAGCAGGTGGCGAAGTCGAAGGCAAGTTTTACCGGTAAATACCTCGCGCCGCTGCTCAAGCGCGCGATGGCCAAAAAGTGATGCTGCAAACCCCAGGTTGGAGATGGAAATGAGCCATGACCAAGCGTAACGAGGCGCCCGAGGATGGGCAGGTGCAGGATCTGCGCCCACGCCCGGTCAGGCTGACGAGCGATATGAGCCTGCCCAGGCTGTCCGCGGTCGAGATCGGAAGCTACCTGCTGATGCTGATCGGCATGTTTGCGGTGCTGAATCTGCGGCTGCTCGGCGCGCTGCTGGCCGGCCTGCTGGTGTTTCAGCTCATCCATACCATCGCTCCGCGCATCGAACGGCATATGTCCAGCCAGCGGGCGCGGTGGCTGTCGGTGGTGCTGCTGGCGGTGTTTATCGTCGGCGGGTTGACGGGTATCGTGATCGGCCTCATCGACCATTTCGAGGGCGACGTGCCGAGCGTGCAAATGCTGCTCGACCAGGCCATGCAGCTCATCGACGAGGCGCGCGGGCGGATTCCGCAGTTCATCGCCAACTATCTGCCGGTCGACACCGACCAGATGAAGGCGCGAGCGACCGAGCTGATGCAGACGCACGCCGTCATGTTGCAGCAAGGCGGCAAGAATGCGGCGCGGGTGTTCACGCACATCCTGATCGGCATGATCATCGGCGCGATCATCGCGGTCGGCGCGCAAAAGCATATGCAGCGGCTGCCGCTGTCCACCGCTTTCGTCACTCGCGTGACCCGGTTTGCCGACGCCTTCCGCCGCATCGTGTTCGCCCAGGTGAAGATTTCGGCGATCAACTCGGTCTTTACCGGCCTCTTCCTGCTGGTGCTGCTGCCGATCTTTCACGACAGCCTGCCGCTGTCGAAGACGCTGGTGCTCGTCACGTTCATCGTCGGCTTGCTGCCGGTAATCGGTAATCTGATCTCCAACACGATCATCGTCGCAGTGGCGCTCTCGGTGAGCTTCCCGGCCGCGGTCATGTCGCTCGTGTTCCTGATCCTGATCCACAAGCTCGAATACTTCCTGAACGCGCGGATCATCGGCGGCCAGATCGAGGCGCGCGCGTGGGAACTGCTGGTGGCAATGCTGGTGATGGAAGCGGCGTTCGGCCTGCAGGGCGTGATCGCCGCGCCGATCTTCTACGCCTATATCAAGCGGGAGCTGATCTATCTGCGGCTGGTTTGACGTTGATCGCCTTGATCGCCTGATCGAGCGCCCCAGCCCATGAAAAAGGCCGCCAGTCCAACGACTGGCGGCCTTGCTTTTTGCCCAACGCTTCAGCAGTGCCCGATCAGCGGAACACCACCGTCTTGCTGCCGTTCAGCACGATGCGATGTTCGACATGCCACTTCACCGCCCGCGCGAGCGTCACGCATTCGACGTCGCGGCCGATCGCCGTCAACTGGTCCGGCGTCATGCTGTGGTCGACCCGCTCCACTTCCTGCTCGATGATCGGACCTTCGTCGAGATCGGTCGTCACGTAGTGCGCGGTCGCGCCGATCAGCTTCACGCCGCGATCGAACGCCTGGTAGTAAGGCTTGGCGCCCTTGAAGCTTGGCAGGAACGAGTGGTGGATGTTGATCGCACGGCCCGCCAGGCGCTCGCACAATTGCGGCGACAGGATCTGCATGTAGCGCGCAAGCACCACCAGATCGACCTGATGCTCGTCGATCACTTCGAGCACACGCGCTTCCTGCGCCGCCTTCGCCCCGGCAGTCGTTCCGGTCAGCGGAAAGTGGTGGAACGGAATATCGTAGCTCGCGGCGAGTTGATAGAACTCCTTGTGGTTCGAGATGATCGCCGGGATCTCGATGCCAAGCTGGCCGGTGCGGTAGCGGAACAGCAGGTCGTTCAGGCAATGTCCGATCTTCGACACCATGATCACCACGCGCGGCTTCACGGTTGCATCGTGCAGTTCCCAGCGCATGCCGAACTGTTCGGCGAGCGTGCTGAACGACGTGCGCAGCGCGTCGAGCCCGGGGTCGCCGCCCACCTGCTGGAAATGCACGCGCATGAAGAACTCGCCGGTATGGCTGTCGCCGAACTGCGCGGAGTCGAGAATGTTGCTGCCGCGCTCGAACAGGAAGCCCGATACCGCATGGACGATGCCGGGCCGGTCGGCGCACGACAGTTTGAGAATAAAGCTGTGATCGGTCGACATGACCTGGGTGACTCCCTTCTTCAATCCGTAATTCGTTCAGTGTGAGGCGTAAGCGCCGGGCCTGCTGACGGCGTCAACAAGGTCGCCAAGTCACCAAGCCGCGCCATGCGTTATGCGATGGGCGGCGGCGCGAACAGCGCGTCGATCCCTTCGCAGGCATCCGCATCGATCCAGCGGCGGCGCAGCAGACAATCGAGCGTGGCGAGGCTGGCGTCGACAGTCATCGCATCTTCTTCAATCCAGCGGGCCACTTCATCGATGCGTGCGAGCCGGTGCTCACCCACTTCGCCATCCTGATTGCGCGGCGCGAAATCCACCGGCAGTGCGAGGTCGTAGACGAAGATCTGCTCGGCCTGGGTGCCTTCCGGAAGCGATTGCAGCACATGCGCCGTACGCCCCGGCACGGCGTGCACGGCGATCTCTTCAGGAATCCCGGCTTCTTCCCAGCACTCCTTGATGATCGTCGCCTCGATTCCGAAGCCCCAACCGATCCCGCCCGCCACCACGTTGTCCAGCATGCCCGGATCGGTCGCCTTGGTGTCGCTGCGGCGCGCGATCCACAGTTGCGGCGCGCCGTTCGCGTATTCTACGACGCCGTTCAGATGCACCGCGTAGGTCATGGTGCCGAAGAAGCGCGACGCCGCACGTTCAATATACGCGAGCGGCGGCGCGTCGAACGCGTTGCGGATCGCATAGGTTTCGTCGCGCCAGCCTGGAATGCGGCCATCCGCAGCCAATGCGCCGATCACGGCGCCCAGCGCGGCGCTACGCAGATCGACGGTGTCAAAGCGGGACGATAACGCAACGCGCGCAGCGTCGATGTCAAAAACATCCGGCCAGCGGGCCAGCTGCGGCACGTCCGTCGTGCGAATCCAGCCGACCTGCTGGTCGTCGATCCAGAACGGCCGGTGCGCGCGCGCGTCGAACCGGCGCGCTTTGGTGATACAGGGCAAAGTCATTGATGCTCCAGCTGCACGGCAAGTCACGCCGGGCAGGTCAATTCAGAAGCTGAAGTCAGCTAGCCAATGGCGCAAATCGCCGCCAATCAGGCGCGCGGCCGCGCGCCGACGCATCCGGACACACTCAGTCGCGCAGCGCCACGCGAATGCCGATCGCAATAAAGGTCGCGCCGGCCAGACGGTCGAGCCATACCCCGAGGCGCGGACGGCGCTTGAGCCAGCCACCGATCATCCCGGCGCACACGCCGAATAGCGAAAACACCACGACCGTCTGCAACATGAACAGCACGCCCAGCTCGAGCATCTGCAACGTCACGCTCTGCACACCGTGCGGCTCGATGAACTGCGGCAGGAAGACGAGGAAGAACAACGTCACCTTCGGGTTCAGCATGTTGCCGAACACGCTCTGCCGGAATACCGACCAGAGCGGTTGAGCCGGACGCTCATGCGCCGTGGCCAAACCCTGGCTGCGCAGCGCCTTGATGCCGATCCAGATCAGGTAAGCCGCGCCGGCGAACTTGATGGCCTGGAAGGCCATCGGCGACGAGCGCAGCAGCGCCGCCACGCCCAGCGTGGCGAGCGTCGTGTGGAACGTGATGCCGGCGGCGAAACCGAGTGCGGCGACGAGCCCTGCCGCGCGCCCTTGCGAGATGCCGCGCGCGAGCACCTGCAGGTTGTCGGGGCCGGGGGCCAGTGTGATCGCCACCGACGTGGCGAGGAACAGCAGGAAATTGGGCATGCTTCTTACCTCGTCGCGATTCTGTTGCCGGGTGGGTGGAGGGCCAGGCGCACGGACCGCCCCCTAGTGACCGCTAAACTCCGTCACCGTATAGAGCGGCAGCCCCGCCGAGCGCAACAGCGCGGACCCACCCAACTCAGGCAGGTCGATGATCGCCGCGCCTTCGATCACCTGCGCGCCCAGCCGCTCGAGCAGCTTCTTGCCGGCCATCATGGTGCCGCCGGTCGCAATCAGATCGTCGACGATCACGATCCGGTCGCCCGCCGAGCACGCGTCCGCGTGGATCTCGACGGTCGCCGTACCGTATTCCAGCTGATACGACTCGGACTCCGTCTCGTACGGCAGCTTGCCCTGCTTGCGGATGGGAATGAACCCGACGTTCAGTTCGTACGCCAGCACCGGCCCGATAATAAAGCCGCGCGCGTCGAGCCCCGCAATGTAGTCGAGCTTCGCCTCAATGTAACGCTGCACGAACAGGTCGATCAGCACACGAAAGGTCTTCGGATGCTGCAGCAGCGGCGTGATGTCGCGAAACTGCACGCCGGCCTGCGGCCAGTCAGGCACGGTGCGAATCTGGCTTTTGACGAACGCAGCCGCGTCGAGCGGCGCGCTCGCAAGCGCGTTGGACATGATGACTCCCGATGGATCCCGACGGATCCCGATAAAAGGCTTAAGTATCCCGCCCGGCTGCCTGGTACGCCCTGCCTGGTTCACCATTTGTGTCGCGTACCCCGCACCGCGTGCCTCACACCGCAGCGGCACCCGCCCGGCGATGCCGCGACAGCCGCTCTTCGGCTTCGGCGAGTGCTTCAGGCAAGCCGCGCAGCACGACGATATCGCTGGCGCGCAGCTTGGTCGACGGGTCAGGCTCCACGCCGCGAATGCCGTGGCGCCGGATCGCCGTCACCTCGACGCCCAGCTCGAACAGCCCCACCTCCGCCAGCGTGCGGCCCACCGCGTCCGAGTTCTCGTCGACCGGCACCGATTGTAGTCGCACCTGCTCGTGACTGTCGTCGTCGCCCACGTCATCGGCGCCGTGGAAATAGCCGCGCAGCAGACTATACCGCTCGTCGCGCATCTCCTCGACGCGCCGCACCACGCGGCGCATCGGCACGCCCATCAGCACCAGCGTATGCGAGGCAAGCATCAGGCTGCCTTCGACGATCTCCGGAATCACCTCCGTCGCGCCGGCAGCCAGCAGCTTTTCGAGGTCGGCGTCGTCGACGGTCCGCACGATGACCGGCAGCGTCGGCTCGAGTTCGTGGATGTTGTGCAGCACGCGCAGCGCGGACGGCGTATTGGCGTAGGTGATCGCTACCACGGCGGCCCGGTGGATACCCGCCGCGAGCAGCGACTCGCGCCGCCCGGCGTCGCCGAACACCACCGACTCCCCCGCCGCCGCCGCAGCCGCCACCCGGTCGGGGTCGAGGTCGAGCGCGACGTACGACAGCCCTTCATGCTCGAGCATGCGCGCGAGGTTCTGCCCGGCCCGCCCATAGCCGCAGATAATCGTGTGGCCGCTTTGCTTCAGGCTTTGCGTCGCGATACGGGTCATTTGCAACGACTGCATCATCCATTCAGTCGAAGACAGCCGCAGCACGATGCGGTCGGCGTTCTGGATCAGGAACGGCGCGGCCAGCATGGACAGCAGCATGGCGGCGAGAATCGCCTGCAGCAAGGTGGCATCCACCAGATGCTTGTCCAGAATCAGATTCAGCAGCACGAAGCCGAATTCACCGGCCTGCGCGAGCCCGATGCCGGTACGCATGGCCACGCCCGGCGACGCGCCGAACAGGCGCGACAGCGCGGTAATCGTCACCACCTTCAGCAGGATCGGCCCGATCAGGAAGCACAGCACGATGAACGGATGCTTCCAGATCACGACCGGATTCAGCAACATGCCGGTGGTGACGAAGAACAGGCCCAGCAGCACGTCGCGAAACGGCTTGATGTCTTCCTCGACCTGATGCCGGTACGGCGTCTCGGCGATCAACATGCCGGCGATGAACGCACCGAGCGCGAGCGACAGGCCGAATTTGTCCGTAATGAACGCCGCCCCGAGCGTGACGAGCAACAGGTTCAGGATGAACAGCTCCTGCGAGCGGCGCCGCGCGACCACGTTGAACCAGCGCGTCATGAAGCGCTGCCCGACGATCAGCAGCAACGACAGGGCAACCACAATCTTCACCGCAGCGAGGCCAAGCGCGGCCATCAGGCTCTTGGAATCGCCGCCCAGCGCCGAAATGACAATGAGCAGCGGCACCACCGCCAGGTCCTGGAACAGCAGCACGCCGAAGATATTGCGGCCGTGCTCGGTTTCGATCTCGAGGCGCTCGGCGAGCAGCTTGCTGACAATCGCCGTGGACGACATGGCCAGCGCGCCGCCCAGCGCGACGCTGCCCTGCCATGTGATGTGCACCCAGCGCTCGAACACGAAGCCGAGCCCGACGGCGAGCGCGACCGTGCCGATCACCTGCAGCAAGCCTAGCCCGAACACGAGCCGGCGCATCGAACGCAGCTTGGCGAGCGAAAACTCCAGCCCGATCGAGAACATCAGGAACACCACGCCGAACTCGGCCAGATTCTGCGCCCCCACCGAATCGGGAATCAGGCCGAGCGCGTGCGGCCCGACGAGGATGCCCACCGTCAGGTAGCCGAGCATCGGCGGCAGGTTCAGGAAACGGAAAACGACGACGCCCGCCACTGATGCCAGCAGCAGGAACAGCGTCATTTCGAGCGGGGAAATCATCTGAAAGCGTCCTGGTTCGTCGACGTAACCATCGCACGCAAACCGCCATGCGACAAGGTTGAGGGGCCGGTGAGGGCAGCGGCTGGGCACAGGGGGCCCGGCGCGGCGAACAAACGCCTTTGCTATACTCCGCGCATGATAGCGAAAATCAATGGCGACCGGGCACTCGCGCTCGCTCGCAACGTGCTCGACATCGAAGCGGACGCCGTGCGCGCGCTTCGCGATCAACTCGACGATGGTTTCGTCGAGGCGATCGATTTCATCCTTAGCTGCCGTGGGCGCGTGGTCGTCTCCGGCATCGGCAAATCCGGCCACGTGGCCCGCAAGCTCGCGGCCACGCTCGCCAGCACCGGCACGCCGGCCTTCTTCGTGCATCCGGCGGAAGCCAGTCATGGCGACCTTGGCATGGTCACCGCGGACGACGTGTTCGTGGCGATGTCCAATTCCGGCGAGTCCGAAGAGCTGATCGCGATCCTGCCGCTCATCAAGCGGCTCGGCGCGAAGCTGATCGCGATTACCGGCAAGCCGGCCTCGAGCCTCGCCCAACTGGCCGACGTGCACCTGAATGCCGGTGTCGCAAAGGAAGCCTGCCCGCTGAATCTCGCCCCCACCGCCAGCACCACCGCCGCGCTCGCGCTCGGCGACGCGCTCGCGGTCGCCGTGCTCGACGCGCGCGGCTTCGGCCCGGACGACTTCGCCCGCTCGCATCCGGGCGGCGCACTCGGCCGGCGCCTGCTCACTTATGTACGCGACGTCATGCGTACCGGCGACCAGGTTCCCATGGTCATGCCCGAGGCCACCGTGCGCGATGCGCTGTTCCAGTTGACCGCCAAGCGCATGGGCATGACGGCGATCGTGGACGAGCAGCAGCACGTCAAAGGCATTTTCACCGACGGCGACCTGCGCCGCGTGCTCGAGCGCAGCGGCGACTTCCGCGACTTGCCGATTGCCTCGGTGATGACACCCGGCCCGCGCACCATTGGTCCGGATCAACTGGCCGTCGAAGCGGTGGAACTGATGGAGCGCCACCGGATCAATCAGATGCTGGTTGTCGATGAGGCGGGCAAGCTGATCGGCGCGCTCAACATGCACGACCTGTTCTCGAAGAAGGTGATCTGATGGCCGCCGCGCCCCTTACCGCCACTGAACGCGCGCGCCGCGTAAAGCTGATGATTTTCGACGTCGACGGCGTGCTGACCGACGGTGGCCTGATGTTTACCGCCGAAGGCGACACGATGAAGTCGTTCAACTCGATGGACGGCCACGGCGCGAAGCTCTTGCGCGAAGCCGGCATCGAGACGGCCATCATCACCGGCCGCAAGTCGGGCATCGTCGCCGTGCGGGCGAAGGAACTGAAGATCACGCACCTGTATCAGGGCGTCGAAAACAAGCCCGAGGCCTTCGCCGACCTGCTGAAGCAGACCGGCATGACGCCCGAAGAATGCGGCTACATGGGCGACGACTGGGTCGATCTCGGCGTGATGCTGAACGTCGGCTTCGCCGCCGCGCCCGCCAATTCGCATCCTGAAGTAATCGCCCGCGCCCACTGGGTGAGCGAAGCCCGCGGCGGCCACGGCGCCGTGCGCGAAGTGTGCGACACCTTGCTGCGGGCACAGAACAAGTACGATGCGCTGCTCGCGGCAGCGTGCAGCGGCGGGCAGCAGCAGGGCCTCGTCGGATGAACCAGTTCCGCCTGACTTCGCTGATCCCGCTCGTCGCCATGGCAGCGCTCGCCGGCATCACCTGGTGGCTGCTGCAGGCCACCGCACCGCCGCCGCACGAAGGCGAGGTGAAGCCGAAGGAACACACACCCGACTATTTCGCCGACAACTTCTCGGTGTCCGAACTGGATCAGTCGGGCGCCACGCAGTACCGCCTGACGGCCACCCACCTCGTCCATTATGAAGACGACGAACTGAGCGATCTGGTCATGCCGGCCATCCGCGCGTTCCAGCCGGGCAAGCCCATCGTCACCGCAACCGGCGACACCGGCACTGTCAATGGCGACGCCTCGATCGTCGATCTGTACGACCACGCGCGCATCCTGCGGGCCGCCGGCGACGGCGACCCGCCGATGCAGGCAGATTCCCAGCATTTTCGGGTGCTGGTCAACGACGATGTGATCGAGACCGAAAAGCCGGTTAAACTTCAGCGCGGCCTGTCAGTCATGACGGCCAGCGGCATGAACTACAACAATGTCACCCGGGTAATGCAGCTGTTCGGCAACGTCCGTGGCGCCATCGCCGCGTCCGACGCCTCCGGCGGCTCCCTGAAGCAACCCGGGTAATCCAATCCAGCGTGACTGCATGAACGAATCGTTCCCCCGTTTTGACACCGGCCGCGCGCGTACCCTGTCCGCGTGCCGCACCGGACTCGCTGCGCTGCTGGTCCTGTTGCCGCTAGCCGGTTTTGCGCCGCTGGCGCACGCCGAACGCGCCGACAAGGACAAGCCGCTCAATATTGAAGCGGACAACATGACCTATGACGACCTGAAGCAGGTCAACATCTTCACCGGACACGTCGTGGCCACCAAAGGCACGATCGTGATCAAGGCCGACCGCGTCGAGGTCACCCAGGATCCGCAGGGTTACCAGTACGCCACGGGCACCTCGAGCGGGGGCAATCTGTCGTATTTCCGCCAGAAGCGCGAGGGGCTTGACGAATACGTCGACGGCACGGCAATCCGCATCGACTACGACGGCAAGCAGGACCTCACCACGCTGACGACCAACGCCACGGTGAACCGCCTGCAAGGCCTCTCGACGGTGATGGACACGGTCCACGGCAGCGTCATCACCTATGACGGCCAGAACGACTTCTACACCGCGAAGGCGGGCAAGGACGTCGCCGGGCCGGGCAACCCGTCGGGCCGCGTGCGCGCCATGCTGTCGCCGCGTAACGGCGGTGCCGCACCGCTCACTGGCGCGTCTGCCACGCTCGCCCCGTCCACCACGATTCAGGGAGCCCCGAACCAGTGAACTCAGTGAACTCGCCCTCCCTCCCCCATCGCAAGCCGGCTGGGACCAGCAGTTCGCTGGTAGTTCGCAACCTGAAGAAGCGCTATGGCTCGCGCACGGTCGTCAAGGACGTGTCGCTCGACGTCAAAAGCGGCGAAGTCGTCGGCCTGCTCGGCCCGAACGGTGCCGGCAAGACCACCTCGTTCTATATGATTGTCGGCCTCGTGCCGCTCGACGCCGGTGAAATCGATCTGGACGGCAAGTCCATCAGCCTGTTGCCGATCCACAAGCGCGCCTCGCTCGGCCTTTCGTATCTGCCGCAGGAAGCCTCGGTATTCCGCAAGCTCACCGTCGAGGAGAACATTCGCGCCGTGCTGGAGCTGCAGATCGGTGAAGACGGCAAGCGCCTGAACAAGGACACCATCACCACACGCACGGAAGCGCTGCTCGACGAACTGCAGATTGCGCATCTGCGTGAGAATCCGGCGCTGTCGCTGTCGGGCGGCGAGCGCCGGCGCGTGGAAATTGCCCGCGCGCTCGCCACCAACCCGAGCTTCATCCTGCTTGACGAACCGTTCGCCGGCGTCGACCCGATCGCGGTTCTGGAAATCCAGAAGATCGTCAAGTTCCTGAAGCAGCGCAATATCGGCGTGCTGATTACGGACCACAACGTGCGCGAAACGCTCGGCATCTGCGACCATGCGTACATCATCAGCGACGGCAGCGTGCTGGCCGCCGGTGCGCCGGGCGATATCATCGAAAATGAAAACGTGCGGCGCGTCTACCTAGGCGAGCACTTCCGCATGTAAGTGCGCGAGGGGCGCACCGGGCGGCACGGCGTGCCGCCCGCCCCCTTGCCGCGGCGGCCCGCCCTGTATTTTTGGCGTGGCGAGCCGGCCGCCTCCCCGCAAGCCCAATCCGGGTGCACGCGTTATTGCGAATGTCGCAAGGTATCGCGGTCGTGGCAAACTCTTTACAATGAATCTCAACTTGCCATGAAAGCCAGCCTCCAACTCCGCCTGTCGCAGCATCTTGCGCTGACCCCTCAACTGCAGCAGTCCATCAGGCTGCTGCAGCTGTCTACGCTCGAACTGCAGCAGGAAGTCGCGATGGCGATCTCCCAGAATCCGTTGCTCGAAAACGAGGACGACTGGATCGCCAGCCCGTTGCGGGTCGCCGCGGACGGGTCGCTGATCGCCCAGGCGCCCACGGCCGCCGCCCCCGAGCAGATGGGCAACACCCCGTCGTCATCCACCACCACCAGCGAGCGCGCCGAAAATGGCGAGCCGCAGGGCGTCGACGAGTACAACGGCCTTGGGGCCGACAGCAACGGCGACTCCACCCAGTGGAATCTGGACGACTACGGCCGCTCCGGCACCGCGTCGGACGACGACGACCTGCCGCCGCTGCAGATCCACGAGTCGAGCACCTCGCTGCGCGATCACCTGATGGCGCAACTGCGCGTCACCCAGGCCGGCCAGCGCGACCGGGCGCTGATCACGTTTCTGATCGAGTCGCTCGACGACGACGGCTACCTCACCGCCACGCTCGAAGAAGTCCAGGCCGACCTGCCTGACGAGCTCGAAGTTGACCTCGACGAACTGAATGCTGCGCTTGCGTTGCTGCACAGCTTCGATCCGGCCGGCGTCGGCGCACGCTCCGCGTCGGAATGCCTGAAGCTGCAGTTGCTGCGCCTCGAGCCCTCGCCCACCCGCACGCTCGCCCTCGACATCGTCGCCCACCATCTGGAACTGCTCGCCGCGCGCGACTTTACCCGTCTGCGCAAGCACCTGAAGGCAAGCGACGACGAATTGCGCGACGCCCATGTGCTGATCCGCTCGCTCGAGCCCTTCCCCGGCGCAGCGTACGGCAAGGCAGAGGCCGACTACGTCGTGCCGGACATCATGGTGCGCAAGACCGGCCAGGGCTGGCAGGCCGAACTGAACCCCGAGGTGGTGCCGAAACTGCGGATCAACCACCTGTACGCCAACATCCTGCGCAATAACCGCGGCGACCCCGGCAGCGGGTCGTTGCGCCAGCAACTCCAGGAAGCCCGCTGGCTGATCAAAAATATCCAGCAACGGTTCGAGACCATCCTGCGGGTCGCCCAGGCGATTGTCGAACGTCAGAAGAGCTTTTTTGTGCATGGCGAAATTGCCATGCGGCCCTTGGTTTTGCGGGAAATTGCTGATACGCTGGGCCTACACGAATCAACTGTCTCGCGTGTGACAACCGGTAAATACATGCTGACCCCATTCGGGACGCTTGAATTTAAGTACTTCTTCGGATCACACGTTTCGACTGACACCGGCGGCGCGGCCTCTTCCACGGCCATTCGCGCGCTCATCAAGCAACTGATAGGA
>DASZIR010000145.1:0-31105 GCA_035948995.1 Paraburkholderia sp. | reverse complement strand
TGTAACAGTTCGTCACTGAGTCAGGACATAGAAAAGCCCGCAGCAAGGGCGGGCGGCTGGTCGTGACAGTGGACTGACAGGATGGCTCAGTCTTTCACAATGCATTTTTTGACCTCTTCCGGCGGAGGATTAAGCATATAGTCCTCCGGTAATGAAGCCTTGTATCTCTGCGGCTTTGTCAGGTCTTCTTGGGCAGGCGTGGTTCGAAAGAGGTCTAAGTTTGTTGGGGTTAGCTTCGTGCCATATTTCTCCAACCACTTGTTCACGATGTCTCTTTGAGGGGGTGTCGCTTCAAAGTCCACATCCTTCAGGAAAGTCATGGCTGTCTCCGGGTTGTTGCGTGTGCTGCCCGCTGTTTGTGGGTCCTGCCGCCGATACGGCTTTGATTTTGCTAGAACGGAAGCCACGACAAGTCATTGCACGCCCAAATTCGCGTCAACATCTCCGGTTCGCAGGATCGCGTGCACGCCGTATAAGCGTCCAGGTCGTTAGTCGAGGCCGGAACCGGACACCTGGCCGTGCAGGCTTGCAGGTCTTGATCGTTGTTAACGCGCGCCACGTCGTGTTCGCCACGTTTCTCCGCCGCCAGCACAGACAGCGCGTCAATGTACTGAAGGCGCGGCACTAGATAGCTCCGTAGGTGCTGTAGCTTGTCGTTCTCTTCGCTCCAACTCTTTCGCACCATGTCCGGTACGTCAGTCGCACCTGGCGTTGCCACGTCTGGAAAGATGCTACTTAATACCCCAAGCTGGCCCTTGGTAATTGCCATGCAGTAGGCGGCGCGCAGATCGGTGTCGGTTGGCGGGGCCGTGCCTTGCGCACTCGCGGCCCCTGTGAGCGCCAGCGCCACCACGAACGCGAAAAATCGGGGCGCCAGATGAACCTGTGCTTTTATTGTCACCATGTGATCTCTCACGCGTGCCGCCGTTGGTATCCAATGATCATAGCAGGCGCAGGACACTAGTCTAAGGATTGGGCGGCCATTGCAATTGATTGCGTTGGGCCTGGGGCTGGCACTGGTCCGTCCCTAGGGCGTAACGGGCTTATAATGTGATATTCGGCCCGAAATACAGGGTTTTGCCCGGTCTGCTGGTGAGAATTTTCCACCTGCTGGCCCGCCAAAGCCCTGCTGGTTGGGGCGTCTGCGCTGTTCTGGTGGAAAGTTGGTGGAATTTCCCGCATTCACCACTACAGCAAAAGACGGAAACCCTTGCTGCACAAGGCTACAGAGAGAATTATGGCTATTACGCTCAAAAACGAACACGATATCGCACAGATGCGCGTCGCCTGCCGGCTCGCAAGCGAAGTGCTCGACTACATTACGCCGCTCGTCCAGGCCGGCATCACCACCGGTGAGCTCGACCGGCTCTGCCACGAATACATGCTGAAGGAACAGGGCACGGTCCCGGCGCCGCTGAACTATCAGCCGCCGGGCTACCCGCCGTATCCGAAGGCCACCTGCATTTCGGTCAACGACGTGATCTGCCACGGCATTCCGGGCGACAAGACACTGAAGAACGGCGACGCGCTGAATATCGACGTCACCGTGATCAAGGAAGGCTATTTCGGCGACACGAGCCGCATGTTCATTGTCGGCGAAGGCTCGATTCTCGCCAAACGCCTCGTGCAGGTCACGTATGAATGCATGTGGCTCGGCATCGACCAGGTCCGCCCCGGCGCACACCTGGGCGACATCGGCTACGCCATCCAGCGGCACGCCGAGGGGCAAGGCTACAGCGTGGTGCGCGAATATTGCGGCCACGGCATCGGCACGGTATTCCACGACGATCCGCAAATCCTGCATTACGGCCGTCCGGGCACGGGCCTCGAGTTGCAGCAAGGCATGATTTTCACGATCGAGCCGATGATCAACGCCGGCCGTCGCGAGATCCGTACCATGCCGGATCAATGGACGGTGAAGACCAAGGACCGCAGCCTGTCCGCGCAGTGGGAGCACACGGTGCTCGTCACCGAAACCGGCTATGACGTGCTGACGGTCTCCGCCGGCACGCCGGCTCGTCCGCCGGTCGTCGCGGCCACCGCCTGACCGTTCCCAGCCCTTACTCACGCGCGTGCCCATGAGCAGTGTTCCAGCCGTTGCCCTTTCCGATGCCACGTCGCTCAAGGCGGACTACAAGGTGGCCAAAGCCAAGTTGCTGGAACGCTTCAAGCTGGCGACCAACGTCGAATCGTTGATGGGCGCACTCGCGCGCACCACCGACGAGTCGCTGCGCGGCGCTTGGAACGCCTGCGACCTGCCGTCCGCCCTCGCGCTGGTGGCGGTGGGCGGATACGGGCGCGGCGAGCTCGCCCCGCATTCGGACATCGACATCCTTGTGCTGCTGCCCGATGAGCCGCTGCGTCATCTCGAAGCACGCATCGAGCGCTTTATCAGCCTCGCGTGGGACCTGGGCCTGGAACTCGGCAGCAGCGTGCGCTCGGTCTCGCAGTGCCTCGAAGAGGCGGCCAACGACGTCACGGTGCGCACCTCGATGCTCGAGGCGCGCCGCATCACGGGCAGCGCGGCGCTGTTCGAAGACTTCGCGCGGCGTTATCGCGAAGCGCTCGATCCGCGCGCCTTCTTCCAGGCGAAAGTCCTGGAGATGCGCCAGCGGCACGCCAAATTCCAGGACACGCCGTACGCGCTCGAGCCGAACATCAAGGAAAGCCCGGGCGGCCTGCGCGATCTGCAACTGATCCTGTGGATTACCCAGGCGGCGGGGTTTGGCAGCAGCTGGCAGGAGCTCGAAACGCGCGGTCTGATTACCGAGCGGGAAGCCCGTGAACTGGAACGCAACGAAGGTTTTCTGAAAGCGCTGCGCTCGCGGCTGCACGTGATTGCCGGGCGGCGCCAGGACATCCTCGTATTCGACCTGCAAACGGCCCTGGCCGAGAGCTTCGGTTACAAGCCGACTGCCACCAAGCGCGCCAGCGAACAGCTGATGCGCCGCTACTACTGGGCCGCCAAGGCGGTCACGCAGCTGGCGACGATCCTGATCCAGAACATCGAAGCGCAACTGTTCCCGAACACAAGCGGCATCACGCGAGTCCTGTCGGATCGCTTCGTCGAGAAACAGGGGACGCTGGAAATCGCCAGCGACGACGTCTTCGAACGCGAGCCGAATGCGATTCTCGAGGCGTTCCTGCTGTATGAGGAAACACCGGGCGTGAAGGGCCTGTCGGCGCGCACGCTGCGGGCGATCTACAACGCCCGCGACAAGATGGACCAGCACTGGCGCCGCGACCCGGAAAACCGGCGTCTTTTCATGGAGATTCTCAAGCAGCCCGCGGGGATCACCCACGCGTTGCGGCTGATGAACCAGACCAGCGTGCTGGGACGCTACCTGCTGAATTTCCGTCGCATTGTCGGGCAGATGCAGCACGACCTGTATCACGTCTATACGGTCGATCAGCACATCCTGATGGTGCTGCGCAACCTGCGCCGCTTTGCGGTTGCCGAGCACACGCATGAATATCCGTTCTGCAGCCAGTTGATCGTCAACTTCGAGCGTCCGTGGGTGCTGTACGTCGCGGCGCTGTTTCACGACATCGCCAAAGGCCGTGGCGGCGATCATTCGACGCTCGGCATGGCCGACGCGCGGCGCTTTTGCCGCGAACACGGGATCGAAAACGGCGACGGCGACCTGGTCATATGGCTGGTGCAGCATCATCTGACAATGAGCCAGGTCGCGCAGAAGCAGGACACGAGCGATCCGGAGGTCATCAAGCGGTTTGCGGAGCTGGTCGGCACTGAACGGCGCCTGACCGCGCTGTACCTGCTTACCGTCGCCGATATTCGCGGCACCAGCCCGAAGGTCTGGAATGCCTGGAAAGGCAAGCTCCTCGAAGACCTGTACCGGGCCACGCTTGCGGTGCTGGGTGGAGCGCGGCCGGACGCGCACTCCGAGCTGAAGTCGCGCCAGGAAGAGGCGCTCGCGCTGCTGCGGCTCGAAACCGTGCCGGAGAATGCCCACAAGGCGTTGTGGGACCAGCTCGACGTCGGCTACTTCCTGCGTCACGACGCAGCGGACATTGCGTGGCAAACGCGCGTGCTGTACCGCCATGTCGAGACGCCCACGCCGATCGTGCGCGCACGGCCGTCGCCGGTGGGCGAAGCATTGCAGGTGCTCGTCTACGTGCAGGACCGCCCCGACCTCTTCGCCGGCATCTGCGCGTACTTCGACAAGAACTCGCTGTCAGTGCTCGATGCCCGCGTGAGCACGACCCGCCACGGTTACGCGCTGGACAACTTTATCGTCCAGCACACCGAAGAAGACGTGCACTATCGCGATATCGCCAATCTGGTCGAGCAGGAACTGACCGCACGCCTCACGGCGGACGGCACCCTGCTGCCGGAGCCGTCGAAGGGGCGCCTGTCGCGCCTGTCGCGGACCTTCCCTGTTACGCCGCGCGTCGACCTGCGGGCCGACGAACGCGGCCAGTACTACATCCTGTCCGTGTCGGCGAACGACCGGCCAGGCCTTCTTTATTCGATCGCGCGCGTGCTGGCCGAGCACCGGGTCGGCGTCCAGTCGGCGCGGATCAATACGCTCGGCGAACGCGTCGAGGACGTATTCCTGCTGGACGGACGCGGCCTCTCGGACAGCCGCCTGCAAATCCAGGTCGAAACCGAACTGCTGCGCGCGATCGCAGTGTGAGATTCCATGCGAGTCAAATTGACAGCCAAGCATCCGCGGTCGGCTTCGTCCGAACGCGCCCCTGTTCGCTCGGGCAGTACCACCGCGCGCAAACCCACGCGCCCGGCCGGGCCGCGGCCCGCGACACCTGCTGCCGGTGCGCGCGACGCAGCGCCGGCAGGTGCCGGCAAACGGCCAGCTGGTAAGGCCGCAGGTGGCGCCGGTGGCGCGAGCCGGACGCAAAGCGGGACGCGGCCGGCACGCGCCGAGGGGTCGTTCTCGCGCGAACGCGATACGGGAGGCGGCGCCGCAAGGCGTGCGCCGTCGGATCGGCCGCCGCGCCGCGAGGGCCCTGCCGGTGCACCGCGCCGTGCCGAGGGCGAGCGCGCTGAGCGGGCGCCGCGTGGTGCCGAAGGCGAACGCGCTGAGCGTGCGCCGCGTCGTGCCGAGGGCGAACACGCTGAGCGGGCGCCGCGCCGTACCGAGGGCGAGCGTTATGAACGTGCACCGCGCCGCGAAGGCACGGCCGGTGCTCCGCGCCGTGCCGAAGGCGAACGCAGCGAACGCGCCCCGCGTCGCACTGACAGCGACCGCGCACCCCGACGAGCCGAGGGAGCGACTGACCGTGGCGAGCGGCCAGCACGCTTTTCACGCGACGAAAGCACGCGCCGCCCTTCATTTGGCAGCGCACGCGGCACCGACGACGCCCGCCGTCCCGCCGCCCCGCGCACCGGCCGCCCATCCGACGCCGCCCCGCGTGGCGAGCGTCCTGTGCGGCGCGAACGCGACGAGTCGCGCGAGCGTGGCACGGCCGGGCGGCCCCGACTTGGCGCCGAGCGCGGCGCGCGCGAGGAGCGCCGCACGTTCGACCGCCCGCCGCGCGACGACAGCACCCGCCGCGGCCCGGCGGGTGAGCGCGACACGCGACGCGACGAGCGTCCAGCTTCAAAGGAACGCGGTTCATTCGCACGCGACGAGCGCACGTTCGCCAAGCCTGTCAAAAGCACCTATGGCGATCGCCCGGAGCGCGGAACGCGGGCGCCCGCAAAACGCGATTTCGGCGACCGGCCGCCGCGCACCGAGCGCACTGCGTACAGCGACCGCCCGGCCGGCACACGAGCGCCTCGCAGCGCTGGTGGCGCCGCTCCCGGTGGCCGCTTTGCCGACCGCGATGGCCCGGCACGCGCCGGCAAGCCGCCGCGGAGCACCGCACCGGTAACGAGGGCCTCCCGCGCGGAAGAAGCCGCGCCGCGTCCCAACGCGCCCCGCCGCGATCACGACGATGCCCCCGGCACGCTGCGCCTCTCGAAGCTGATGTCGGAACTCGGCCTGTGCTCGCGCCGCGAAGCCGACGAATGGATCGAAAACGGCTGGGTGCGGGTAGACGGCGAAAAGATCGACACGCTCGGCAGCAAGGTCCGCCCGGACCAGCGTATCGAGATCGACCCGGCCGCCCAGGCCATCCAGGCGCGCCAGGTGACGATCCTGCTGCACAAGCCGGTGGGTTATGTGTCAGGCCAGGCCGAAGACGGCTATCAGCCTGCTGTCACGCTCGTCACGCCGGATAACCGCTGGGAAGGCGACCGCTCGGACATCCGTTTCTCGGTATCGCATCTGCGCCAGCTCGCGCCGGCGGGCCGGCTCGATATCGACTCCACCGGATTGCTGGTGCTGACCCAGGACGGGCGCATTGCGAAGCGGCTGATCGGCGGACATTCGGAGGTCGAAAAGGAATATCTGGTCCGCGTGACCTACGGCGACATGACGACCGAGATCGATCAACACTTCCCGCCCGAAAGTCTCGCCCTCTTGCGTCACGGGCTGGAGCTCGATGACGTGCCGCTCAAGCCGGCCAAGGTGAGCTGGCAGAATGGCGAGCAGTTGCGCTTCGTGCTGCGCGAAGGCAAGAAGCGCCAGATCCGCCGTATGTGCGAACTGGTCGGCCTGGAAGTGGTCGGCCTGAAACGCGTGCGGATGGGCAGCGTACCGCTCGGCGCGCTGCCGCAGGGGCAATGGCGCTACCTGTCGGCGGACGAGTCGTTCTGATGCTGCGTGGACGTGCGTAAAGGGGCGTAGAGGGTTCGACGCGGGGTTGACCGCGGCGGCGCCCGACCCCTGCGCGCCGAATGTGAAAAAGCCCACGCGAATGCGTGGGCTTTGCTTTTTGTGCGCGGCGCGGCCGGATGAGACCGTATGCGCTACCGGCCGCAGTGCCGCAGCGCCGTAAGGGACAGCCCGGCGGCCCCTCACTCGTCGCTGTTCGCATCCATATCCGGGAACAGCACTTCGGTGAAGCCGAACTTCGCGAAGTCGTTGATCCGCATCGGATACAGCTTGCCGATCAGGTGGTCGCACTCGTGCTGCACGACGCGGGCATGAAAACCTTCGGCGACGCGGTCGATCGGTTTGCCGAACTGGTCGAAGCCGTGATAGCGGATCATCGAGAAACGGCTAACCGCGCCACGCAAACCCGGTACCGACAGACAGCCTTCCCAGCCCTCTTCCATGTCCTGCGACACCGGCGTGACGGTCGGATTGATCAGCACGGTTTCCGGCACGGGCGGCGCATCCGGATAGCGTTCGTTGTGCCCGAAGCCGAAAATCACGACCTGCAGGTCGACGCCGACCTGCGGCGCGGCGAGCCCCGCGCCGTTCGCGTCGTGCATGGTCTCGAACATGTCCTTCACGAGGGCATGCAGCTCAGGTGTGTCGAAATGATCGACCGGGGCGGCGATGCGCAAAAGGCGCGGATCGCCCATCTTGAGAATTTCGCGGATCATGTTATCGGCCCCTCCAGGAGCTTACGCATACCATCTTCGTCGAGCACGGGGATGCCGAGTTCCTCAGCTTTCGCAAGTTTGCTGCCTGCTTCGGCGCCGGCCACCACGTAATCCGTTTTCTTCGACACCGAACCTGCCACCTTTGCGCCGGCCGCTTCGAGCATTTCTTTCGCTTCTTCGCGGGCCAGCGTCGGCAAGGTGCCCGTCAGCACCACCGTCTTGCCTGCCAGTGTGCCTTGCGGCGCTTTCGGCGCGGGCGGGCCTTCCTGCCAGGTCACCTTGCCCGGCGCGCGCAACTGCTCGATCACCGTACGGTTGTGCTTCTCGGCAAAAAACCGATGAATCGACTCGGCCACCACCGGCCCCACGTCGTTCACTTCCAGCAGTTCCTCGACCGACGCGTTCATGATCGGATCGAGCGAGCCGAAGTGCCTGGCCAGATCCTTCGCCGTCGATTCGCCGACGTGGCGGATACCGAGCGCGTAGATAAAGCGGGCCAGCGTGGTGTGCTTGGCCTTCTCGAGTGAGTCGAGCAGGTTCTGCGCGGACTTCTCGGCGAAACGCTCGAGTTCGGCCAACGTCGTAAAGCCGAGGCTGAACAGGTCGGCCGGTGTGCGCACGAGATTCAGTTCGACCAGTTGATCGATGATCTTTTCGCCCAGGCCGTCGATATCGAGCGCGCGGCGTTGCGCGAAGTGCCACAGTGCCTGCTTGCGCTGCGCCGGACAAAAGAGGCCGCCGGTGCAACGGGCGATCGCCTCGTCCGGCAGGCGCTCGATGGCCGAGCCGCACACCGGGCACTGCGTGGGCATCACGAACTCGGTGGCATCGGCTGGCCGGCGGTCGAGCAAGGCGCTCACCACCTCCGGAATCACGTCGCCGGCGCGCCGCACGATCACGGTGTCGCCAATCCGGATGTCCTTGCGGCGCACTTCGTCCTCGTTGTGCAGCGTCGCATTCGTGACGGTCGCGCCGCCGACGAACACCGGCTCGAGGCGCGCCACCGGCGTAATCGCGCCCGTGCGGCCGACCTGCACGTCGATCGCGAGCAGCTTCGTCAGCGCTTCCTGTGCCGGGAATTTGTGCGCCAGCGCGAAGCGCGGCGCGCGCGACACGAAACCGAGCGCGTCCTGTTCTTCGCGGGCGTTGACCTTGTACACCACGCCGTCGATATCGTAGGGCAGCGCGTCGCGTTTTTCACCCACGGAGCGGAAGAACCCGAGCAGGCCTTCGGCGCCCTGCACCACCGCACGTTCGCCATTCACCGGCAAGCCCAGTTCGCCGTACCAGTCGAGCAGCGCGCTATGGGTAGCCGGCATCGGCTCGCCGTCGAGCACGCCGATCCCATAGGCGAAGAAAGACAGCGGCCGCTGTGCCGTGATCTTCGGATCGAGCTGGCGCAGACTGCCGGCTGCCGCGTTGCGCGGGTTCGCAAATTCCTTCAGCCCGGCGGCGCGTTGCCGCTCGTTCAGACGTTCGAAATCGCGCTTGAACATCAGGACTTCGCCGCGCACGTCGAGCAACTTCGGCACACGACGCCCCTTGAGCGTGAGCGGAATGGAGCGGATCGTGCGAACGTTCTCCGTCACGTCTTCGCCGGTGGTGCCGTCACCGCGCGTGGACGCCTGCACGAAGCGGCCATCGACATAGCGCAACGAAATGGCCAGCCCGTCGAACTTGAGTTCGCACGCGTAGTTGACCGGCGTTTTGCCGAGCGCATCAGCAATGCGTTTATCGAAGGCGACGATATCTTCGTCCGCGAAACCGTTGTTCAACGACAGCATTGGCAGGTCGTGCACCACCGGCTCGAAGCCGCTCGCCACCTCGCCGCCCACCCGCTGGGTGGGCGAATCCGGCGTGACCAGATCCGGATGCCCGGTCTCGATCTGTTGCAGTTCCTTGAAGAGCTTGTCGTACTCGGCATCCGGCAGGTCCGGCTGGTCGAGAACGTAGTAAGCGTAGTTCGCGCGCTCGAGTTCGGCGCGCAACCACACGGCACGCTCGGCCGGGGCGCTCGTTGCAGGGTTGGGGACTGTGGTTCGGGCCATGCTATCGGAAGATTCGCCGGTGAAATTCAGACGTCAGATTATCGCAGGAACCGCTCGCCGTGGACATTGGTCGGATGGCCAGCTTGGTGCGGCGGATCACCCATGCCGCGCCGGACCTTGCCGGAACGACAGGGGCCGCTAACCGGCCGTTGGCACGCCGCTCTCTCTGCGTGGCCCTGGCCGTTCGGCTAACGTGCGCGGCACTGCGTTGACAGCCCCGCCACACCGTGCGAGCGTAACAGCCTGCGTCACATGCGAAGCACACGCTTCACGCGCCAATCGCAGAAAGGGAGCAGCACTGGCGTTACAGCGACCCTGGCCGGCCTGACGCGCCTCGCGAAGCGCATTGCACTCAACACGTGGTTCAGCGGCACAACATGACGCAAGAAGATTGATCGGCGTTCATGCGCGCGAGCGCGACAAGCTGCCTGCAGCGCGCAACTGATACATCGTCAACGCGCGTCAGGACGACGCGGCGATGATTTTACGGAAGACCAGCGCCCCGCTGCCACACATGATGCGGCGTGGGCGCGCAGAGATGAATTACTGACTGAATAACCGGCGCGTCGCCGGCGAGCCGGCCGGAATGCCAGCCTGTTCGAGTTTCGCGTACAGCGTCATGAGCTGCTTTTCGATCGCCAGCAGTGCGGTCTCCGGCAACGGGCGGCGCCCATCGTCGACCACCCGGCCGCCGATGCGCTCGGACAGCGATTTGGCGTAATCGCACATCAGCCGGAACGGCAGGATGTCTTCGTCGGCCACCGGCACGTCGAGCACCAGCGTAATCATCTGGCCGCCCTTGTACGTGAGGTCGTCGCGCAGGAAGTTGGTATCGCCGAACTGCAGCATGAACACGGGGCTCTGTTTGGCGTCGAGCTTCACGAAGCGGGTGCCGTCGCGCGAGAGCAGCAGGCCGTCCTGCGACGCCACCGCCTGCACGTAATTCGCGGACCACGGCGCACCGTCGGACAGCACGTTGATCGACAGTTGCGCGTCGCACTGGGCGGCAAAACCGTCCAGTTCGCGCGCCATCGCCACCGTCTCCATCATGTCGGGGAATTCCGGCGCGGCGTCGATCGCGTCAGCGAACTGCTGCACACCGGTCACGAACTCGGAAAACTCCAGCTCGTTGAGCGCCCCGCTGCGGTTGGCCAGTTGCGCAGCCGCGCGCAATTCTTCATAACGCACGCCGTTCTGCAGCAACTCCCATGCGCCGCCGCCTTCCGGCTTGCCTTCGATGTGAACCGGCTTGCTACCCGCGCGGCGCAGGCGTTGAGCGAGCGGAATCACCTTGTCGCCGGCGAGCGGTCCAGCCAGGCGAATCGGCACGATGCAATCAATACGGCGATCCACGATTGCGGGCGGCGCCGAAGAAATGGTCGTCGCGGCAGGCAGGATCGGCTCGGCCGGTTCATCCACACCACCTTTGGCGGCCTCGCCTTCCGGCTCGGGATAGCCGTTCGGCGTGGTCGTCTCAGCCTGGATATCGGCAGGCGTATCGAGCGGCGGGGCCGTGCCGAAGGTGGGTTCGACGCGCGACCCGGTGTCGCCCGCCTCGTCGGACACGGGCTCGCGGCGCGTGGTGGGCCGGGCCGGTTCGATGAACGGGCTTTGCTCTTCCTGATCATCCCGTGCAAAAGCCTCGGCGGTGTCGGCCGGCATCGGCCGTGGCATCCGGCGCCGCACCTTCGCACCTTGCCATGCGTTGTACACCACCACTCCCCCGACTACCACGGCACCTGCCCCGATCAAACCGAGTGTCAACTCGTCCATGCATGCTCCATCAGCAATTCTTCTGTTTGCGCAGCGCCCCGCCTGCGTCGCGCGGCACATGTGCCGCAGCGCTGGGCGCAGGCCGGCGCCGTCCGGACTCAAACGATATTCTGGGCGAAACCCGCGGCCGTTTCCATGTCGACCGCAACGATGCGCGACACGCCCTGCTCCTGCATCGTCACGCCGATCAGTTGCTGGGCCATTTCCATGGCGATCTTGTTGTGCGAAATGAACAGGAACTGGGTCTTGTCCGACATTGCGCGCACGAGATTGGCAAAGCGTTCAGTGTTGGCGTCGTCGAGCGGCGCGTCCACTTCGTCGAGCAGACAGAACGGCGCGGGATTGAGCTGGAACATCGCGAACACCAGTGCGGTCGCGGTCAGCGCCTTCTCGCCGCCCGACAGCAAGTGAATCGTCGAATTCTTCTTGCCCGGCGGCTGCGCCATCACCTGCACCCCGGCGTCGAGAATTTCGTCGCCGGTCATGATCAGCTTCGCCTGACCGCCGCCGAAAAGACGCGGGAACAGTTCGCCGAAATGCCGGTTCACCTCGTCGAAGGTGCCCTGCAACAGCGTGCGGGTTTCCTGATCGATCTTGTGGATCGCGTCTTCAAGCGTTTCGATTGCGCTCGTCAAGTCGGCCGATTGCGCGTCGAGGAAGTTCTTGCGTTCGGTGGCAGCCTTGAGTTCGTCGAGCGCCGCCATATTGACCGGCCCGAGCGCGGCAATGGCGTTGTTCAAGCGTGTGACTTCGCCTTGCAGGTAGGACGGCTTCATGTCCGGCGTCAGTTTGGCCTGCAACTCGGCCTCGTCGACGCCTGCGGCGCCCAGTTGTTCGATGAACTGTTCGGCATTCAGGCGCGCGGCCTGCTCCTTCAACTGCAGCTCGTTGATGCGATCGCGCAGCGGTTGCAGCGCGCGCTCGGCAGTCAGACGCGTCTCGTCGGCTGCGCGCAGCTTGGCGGTCAGATCGTCCAGTTCAAGACGCGCGGCATGCAGCGCCTCTTCCTTGACCGCACGAATCTCCAACGCACCTTGCAGGCCGGTGTGCGCGGTCTGCTCGTTGATCGTTTCGAGCTCGGCACGCGCGTCCTCCAGCGAGGCGGCGACGCGCTCGCTCTGCTCGTGCGCGATCTGGATGCTGCGCTTCAGCTCATCGATGCGGTTGGCCATGTTGCGCGCGGCAAAGCGCGCATCGGTGGCGGCCCGGTCGAGATCGCGCGACTGGGCGCGCGCGGCGGTGAGCTCTTCGTCGAGGGCTTCGAAGGCCAACTGGTTGTCTTCGAAACGCGCCTGCAACTCGGCCAGTTCCGCGTCGTGGCGTTCGAAGTTCGCCTCCGATTCGCCGCGCAGCGCGCGCTGCTCGTCGATCTGCGCGGTGATCTCCCCGAGTTCTTCGCGAATCTGCGTGCTGCGCTGCATGTAGCGCTCGTGCGCCTGGGTCAGCTTCAACACGTCCATCTGCAAGGCGTGCACACGCTGGGTCGCGCGCTCGGACTGCTGGCGCACGTCCGTCAACGTCTGCGACGCCTGCGTGTGCGCTGCCTCGGCGCGAATCGCCGCGGCCCTGGCTTCATCCGCTAGCAGCGCCTGGGCGCGCACCTGGCGGGTCAGGTTTTCGATTTCCTGCTGGCGAGCCAGCATGCCGGCCTGCTCGGAGTCGGCGGCATAGAGTTGCACGCCGACGCGCGTCACCACATGGCCTGCCTTGACGACGAACGCGCCGCCATCGGGCAATTGCGAGCGCATCGCCAGCGCCTGAGCAAGGTCGTCAGCCACGAAGGCGAGGCCCAGCCAGTCGTTCAGGACCGCACGCAGACCCGCGTCGTCGATGCGCACCAGCGACAGCAGCGGACGCAAGGTCCCCGTCACAGCGACCGGCGCAGCAGCGAGCGGCGGCGCATAGAACGCAAGCTTGGCCGGTGGCGCATCGGTCGCGAAGGCCTTGACCCAATCGAGATTCGACACCTCGAGCGCGGCGAGGCGCTCGCGCAGCACGGCTTCCAGCGCGGTTTCCCAGCCGGCTTCGACGTGCAGCTTCTTCCACAGTCGGGGCAGGCTGTTCAGTTCATGCTTTTCGAGCCACGGCTGGATCTTGCCTTCGGTCTGGACGTTTTCCTGCAATTGCTTGAGCGCCGCGAGGCGTGCGTCAAGCTGATGAATCTGTGCGCTTTCTGCCTGCACGCGTTCTTGCGCGCTGCGCCGTTCGCCGTCGAGGCGCGGCAGCGTTTCCTGTGCGTCGCCGAGGCGTGCCTGCGCGTCGTGCAGGATCTCTTCATGCTCGGCGAGCTGCATGCGCAGTTCTTCGAGCTGGGCTTCGTCGGGAGCATCCAGACCGCCCGCTTCCGACTTCAGGCGCTCATGGCGTTGCTGCAACTGCTGCAGCTGCTGGTCGGCATTGCGTTGATGCGCGGCTTCGAGCTTGAGCGCCTGCTCGGTCTGCGCGATCCCGCCGCGCTCTTCGTTCAACTGCGTCTGCGCATCGCGCCAGCGCGCTTCGAGCGCCGGCATCGCATCATGCTTCGCCGCGGCTTCGTCTTCGGCGAGCGCGGCCTTTTCTTCGGCCACCGCCAGTTGTTCTGCGGCGTCTTCGAGGTCGTCCTGGGCCTTTTGCGCCTGCGACTGCCATTGTTCGCGCTGCGCGCTCAGCGCGGCGATCTGCGCCTGCACGCGGTTACGCGATTCGACGATGAACCTGATCTCCGCTTCAAGGCGGCTCACTTCGGCGTTCGCCTCGTAAAGCGCGCCCTGCGTGCCCTGCATCGCGTCGCTTGCCGAGTAGTGCGCCACCCGCAGCGTTTCCAGTTGCGCTTCGACTTCGCGCAGCTTCGCGGTTTGCGCTTCGAGATCGATCTGCGCCTGTTCGATGGCGCGCTGCTGGCGTTCCTGCTCGCTGCCGGCCTCGTTCTTGCGCAGCAGCCACAAGAGGCGCTGCTTCGTTTCACCGTCGGCCTGCAGTTCCTTGAACCTGGTCGCGACGATGGCCTGGCCTTCGAGCTTTTCCAGATTCGCGCCGAGTTCGCGGACGATGTCTTCAACCCGCGTCAGATTTTCGCGCGTGTCGTGCAGACGGCTCTCGGTCTCGCGGCGGCGTTCCTTGTACTTCGAGACGCCTGCGGCTTCTTCGAGGAACACGCGCAGCTCTTCGGGTTTCGCCTCGATGAGGCGCGCAATCATGCCCTGCCCGATGATCGCGTAGGCGCGCGGCCCGAGACCGGTGCCGAGGAAGATGTCCTGAATGTCGCGGCGGCGCGCCGGCAGGTTGTTGATGTAGTAGCTCGAGGTGCCGTCGCGCGTCAGCACGCGCTTGACGGCGATTTCGGCATACTGGCCCCACTGGCCGGCGGCACGGCCGTCGGCGTTGTCGAAGACGAGTTCGACGCTGGCGCGGCTACCCGGCTTGCGCGCGGTGGAGCCGTTGAAGATCACGTCCTGCATCGACTCGCCGCGCAGCTCGGAAGCGCGCGATTCGCCGAGCACCCAGCGCACGGCGTCGATGATGTTGGACTTGCCGCAACCATTGGGACCGACCACGCCAACCAGCTGGCCCGGAACCTGGAAATGCGTGGGATCGACGAATGACTTGAAGCCAGCGAGTTTGATCGAGGTCAGACGCACGGCGATATCGCTGATTGAAAAGGGAAAATAAAGGTAGACCGCAAGGGCCGCGCGCGCCGTTCTACGATGCAGCGAAACGACCCGTGCCAGCCCCGCGAAACGGGCGCCGCGCACGCCTCGCAAGGCGCGCTACGGCAAGCAGGGGCAATCATACCATCGCGCGCGAGCCATCCTGGCGCTCGGGCTTGTGACCGGAGCCTCTGGCGGTCTCCAGATCGACGTCGAGCGTGGCCTCGGGGTGGCCGCCCGTATCGGGCGTGGCCCGGGTCCGATGCACCCAGCTCGAGAGCGCCGAAGCCAGCACGATGCACGCGCCGCCCGCCCATTCGCGCGGGCCGGGCGTCTCACCGGCAAGAAGCCACGCGGACAGCGCAGTCACGACGATCTCGAACAGCATGATGATCGACGCCCGGTTGGCCGGGATGCGCGCCACGCCGTATTGCACCAGCATGTTGTTGGACGCCAGCAGGAAGCCGAGGCCGAGCACCAGCAACGCCGCCGTGCCCAGATGCGCGCCGCTCGGCGGCGCGGGCATCGCTTCGAAGAACGAGGCGCAGGCGCTGAAGAGCGCGGCGCCGCCGAAGATCGTCGCGGTGCGCATTTCCGGCTTCATGCCGGGCAGCACACGGCTCGTCTTCAGGATCAGCACGTTGCTCATCGCAAAGCCCATGCCGCCCGCGAGACCCGCCCATTCGGCCAGGTTGCCGGGCACCGGCAGGCCCAGTTGCGGCGACCACAGCATCGTCATCGCACCCGCCAGCGACAGCGCCGCGAGCGCAGCACCCGCCCAGGTCAGGCGCTCATGCAGGATGAAGTGGGCAAAGAGCGCAGTCCATGCGGGGGTCAGGTAGAACAGCAGCAGGACGCGCATCACCTCGCCGTGGATCGAACCCCACACGAAGCCGAGATTGGTGATGCCTGCGGCGAGCGCCAGCGCGGGCAGCAGCCAGTGCCAGCGCACGGTGGCGATGGCCCGGTAGCGCACCAGCAGCACGAACAGGCAGCCGGCGCCGCTCGTCAGCGCGCTGGCGGCCGTGCCGGTCACGCCAAGCGCCGCCAGCATCCGCAGCGGATACCAGATCACTCCCCAGACCGAAGCGCCCAGCATGATGGCGAGCGTCGGCCAACTGGTGCGAATCCAGCTGTTCATTGGGCGGCGCTCCTGTTCTGAAGCACGCCGCTCGGGCAAGGAGCAGTTGCCCGTCGTCCTGCAAGACCCGTATTGACCTCTACTACCACCTGCATTGTCTCTCCCAGTTCCCTTTGCGCGGGCCGTCTGACCTGGGCCGCTTCGCTTGTCACCTTCAACTCGAGCCATCCGGCCGGGGTGATCCGGCTTGTACCGTTCGCCCTGGGCCTGCCACACCGCGCAAGCCCAGCCCGCAGGCCACCGCGCCAGGCTGTAAGCCACGCTATAATCACCGGTCCGCCGCCCGTGCCGTGCATTCACCGTATCACCGTGATTGTCGCCACTGCGCGTGCCCGTCACCTGTCTCCGCCCGTCTTCGATCAGGCTCGATCCGCCAAGTGAACCCGCTACTCGACTCCCTCCAGCCCTACCCCTTCGAAAAGCTGCGCGCGCTCTTCAAGGATGTCACGCCACCGGCCAGCGTGCCGCACATCAGCTTCGGCATCGGCGAACCGAAACATCCGACCCCGGCGCTGGTGCGTGACGCGGTGATCGCATCGCTCGGCGGCCTGTCGGCGTATCCGGCGACCATCGGCTCACCGGCCTTGCGCGAGTCGATTGCGAACTGGGTCACGAAGCGCTACAGCCTGCCACCGCTCGATCCGGCCACCCAGGTCCTGCCCGTCGCAGGTTCGCGCGAGGCGCTCTTTGCGCTCGCGCAGACCGTGATCGACCCGAAGCGGAATGCAGCAGGTGAGCCCGCGATCGTACTCTGCCCGAACCCGTTCTACCAGATCTATGAAGGCGCGGCCCTGCTGGCCGGTGCCCAGCCGTATTTCGCCAACAGCGATCCGGCACGCAATTTCGCCTGTGATTATTCGGCCATTCCCGCAGACATCTGGGCGCGCACGCAACTGCTCTACATCTGCTCGCCGGGCAACCCGACCGGCGCCGTGCTGACGCTCGAAGACTGGCGCGAGCTGTTCGCGCTGTCCGACCGTTATGGCTTCGTGATCGCCTCCGATGAATGCTACTCGGAGATCTACTTCGACGAGGCCAAACCACCACTGGGTGGGCTCGAAGCGGCGCACAAGCTCGGCCGCGGCTTCGAGCGGCTGGTGATGCTCTCGAGCCTCTCGAAGCGCTCGAACGTGCCGGGCATGCGCTCGGGCTTCGTCGCGGGGGACGCTGCGATCCTCAAGCAGTTCCTGCTATACCGGACATACCACGGCGCCGCCTTGTCGACCGTGTATCAGGCTGCGAGTATCGCGGCCTGGAACGACGAGACGCATGTCCGCGAGAACCGCGCAAAATACGTCCAGAAGTTTTCCACCGTCACGCCGATGCTCGCCGGGGTGCTCGACGTGCGCCTGCCGGATGCGGCCTTCTACCTGTGGGCTGACGTCTCACGCACGGGCCTGTCGGATACCGAGTTCGCCCAGCGCCTCTACGCCGACTATAATGTGACGGTTCTGCCTGGCTCGTACCTCGCGCGCACCGCGCACGGCACGAATCCCGGCCGCAATTTCGTGCGCCTCGCGCTGGTTGCCGATGTCGACGAGTGCACCCAGGGCGCGCAGCGGATCGTCGACTTTTGCCAGGCGCTCGCGCGCTAACGCGTCCTGCGCGGCCCCTTCTTCTTCAGACTTCAACTCCACCACTCACGAATATGTCGCAACAACTTCAGCAGATCATCGATAACGCCTGGGAAAACCGCGCAGAACTGTCGCCGAAGGCCGCCCCCGCCGACGTACGCGAAGCCGTCGCGCACGCTATCGAACAGCTCGACAAGGGTGCATTGCGCGTCGCCGAAAAGAAGGACGGCGACTGGGTCGTCAATCAGTGGCTGAAGAAAGCCGTGCTGCTGTCGTTCCGCCTCGAAGACAACGCGCCGATGCCCGCTGGTGGTTACTCCCAGTTCTACGACAAGGTGCCATCGAAGTTCGCCAATTACACCGCTGAAGACTTCGCCGCCGGCGGCTTCCGCGTGGTGCCGCCCGCCATCGCGCGCCGCGGCTCGTTCATCGCGAAGAACGTCGTGCTGATGCCGTCGTACACCAACATCGGCGCTTACGTCGACGAAGGCACGATGGTCGACACGTGGGCCACCGTCGGCTCTTGCGCGCAGATCGGCAAGAACGTCCACCTGTCGGGTGGCGTGGGCATTGGCGGCGTGCTGGAGCCGCTGCAGGCCAACCCGGTCATCATCGAAGACAACTGCTTCATCGGCGCACGCTCGGAAGTCGTGGAAGGCGTGATCGTCGAAGAGAACTCGGTGATCTCGATGGGCGTGTACCTGGGTCAAAGCACCAAGATCTACGACCGCGAAACCGGTGCAGTCACGTATGGCCGCATCCCGGCCGGCTCGGTGGTGGTGGCGGGCAACCTGCCGTCGAAGGATGGCACGCATAGCCTCTATTGCGCCGTGATCGTCAAGAAGGTCGACGCGAAGACGCGCGCCAAGGTCGGTCTTAACGAGCTGCTGCGAGGCGACTGATGGCTCGCGCCAACAAAACTGTGGTCTATGGCATCCCGAACTGCGACACCGTGAAGAAGGCCCGCGTGTGGCTGGAAGAACACGGCGTCGAGTTCGAGTTTCACGATTTCAAGAAGGCCGGCGTCACGGCGCCGCTCGTGCAGGACTGGCTGAAGGACGTGCCGCTCGACGCGCTGCTGAACCGGCGCGGCACGACCTGGCGCGCCCTGTCCGACGACATGAAGGCGGCGGCCGACACCCAGGCGGGCGCGATTGCGTTGATGATCCACAAGCCTTCGGTGATCAAGCGGCCGGTGGTGGTCGTCAACGGGCGGGTGAAGACGCTCGGGTTTTCCGTGGACGATTACGCAACGCTGTTCGCCTGAGCGTTGATTGTGCGTTGACTGAGTGCTAACTGAGTCCTAACTGTGCGCTCAATCAACGCGTTGCACGCGGCGCCGGCGTCGGATACGTAACAACGACGCTGGCCTCGCGTGCATGAGAAGCTGTTGCCGGCTGCGGTGATTCACCTGCAGCCGGCATTTTTTCATTTCAAAGTGACTTGTACTGAACCCATGTCCGGCACCCTCGCCCTTACCGAACAGCTGATCGCGCGCGCCTCCGTCACGCCCGACGACCAGCACTGCCAGCGCCTCCTGATCGAACGCCTGTCGGCGCTCGGCTTCGATTGCGAGACCATCGAGTCGCACGGCGTGACCAACCTGTGGGCCGTCAAACGCGGCGTCGACGGCACGCGCGGCAAGCTGCTCGTGTTCGCCGGCCATACCGATGTGGTGCCCACCGGCCCGCTCGAGCAATGGCGCTCGCCACCCTTCGAGCCGACCCATCGCGACGGCATGCTGTACGGGCGCGGCGCGGCCGATATGAAAACCTCGATTGCCGGCTTTGTCGTCGCCAGCGAGGAATTCGTCGCGGCGCATCCCGCGCATCGCGGTTCGATTGCATTCCTGATCACAAGTGATGAAGAAGGTCCCGCCACCGACGGCACCGTGAAGGTCGTCAAAGCGCTGCAGGCGCGCGGCGAGAGGCTCGACTACTGCATCGTCGGCGAGCCGACTTCGAGCATCAGGTTCGGCGACGTGGTGAAGAATGGCCGGCGCGGCTCGATGTCCGGCAAGCTCACCGTCAAGGGCGTGCAAGGCCATATCGCGTATCCGCATCTGGCTAAGAACCCGGTACATATGCTGGCGCCTGCGCTGGCGGAACTGGTGGCCGAGCGTTGGGACGACGGCAACGAGTATTTCCCGCCGACCACCTGGCAGGTGTCGAACATCCACGGCGGCACAGGCGCGAGCAATGTGATCCCGGGCCATGCCGACGTGATGTTCAACTTCCGCTTCTCGACGGCCAGCACGGTTGAAGGCCTGCAAAGCCGCGTGCGTGCGATTCTCGACAGGCATGGGCTCGAATACGATCTGCAGTGGTCGGTGAGCGGCCTGCCGTTCCTCACGCCGCGCGGCGACCTGTCGAACGCGCTCGCGAAGGCGATCAAGGACGAGACCGGCGTCACCACCGAACTGTCGACCACCGGCGGCACCTCCGATGGCCGCTTCATCGCGCGCATCTGCGAGCAGGTGGTCGAATTCGGCCCGCTGAACGCCAGCATCCACAAGATCGACGAGCATATCGACGTCACTCATATCGAGCCGCTCAAGAACGTGTACCGCCGCGTGCTCGAACAACTGGTCGCCTGACCAAGGACACCTCTGCGATGACGCTTCCGTTTTCCACCGTGCGCGACCTGCTGCGTTTCGCAGTGACGCGCTTTAACCAGGCCGGGCTGTCGTTCGGCCACGTGTCGGCCAACGCTTACGACGAAGCCGCCTACCTCGTGCTGCACACGCTGCATCTGCCGCTGGATCTGCTCGAGCCGTTTCTCGATGCGCGTTTGACCGCCGCGGAAATCGACGCCGTGCTGAGCGTGATCGAGCGCCGCGCGACCGATCGTGTGCCGGCTGCCTACATCACGCAGGAAGCATGGATGCACGGCTTTCACTTCTATGTGGACGAACGCGTGATCGTGCCGCGCTCGTTCATCGGCGAACTGCTGCAAGACGGGCTGCAACCGTATGTCGAGGACCCCGAACAGGTGGGCGCGGTGCTCGAACTGTGCACCGGCTCAGGCTGCCTCGCGATCCTCGCCGCGCACGCGTTCCAGAATGCGGATATCGATGCAGTCGATCTGTCGAAACCGGCGCTCGAAGTTGCGACGCGCAACGTCGACGAATACAAGCTCGACGACCGCATCGCGCTTTTCGAAGGCGATCTGTTCACGCCGCTGCCCGAGCGCCGCTATGACGTGATCATCACCAATCCGCCGTACGTCAATGCCGACTCGATGGCATCGCTGCCGGCCGAGTACCGGCACGAGCCGGAAATGGCGCTGGCGGGTGGCGCGGACGGCATGGACATCGTGCGCCGCATCATTGCGCAGGCGCGCAACTGGCTGACCGAGGACGGTGTGCTGGTGGTCGAAATCGGCAACGAGCGCGCCAATGTGGAAGCGGCGTTCGGGGGCCTCGATCTCGTGTGGCTGTCCACCAGCGCGGGGGACGACAATGTGTTCCTGATCCAGGCGGTCGATCTGCCGGGCTAAAATCCGCCGAACCCGACCGCAACGCGAGCGGGTTCGGTAAGATGGGCGCGATTGTCTTCCCTGCCCCACATCGCACGGCGGGGAACCGCTTCGGGAATCCTTCGCGCGCCTATGCAATTCGATTTGCTTCACGTCGCCCCGCTGGTCGCCCTCGCCCATCTGCTCGGCGTGATCGCGGCGTGCCACGCCATCCTCAATACGCGCACCTCGCAAGGCGCGGTGGCATGGGCGGTATCGCTCGTCGCCATGCCCTATCTGACGCTGGTGCCGTACCTGTTTCTCGGTCGCAGCACGTTCGAGGGTTACGCCGACGCCCGCCGCATCAAGAACGAATCGCTGCGCTCGCTTGCGTACCCGCGCGCATGGGACACGCACGCCTCGTCAGGCGGTCAGCCCACCGACGAACTGGGGCAAAGGCTCGTGCGCTCGCTCACGCACCTGGGCGGCATGCCGTTCCTGCCGGGCAATTCGGTGCGCACGCTGGTGAACGGTGAAGCGACCTTCGCCGCGATCCTCGAAGCCATCGACCTGGCGCGCAGCTACATCATCGTGCAGTTCTTTATCGTGCGTGACGACGCGCTCGGCGAGATGCTGCAGGACGCACTGCTCGCGAAAGCCGCGCAAGGTGTGCGCATCTACTTCCTGTACGACAGCATCGGCAGCTTCGATCTGCCGCACAGCTATGTGGCCAAGCTGCGGGCAGGCGGCGTGGAAGTCCACCCGTTTGCTACCAACCGCCGTTTCGTCAACCGTTTCCAGCTCAATTTCCGCAATCACCGCAAGATTGTCTCGGTGGACGGCGAGCGCGCATTCGTCGGCGGGCATAACGTCGGCGTGGAATATCTCGGCGCCAAGCCGCCGCTGTCGCCGTGGCGCGACACGCACATCGAGGTGCGCGGGCCCGTGGTGGCCAGCATCCAGTTCGTGTTCACGGAAGACTGGTACTGGGCCACCCAGCAACTGCCGCCGCTCGACACGCCGCCGTTCAAGACGCCTGATGCATCCGGCGAAGGCATGCATTGCCTCGTCATGCCAACCGGTCCTGCCGACAAGCAGGAGACCTGCTCGCTGTTCTTTGTCGAGGCGATCAGCGCGGCACGCGAACGGATCTGGATCACCACCCCCTATCTGGTGCCCGACGAAGCGGTGTTTTCAGCGCTGCGGCTGGCGGTGCTGCGCGGGGTGGATGTACGCATCCTGATCCCGAGCCGGCGCGACCACTACGTGGTGTTCGAAGCCTCGAAGCTGTACGCCTACGACTCGGTCCGCGCGGACATCCGGATCTTCCGCTACCGCCCCGGCTTCCTGCATCAGAAGGTGGTGCTGATCGATAACGTTGCCGCGGCCGTGGGTAGTGCCAATCTCGACAATCGCTCGTTCCGGCTGAACTTCGAGATCATGGTGCTGACCGTGGACCGTGGCTTTGCCGCCGAAGTCGAAGCGATGCTGCTGCGCGATTTTGCCGAATCGTATGAGATCGATCGTAGCGAATACCGGCAAGCATCTGCCTTCAGGCGGGTGACCATGCACGTGGCCAGACTCTTCGCGCCGATCCTGTAGCCACGCTGCGTTGCCGCGCCGCGTTGCCGGGCCGCGCCAGACCATGCAGGGCCGGCCCCGACCCGCCCCGGACGCTTACAGCAGCTTCTCGATATCCGAAGTAATCGCATCGGGCTTCGTCACCGGCGCGTAGCGTTTCACCACCGTGCCGTCGCGGCCCACCAGAAACTTGGTGAAATTCCACTTGATACCCTCGAGCCCCAGCAGGCCAGGCGCTTCGCCGGTGAGATAGCGGTACAGCGGATGCGCGTTCGCGCCGTTCACGTCGATCTTGTCGAACATCGGGAACGTCACGCCGTAGTTTTTCTCGCAGAAACTGCCGATCTGCGTCGCGTCACCCGGTTCCTGCTTGCCGAACTGATTGCACGGGAAACCGAGAATCTCGAGGCCACGCGCCGCGTAGGTGTCGTACAGCTGCTGCAGCCCGGCGTATTGCGGTGTGAAGCCGCACTCGCTCGCCGTGTTGACGATCAGCAGCACCTTGCCCTGATAGCCCTCGAGACTCAGCTCCTCGCCGCCGAGCGTGCGTGCCGAGAACGAATAGATCGATGTCATGTGTGCTCTCCTGTGTCGACCGGAGTTGGCGCTTTGGCGCTTACTCCGGTCCCATGCAACATGGTTGACGAAAGGCGTCAGTCTAAGCGAAAAGCGCTGCTGGCACAGCCGGCCAAACGGCCGGTCCCCGCCGCGCGCCTGGCAGTCTAAAATAGCGTTTTTTCCACGCCGGCCTATCTGTGATCCGTTTCAATCAGTTCAGTCTCGCGCGCGGCACCAAGCCGCTCTTCGAACAGACCACCTTCACCCTGAACCCGGGCGAGAAAGCCGGACTGGTCGGGGCAAATGGCGCGGGCAAGTCAACCCTGTTTGCCGTGCTGCTCGGCGAACTGCATGCGGACGCCGGCGATTTCTCGATGCCGCCGTCGTGGCAGATCGCCCACGTGGCGCAGGAAACCCCGGCCGTCGACAAGACCGCGCTCGCCTACACGCTCGACGGCGACGCCGCGTTGCGCGCCATCGAAGCGTGCATCGCCGCCGCGTCGGCCGCACATGACGGCGCCGCCGAAGGCGAAGCGCACGCCGCCTTTGCCGACGCCGACGGCTACACCGCCCCGGCGCGCGCCGAAGCGCTGCTGCTCGGCCTCGGCTTCACGCTCGAGCAGACGCGCCTGCCGGTCAGCAGTTTTTCCGGCGGCTGGCGCATGCGGCTGAATCTGGCGCAGGCGCTGATGTGCCGCTCCGACCTGCTGCTGCTCGACGAACCGACCAACCACCTGGACCTCGACGCCATCGTCTGGCTCGAAGACTGGCTGCACCGCTATCCTGGCACGCTGATCGTGATCTCGCACGACCGCGAATTTCTCGATTCGGTCTGCGACGTCACACTGCATCTGGAGCATCAGCAGATCAAGCGTTACGGCGGCAACTACTCGCAGTTCGAAATCCTGCGCGCGCAGCAAATCGCGCTGCAGCAGAGCGCGTATGAAAAGCAGCAGCGCACCGTCGAGCATCTGCAGAGCTACATCAACCGCTTCAAGGCGCAGGCTACCAAGGCACGCCAGGCGCAAAGCCGGGTCAAGGCGCTCGAAAAGATGGAGCTGATCGCGCCCGCGCATGCGTCGTCGCCCTTCACGTTCGAGTTCCGCACGCCCGATTCCGCGCCCAACCCGATGATGGTGATGGAGGATGTCCGCTGCGGCTATCGCAACGAAAGCGGCGAGATTCCGATCGTCGAGCACGTCATGCTGTCGATCCAGAACGGTCAGCGCATCGGCCTCCTGGGCGCCAATGGCCAGGGCAAATCCACGCTCATCAAGACGCTCGCCGGCACGCTCGGGCCGCTCGGCGGCGGCGTGCGCGAAGGCAAGGGGCTGCGCATCGGCTACTTCGCGCAGCATCAGCTGGAAACGCTGCGCCCGGAAGATTCAGCGCTGCAGCATCTGGCACGCCTCGCACCCGATACGCGCGAACAGGAACTGCGCGACTTTCTCGGTGGCTTCAACTTCTCCGGCGAAATGGCAACCGCCGCGATCGCGCCGTTCTCGGGCGGTGAGAAAGCCCGCCTCGCGCTGGCGCTGGTCATCTGGCAAAAACCCAACCTGCTGCTGCTCGACGAGCCGACCAACCACCTGGACCTCGAAACGCGCCACGCGTTGACAATGGCGCTCGCCCAGTTCGAAGGCACGCTGATTCTGGTGTCGCACGATCGCCATCTGTTGCGTGCTACCACCGATCAATTCATGCTGGTCGCGAAGCACCGGCTGCAGCCGTTCGACGGCGACCTCGACGACTACCGCGACTGGCTGCTGCAGCACGCGGCCGAACAGCGTGCCGCGCTGAAAGCAGGTGACGCGGCCAACGCAGCGAACAGCGGCAATGGCGCAGACAGCGCGGCAAACCGCAAGGAACAGCGCCGGCAGGACGCCGAAACACGCCAGAAACTGTCGCATCTGAAAAAGCCGCTGCAAAGCCGCATCAACAAGATCGAGAAGGAAATGGACGCGCTGAATGCCGAAAAAACGACGCTCGATACGTTCGTCGCCGATCCGGCCAGTTACGATCCGGAGAAGAAAGCCAGGCTGACGGAGGCCATCCGCCGTCAGGCGGATGTGAACGCGCGTCTCGAAGCGCTCGAAGTCGAATGGCTCGACACGCATGAGGAACTCGAACAGATCGGTTAGCGGCACTGCGTCCGGTGCGCGCCGGCATCGATGAGAGCCCCAAACCTGTCGCGTCGCGCCAGGCAAAACCTGGGGGTGGCCCGGCGCTTTCTTGAGAGAGGTTGGCATTGTCATCTCCCACTGCATTGCAAGGCCTGCGCGTACTCGATCTGACGCGCCTGTTGCCCGGCCCGGTCGCGGCCCTGCGCCTCGCGGAAATGGGCGCGGACGTGCTGAAGATCGAAGCGCCCGGCGCAGGTGACCCTACCCGCACGATGATGCAGGCCTCGGGCGACCGCGTCGCCGGCCGCCCAGGCGCGTTCTACCGGATGGTCAACCGCGGCAAGCGCGAGACCCGGCTCGACCTCAAATCCGAAGCGGGACGCACCGTGCTGCGCGCGCTGGCCGGCGAAGCGGATGTGCTCATCGAGAGCTTCCGGCCCGGCGTGATGGCGCGTCTCGGCATCGACTACGAGATGTTGCGGGTGATCAATCCGAAGCTCGTCTACTGTGCGATCACGGGTTACGGTTCGACGGGTCCGTTCGCCAGCCACGCGGGACACGATCTGAACTACATCGGCTATGCAGGGGTACTCGAGCAACTGGCAAGCCGCGACGGCGCGCCGATCCTGCCGAACTTCCAGATTGCCGACCTGCTCGGTGGCGCGCTGAGCGCGGTCACGCAGATTCTCGCCGCGCTCTGGCACGTGGCGCGCGGCGGTAATGGCCGCTTTATCGACGTCTCCATGACGCACGCCACTCATGCGAACAATTTCGTCGCCCAGGTTTCACTCGCCAATGACGGTGCCGCACCGCCGGCCGGCGGCGGCCTGCTGAACGGCGGCGTGCCTTGCTACAACCTGTATCGCACGCAGGATGGACGGTGGCTCGCGGTGGGCGCGCTCGAACTCAAATTCTGGGAGACGCTCTGCCACGCGCTGGACCGCCCCGAGTGGGCGTTCCGGCACTGGAGCGTCGGCCAGGCCATCGGCGGACCGGACGCGGTGGCGCTGACCCAGGAACTGGCCGGCGTGATCGCCAGCCGGCCGCTGGAGGAGTGGGTGGTGTTGCTGGAACCGCTCGATTGCTGCGTCTCGCCGGTGCTAACGCCGGCGGAGGCCGCGCAGCATCCGCTGTTCAACCCGGACGCCTGGACGAGCGCCGGCGAAGCGCCGGATGACGACGATGGGCTGGCCCGCTAGGGGTTGCCGGGGCTACGGGGGGCCCTTCGGGAGCACTTCGAGGGGCATTTATCGCGCCTCGCAGGCCCCCCCCGTCACGCCCCCGCCTCGCCTTAACGGCGTGGCAACGTCTGCCGGGGCGCGCGCTCGTCGTCGTACAGCATGTGCTTGCGGCCTTCGACATGCCGGTCGATGGTGGCGCGTACCTCGTCTGGCGTGACGTTTTCCGCAACGACGCGACGCGAGATCTGGCCCGTGGTGTCGATCCATTCGACGATCCGGCACGCCCCGCCCCAAGGCTGGAGAATGGGTGCAGAGACACGGCAGCCGCGAACCTGTATCTGACGCTCGGTCACGGTTTCATGAGACTGTTTCAAGGCGCGATCCTTTTCCGCATGACAGGGATGGCATACCCACCCAGCTTAGGGAAAACGTGCGCCATATGGGTTACAGCCGCTGCGGAGTTATTTACAGCGCGTTACGCGACAGGTGCCGCGCAAACGCGCCGCGAGTTCGCCTACTCAAGCGTTCTGACCCGGTCGATGGCCTGTTCGAGCCGGTCGACAGCAATAACCTGTAAGCCGTCGATCGGCTGCTTTGGCGCGTTCGCCTTGGGAATCAGTGCGACCGAGAAGCCCAGCTTCGCCGCTTCCTTGAGCCGGTCCTGACCGCGCGGCGACGGCCGGATTTCGCCCGCCAGCCCCACTTCGCCAAACACGATTAGCCCCTTCGGCAAAGGTTTGTTACGCATTGACGAATGGATCGCCAGCAGCACCGCAAGGTCGGCAGCAGGCTCGGTAATTTTTACCCCACCCACCGCATTCAGGAACACATCCTGATCGAAACAGGCGATGCCGGCATGCCGGTGCAGCACCGCCAGCAACATGGCAAGACGGTTCTGTTCCAGCCCCACCGCAAGCCGTCGTGGATTGGGCACGTTGGCGGTGTCGACGAGCGCCTGCACTTCGACGAGCAGCGGCCGCGAGCCTTCCTGCGTAACCAGCACGCACGAGCCCGGCACGATCTGCTCATGCTGCGACAGGAATAGAGCGGACGGATTGGCCACGCCGCGCAGACCGCGCTCGGTCATCGCGAACACGCCGAGTTCGTTGACCGCGCCGAAGCGGTTCTTGAACGCGCGCACCAGACGAAACGACGAGTGCGTATCGCCTTCGAAATACAACACGGTATCGACAATGTGCTCGAGCACGCGCGGGCCGGCCAGGTTGCCTTCCTTGGTCACGTGGCCAACCATGATGATCGCGGTGCCCGATTGCTTGGCGACGCGCGTCAGTTGCGCCGCACACTCGCGCACCTGCGCGACCGAGCCCGGTGCCGACGTGAGCGCTTCGGAATAGACCGTCTGGATCGAATCGATCACGGCGACGTCGGGCCGCTCGCTTTCGATGGTCGCCTGAATTTTTTCCAGCTGGATTTCGGCGAGCAGCCTGAGCTCGCTGGCCTTCGATCCCGGATCGAGCAGCGACAGCCGTTGCGCCCGCAACGCAATCTGCGCGGCCGATTCTTCGCCGCTGATATAGAGGGCGCGCCGGTCATGCGCGATCTCGGCAAGCGATTGCAGCAGCAGCGTCGATTTGCCGATGCCCGGGTCGCCGCCGATCAGCACCACCCCGCCAGGCACAAGGCCCCCGCCCAGCACGCGGTCGAATTCGCTGACGCCGGTGGAAAAGCGCGGCACGTCCGAGGCTTCGATATCCGCGAGGCGCTGCACCGGCGCACTCTTCGCAAGCGACTGGAAGCGGTGCGCGGAAGGCGACTCGGCCACCGTCTCTACCAGCGTGTTCCAGGCCTGGCACGCCGGGCATTGCCCTTGCCACTTGGGCGCCTGCCCGCCGCACTCGGTGCAGGTGTACATCGTCTTCTGTTTAGCCACGCGCCCTTGCCTGTCTGCTGTGATTGAGGTTTGTTGTAACGGGTAGGTTGCAGGTCGAACGCGGCGCTTATTCCGCGCGCACCGGCACGCGCGGCGCCACCGCACACATCAGCTCGTAGCCGATCGTGCCGCACGCCTGCGCGACATCGTCGACAGGTAGCGCGTTGCCCCACAATTCGACGCGTGAGCCGACGTTGGCAGTCGGGCATGGCGTCAGGTCGACGGTCACCATGTCCATCGAGACACGGCCGACAATCCGCGTGCGCACGCCATCCACGATCACCGGCGTGCCCTCCGGTGCGCTGCGCGGATAGCCGTCCGCATAGCCGCACGCCACCACGCCGATGCGCATCGGCCCGCGTGCCGTAAAGATCGAGCCGTAGCCCACGGTCTGGCCCTCGGCAATGCTCTGCACCGCGATCAGTTCGGAGGCGAGCGTCATGGCCGGCTGCAGACCCGTGCCCTGGATCGCCTTGTGGACGCCGGACGGCGATGCCCCGTAGAGGATGATGCCCGGGCGCACCCAGTCAAAGTGCGACGACGGATGCCACAGCGTCGCCGCCGAGTTCGCGAGGCTGCGCGCCCCTGCGATCCCCTGGGCGCCGCGCTCGAACGCTTCCATCTGGTAGGCCACGCCGCGCTCGTTATCGGCATCCGAGAAATGGGTCATCAACGTGATCTGGCCAACGCCCTGGCAGGCGCGCGCGCGCTCCCATGCCGCCCGGAAGCGCTCCGGCGTGTAGCCGAGCCGGTTCATGCCGCTATTCATCTTCAACTGGATATTCACGGGCTTCGACAGGCGCGCCATTTCCAGCATCCGCAATTGCTCGTCCGAATGCAGCGCCGTGCTCAAGCTGTAGCGGTCGATCACGTCGATGTCGGTGGGGCGGAAAAAGCCCTCCAGCAACAAAATTGGCCCGGCCCAGCCCAATTCACGCAACTTCACCGCCTCTTCGAGGTCGAGTAATCCAAAGCCGTCCGTTGCACGCAAGCCCGGAAAGGCTCTGGCAAGACCGTGGCCATAGGCGTTGGCCTTGACGACGGCCCAGATCTTCGAATGTGACGCGTAACGGCGGACGACGGCGAGGTTATTGGCGAGTGCAGCGGTGTGGATCGTGGCTGAGAGGGGGCGCGGCATGGGAATTTTTCGTAAAGACGCTTGCGAATCAGGAGCTTACAGTGCGTTTTCAGGTGCTCAGGAGCCCGCTGGGCGGTGCGATCAAGGATTTTGCTAGTCCGAATCCAGCTATTTTCGTGATATAAAGCCGTGCGCACAACCCATTTCGAACGGAATAAGCCCGGACGCCTTGCACACGGCCGGGGCGGACGGACCGCAGCGAGGACAGCATCGCATCAGATGAAAAAAGGTTTTTACACCATCATGGCCGCGCAGTTTTTTTCGTCGCTGGCCGACAATGCGCTTCTGATTGCTGCTATTGCACTGCTGAAAGACCTCCACGCCCCGAACTGGATGACGCCGCTGCTCAAGCTGTTCTTTGTGCTGTCGTACGTCGTTCTCGCTGCCTTCGTCGGCGCCTTCGCCGACTCGCGTCCGAAGGGACGCGTGATGTTCGTCACCAATACCATCAAGGTGGTCGGCTGCTTCACGATGCTGATCGGCGCCCATCCGCTGATTGCGTACGGCATAGTCGGATTCGGCGCTGCGGCGTATTCGCCCGCCAAGTACGGCATTCTCACCGAACTGCTGCCGCCTGACCGGCTCGTCGCCGCGAACGGCTGGATTGAAGGCACCACGGTCGGCTCGATCATTCTCGGCACGGTATTGGGCGGCGCGCTGATCAGCCCGCATATCGCTTCGCACATCCTCAAGCACCATATTCCCACCGTCAACACGCCTGCCGAAGCGGCCATGCTCGTGATCATGGCGATCTACGTGATTGCCGCGCTATTCAATCTGCGCATTCCCGACACCGGCGCGCGCTATCCGAAACAGGAACGCGGCCCCATCAAGCTCGTCACCGATTTCGCCGACTGCTTCCTGATTCTCTGGCACGACAAGCTCGGCCAGATCTCGCTCGCCGTCACGACCCTCTTCTGGGGCGCCGGCGCGACCTTGCAGTTCATCGTGCTGAAGTGGGCGGAAGTCTCGCTTGGCATGTCCCTCTCCGAGGGCGCAATCCTGCAGGCGGTCGTGGCAGTCGGCGTGGCCGCAGGGGCGATCATCGCCGCCTCGCGCGTGCCGCTCAAGAAGTCACTTTCCGTGCTGCCCGTGGGCATCATGATGGGTATCGCGGTGATGCTGATGGCGTTCTATACGCGCAGCCTGTTCCCCGCCCATTGGGGTGTTTACTTCGGCCATATGCATGTGCCGGGCTATCTGATCTTCGCGTACCTGTTCCTGATGATCGTCGGCGGTCTGTCCGGATTTTTTGTCGTACCGATGAATGCGCTGCTGCAGCATCGCGGCCACGTACTGCTGTCGGCTGGCCACTCGATCGCCGTACAGAACTTCAATGAGAACCTCTCGGTGCTCGTGATGCTTTGCCTGTATGCGGTGCTGGTGTGGCTCGACGTGCCGGTGTCGGCCGTGATCGTGCTGTTCGGCACCTTCGTCTGCCTGATGATGTGGCTCGTGATGCGCCGCCATCAGGCGAATCAGCGCGCCTTCGATTCAGTCGCGCTGATCGGCGAAGTGAAACACTGAGCGGCGCTGCTGCGGGAAGACCCGCAACCGTCGCCGCCCGATTTTTCTTCCGACGATTCAACGGCTTCGCG
>DASZIR010000144.1:0-6338 GCA_035948995.1 Paraburkholderia sp. | reverse complement strand
TTTGGGTCTCGGAATACACTATCACCTATAAGGGGCGAGCGACATACGTGGTCAGCATTATGGAGTTCTGTAACGGTAAGGTCGTTCACGAGACCCAGTATTTTTCGGATCCTTTCGAGGCACCGGGTTGGCGGAGTCGATGGGTTCAGCAGAGCGCGTGAAGGCGCGTTGCGGGTCGGATTCTGCCGGTCGTGTACGGCCGGATCGAAGCGCCCCGCTAGTGCGGCACGGTTCCAGCCGAAGCCGGATCGTCGAACCATCGTGAGACAGCCGGCAGTACCTGCATCTCAATGCCCGAGGAATTTTAGCGGCCGGCGCTCTGGCCGCCGTCGACGTGCAGGATTTCTCCCGTGATGAACGGTGCGGAATCAAGGAACAGAATCGCGTCGGCGATATCGCTCATCTCGCCCATGCGCCCGAGCGGATGGAAGGCGCCGAGCGCTTCATGGGTTTCCGGCGCGTGCATCGGCGACTTGATGATCCCCGGCGCGACGGCATTCACGCGAATACCCTTCCTGGCGTACTCAATCGCCAGCGACTTCGTGGCGGCGTTCAGACCACCCTTCGTCAGGGCCGCCAGTACCGAATGCACGCCGCTGATTGCAGCATCAACGGCGCTGGAGGTCACGCTAACCACGTGGCCGCTCGAATGCCTTTCCATTTCGGCGATGGCGAGTTGCGTGATGTAATAGAAACCCGAGATATTCACATTCACTACCGCGGCGTAGTCTTCGGCGGTATGTTGGGTGAAAGGCTTCCCGATGTATATGCCGGCGTTGTTCACCAGCGTGTCGATCCGGCCAAATCGTGCGACGCCTTCGGAAATGACACGTTTGGCGGTTGCCGGGTCACCAATATCGCCGGCTACCGTCAGCATGTTCGCGTCGTCCGACGGCTTGATCGAACGTGCGGTCGCAACAATGCGGTAGTCGAGCTTGCGAAACGCCTTGACGACTTCGGCGCCTATGCCTTGCGATGCGCCGGTAACGACGACAACCTTTTGTGACGTGCTCATGCTTTATCCAAAATTTTTTGTTCGGCTTCAACACTGATCGGACCGATAGCTCCGATCAAGGCAAGTGTGGACGTGTTGATTCAGGTTTCGCATAAACCTGTAATCAACCCTTTTTAGCCTGCGCGAGCCACTGGTCGAGACTGACCCGGCCGATCCGCGCGTCACCGAGCGGCACGAGCGATTGCTCCTCGACACGGCCGCCGTAGTACGGCGCATCGCGATCCGTCACCACCGGGCGTGCGTCGCCTACCGATTTCAGATAGCGGGTGACGATCTCCGCGAAGGGCGCGCGATCTGGTCCGGCGATATCGACCGTGCCATTCAGCGGCGCGGCGAGCGCGATCTGCGCGAGGCTCGCCGCGACGTCGTCCGCGGCGATCGGCTGAAACAGGCCGTCGCCGATGCGCACCGTGCCGCCGTCCGTGCTGTAATCCGCGATACCGCCGATGAACTCCATGAACTGGGTCGCGCGCACGATCGTGTACGGCACGCCCGCCGCTTCGATCACCTCTTCCTGCGCAACCTTGGCAACGAAATACGCGTTCTCCGGCGTGCGATCACAGCCGACGATTGATAGCGCGACGTGATGGCGCACGCCTGCAGCCACTTCGGCTTTGCCGAGGTTGCGCGCGGAGGTGCGGAAAAAGTCGAGTACCGCCTGCGGCTCCCATGACGGCGCGTTCGTCACATCCACTACGACGTCAGCGCCCGCCAGCGCGTTGCTCAGGCCTTCGCCCGTGACGGCGTTCACACCGGTACGCGGCGACGCAGCGAGCGCCTCGTGACCCGCCTCGCTGAGCAGTGTGACCACACGCGAGCCGATCAGGCCGGAACCACCGATTACGACGATTTTCATGGCAGATTCTCCAGATGAGAGTAAATGGACGCGTGGGGCGTCCGGCGAGTGTCGTATCGCGTGAAAGTGTTCGCCGCCGTCGCATCGCGTGAGGCCATTGTGGAAGAATCATGCTCTACCGAAAAGTGACAAGAATCGTCGAACCGACTAGTCCAAATCTTCTCCGCGCCGCTTGCCAACGAGACCGTCATGACCGCACCGACTCCCGCATTGACCATCGAAATCGACCGGCAGCATCAGTTGCCGGTCTATCTGCAGATCTGCGAGCGTTTCAGAACCGCGATCGCCGCGGGGCATCTGCGTCCCGGCGATCGCGTGCCTGCGCTGCGCGGCCTCGCCACACAACTGAGCACGGCGCGTGGCACCGTCGAGCTCGCCTATACGATCCTCGTCGACGAGGGCTACCTGCAGATGCGCGGCGCGGCGGGCACGTTCGTATCGTCGTCGCTGCCGGCATCGGTGATGCGCTCGTCGCGCGCACAAGGCGTTCAGGACGCGCGCAGCACGCAGAGCAATGAAGGAACGGGCACACCGCAGACGCCGGGCGAACCGCGCAGTGGTCAAGCGGCGCCGCGCCAGCAGGCCATCGCCGTCGCCATGAGCGGCGAGCCGCGGCCGTTGCAACCAGGGCTGCCCGCGCTCGACGCATTTCCGGGCAAGCTATGGAACCGGCTCGTTTCGCGTCGCGCGCGCAGCGGCGATCGCGCGATGCTCGCGTACCCGGATCCGGCCGGCTACAGGCCGCTGCGCGAACATATTGCCACTTACCTCGGGCTGTCGCGCGGTGTGACCTGCCTGCCGGAACAGGTGTTCGTGACGGGCGGCTACCGTGCGACGCTCGAACTCGTGTTGCGCAGTCTCGCCCGCCCGAACGATAGCGTGTGGTTCGAGGATCCCGGCTATCTGCTCGCGCGCGGTTTTCTGGCCGAAACCGGCGTGCAGCTCGTGCCGGTGCCGGTGGATGGCGAAGGGATCGACGTTGAGCGCGGCACACTGCTGGATGCCCAGGCGCGCTTCGCAGTGGTCACGCCGTCGCATCAGAGTCCGCTCGGACACACGCTGTCGCTCGCAAGACGCATGGCGCTGCTGGAATCGGCAGAGAAAGCATCCCGCTGGATCATCGAAGACGACTACGACAGCGAGTTCCGTTATCTGGGCCGGCCATTGCCGGCTTTAAGGAGCCTCGACCGGCGCGATCGCGTGATCTATTGCGGCACGTTCAGCAAGGTGATGTTTCCCGGTTTGCGGCTCGCGTATGTGGTGGTGCCAGAGCGAGCCGTCGAGCGCGTCGGGCGGGTGGCGCGCAGCATGAACGCCGGATCGCCGACGCTATTGCAGGCGGCCGTGGCAGATTTCATTGGGCAGGGGCATTTTGCACGGCATCTGAAGCGGATGCGTGCGTTGTACGGCGAGCGGCGCGTGCTGATCGTGCACGCGCTAGAGCAGGCGTTTGGCGAGCGGCTGATTGTAGATTTGCCGCCAGGTGGAATCCAGTTCGCGGTGCAGTTCGCCGAAGGCCCCGATGGCCCGGTCGACGACCTCGCCGTCGCCGCGCGCGCCCGCGAGGCGGGGCTCGCGGTGCTGCCGCTTTCGATCTGGTACGCGAATGGCCGCGCGCGGCGCACGCGGCGCGGCCTCGTGATGGGCTTCGCGAACATCGCCGATGCGGATGAAGCAGGCCGTCTCGCGCGAACGTTGCGCGCGTGTCTGGACTGTTGACGCGCGGAGCATGTGTCCAGATCTCGAATAAGCGCAGCGCGGCACGCCTTCGCACGATGCGACAAGAACGCTTTCGGAACGCACCCCGTCCGGCGCGCTCTATGCGCTCTGCGCAGCCGTACCCGCCGCCATGCTCGCGCTGCCGGTCGCCTGTGCGGCGAGCCAGGCGAACACCGCATCGCCGGTAAGTTGGACGCGCGCCGCATCGAGCACCTCGGCTACCGTCGCTTCGCCCATCACAAGCCCCTGCAGGAGAAGAAACTGCACGCTGTGGATGCCGATCGAGCCGAGTGCATAGCGCAGATACGGCGTCAGGAAATCCGGCTGCCGCGCGCGTTCGCCGCTATGGACACCGCCCGAACCGACGATCACGATGGTCGGCCGGTCGCGCATCAGTCCAACCTTGCCTTCCGGTGTCGAGGCGAACGTGCGATGGATGCGCACCGTGTAATCGATCCACAGCTTGAGCGCTGCCGGCACCGTGAAGTTGTGCATCGGCGTGTTAATAATGAGCGCATCCGTCGTTTCGATTTCACCGATCAGTTGCTCGGAGACATCGAACTGCGTCTTATCCGGCGTGCGCGATGTGATGGCGCGCGCATAGTCGCGGGCGACCGGCGGCAGCGGCGCGGCTGCCAGGTCGCGTTCGATCACTTTGATGGCCGATGCAGCGGGTGCGGCGTGGTCGCACAGCATGCCGACGATCTCGTCGGCGAAGCGGTAGCCGTGGCTCGCCTCGCCGTGCGGGCTGGCGTTGATCAGCAAAATTTTCATGACGTGAATTCCGCAGGATGGGAAAGAGGAGCGAGTGGTTCGACGAAGTGCATGCCTCGAGCGAGCATCCCATTGCGGAAATAGAAGCGTTGCGCAAGCGGCATGTGCAGACCCGTGTCGAGCACGAATTGCGCGCAGCCAGCTTCGCGCGCAATCTGCCGTACCGCGTCGAGCAGTTGCGCGCCGATACCGCCACGCTGCAGCCTGCCATCGACAACCAGATCGTCGACATAGACGAAGCGGCCATACAGCAGATTGGTCAGCGTGCGATAACCGGCGAGGCCGACGACGCTGCCCGCGTCGGACGCAGCGAGCAGGCGATAGCCTTCGGCGTGCTGCCTGGCCACCTGCGCGGCGATCGAGTGCGCGTCCGTCAGATGCGGGCGCAACTGACGCATGACGTCGAATGCGGGCAGCAGCGAATCGGGCGTGTCGAGGTGAACGAAGCGAAGCGAGGCGGGCATGTGCGTCTCCACGAGGAACGACGCTCACGATACCCAGCGCACGGCCTGGTCGATAGAGCCAAGAATGTGCGATTCGACCAAGCCATCGGGCGGACGCGTTGTGTCGCTAGCCGAATTCGACGCAGTCGCCGTGAAAAGCGGTGTCACCAATAGGCCTGTCGCGTTGCCTACGTGTACGAGCAGCGGGCATTGGGGTGCCCGGTCCTCGAACCACGCGTGTTCGTTGCCGCCGATCAGGGGCAGATCATCCAGCCATGCTCGCCGAGCGCGGGCGATAGACCTTCGACAGACGCCAGGATCCGCATTCCACGCAGCCTAGCGTTTGTCGTCAGCTTTCTGACCGTCCGCTCCGCTTCAAAAAGAGCCATTGATGTCACTGCATCTCGACAGTCTGCTCCGGGTCGAACCGAGACAGTTGGACGGAGAGCGCCCATCGCGTGCGGTGAACGCCCGACTCATCTTGCGAGCCCGTTTGACCTCGTCACAGTGCAGTTAGATTGAAGTTGCGGCGATAAAAGAATGGCGTAGGTCGTCGCGTTACGCTGCCTTGCTTGCTTGCGTGCCGTTCGTGAAGTAGATTTTTCTGACGAGGTCCGTCAGACGGGAGGGACTGCCATGGAACTGAGCGTGGAACGTGTCGATGTTTGGGCGGCTACCATCGACGACAAGCCGGGCGGTCTTGCGAGGGTATTAAGCGTCTTGCGGGATGCTGGCGTCGACTTGCAGTTCGTCGTGGCACGTCGCACGCCGGAAGCATCGGGCAACGGGGTCGTATTTGTTGCTCCGCTACAGGGGGGAGGGAGATCCATGCCGCGACACAGGTGGGGTTCAGCATCACCCCGAGCCTTCACTCTGTCCGTGTAATGGGTCTGGATCAACTGGGGATCATCGCGCAATTGACCCAGATGCTGGCAGACGGGGAGATCAACCTCCGCGGCGTTTCCGCCGCTGTACTTGGCACACAGTTTATTGCTTATCTCGCGGTCGACTCGTTGGGCGATGCCGAAAAGGCGATTGACATTCTACAAAGGGCCTGAAGCACCCGTACCGGACTGTGAACCGGCCTGGTTCTTCCTGGGGAGCCTCCAGTTTCCGCAAAAACCGCACACGGACCATGAACCGGGGATCGTCTATCGTCAGATAACGCGTGGCGGTTCCTGGCAGCGTCGCTGGGTTCCCTCTGGGGCATCCGGTCACTGGCGGATTGCCCGCTGGAGAGAATAGCTCCGGTCGCGATCAGTCGCACATTCTGGTGAGCACGGCTTCCCGCTGGAAAGATTTGTTTTTCCCATGACGTGACCGGGCCAGGGCCACCGCGCGCATTGTGATGCCCCAATGCGGAGGTTCATCATGTTACAGACACTCCCCATGCTCGATCCGCTAGCCGCGTTCGTCGACGTCGGCAGCGAACACATGCATGTTTCGGTGGGCGGCAACCGGCCGGAAGTGTTCGGCACCGTGACCTCGCAGCTGCACGCGTTGCGCGACTGGCTGCTCGCACAGGGCGTGC
>DASZIR010000143.1:0-13444 GCA_035948995.1 Paraburkholderia sp. | reverse complement strand
GCGATCATCATCGAGCGGCTCGACGACCCGCTCACGCGCAATACCGAGCTGGCTTTTGTACAAGCCTATCTGCCCGAACCGCACCCCACGCCTTATGACAACGTCATGCTCGATCGATTGCACGCCGTGCTCGCGCGACCGGATGTCCACGCCGCGATTGCCCGATATGGTGTCGTCGAATCGTATCCGGTGTTTCCGCCGGATGACTAGTCGAAGCGAGGCAAGCCCGCCGTTGGCGCGGAGTCGAATCCGCAGGCTCGTCGGTGGATACGGCCCGCTTCATTCCTCAATTCGTCTTCCGCTATTTCACTGCTGATGCAAAACACTATGAGGCGCTACACCACCGTGCGGATCGCGATCTTCGCGATGATCCTGCAGTCGGCTCTTTCGCTCGCTTCGTTCGCGACCTTCGTGCATGCGTACTGGCGCGCGTGGACCCTTCTCGGCTCCGCTTATCCGGCCACGCAGCGCTGGCTTTGGCTGGCTGCGTTGCTGTGGTCGCTGGTATCGCTGATCTGCGGTATCGCACTGGCGCGTGGTCGCGCGTGGGGACGCGCCTTGTATGCGTGTGCTGCGTTCATCACGCTGGCGGTTTATTTCCTGATGTCACCGTGGACGCTTGCATTGAGCGCCTTGCCTGTCGCGGCGTTGACCATAGGGGTGCTATACAGCCGCGCCGGAACGCACTATCTGGTGAATCACGCCGCGTCGAGCAGCACCGCCTCGGGCTGGCGGGCACGCCTTGCGATCGTATGCCTGGCGCTGTCGAGCGCACTGCTCTACGTCACTGACATCTACATGATCACTCATGCGGGCTGGATGGAACGCCTTTTCCCCAATAGCCGGCCGCTGTATTTCCTGATCATTTCGTCCGTGCTGCTCACCGTCGCGGCATTCTTCGCGAACAAGGGTTCGCGCATGTGGAGCAGTGGCATCGCGCTGATGGTGTTCGTCGTCGTCACGGTAGCGACGCTGCTCGGCTATGTGCCGTATGCGCCAGCACTCGCTCGCTATCTCGGCCCGGCGTACCGTTCGTACCCGTTGCGGTGGGGCGGCGTGATCTTCTCGCTCTTCATCGTCGGTGTGGTCGCGCTGACGATGCTTCAGACAACCCGCGTTACGCGTGGGCAGAGGGTGCCGCTTACCATGCCCGACTATCAATAACGCGGTGACCGCGTGACAGGGCGTCTCACCCCACTCGTTTTCGCTTCGGACCACAACGTGACCAGACCGAAACCCATCACAACGATGCGCCCCGTTCGCAAGAACGCGCTCCTGGCTGCGACCGTACTCTCCCTGTACGCCGCGCATGCATTCGCCGACGTGAAGAGCGCTGAGCGTGCAATGACGCAGCAACGCTATGCCGATGCCGTAGCCGAACTGCAGCCGCTCGTGAAGGGGGGCGACACGCGCGCGCAGGCGGATCTCGGCACGCTGCTCATACTCGGACAGGGGCTGCCCAGAGACGACGCGGCGGGGTTTGCGCTTCTCAGCCATAGCGCAAAGGCGGGCGACCCGATGGGAGATATCGGACTCGCGCTGTTCTATCTGCTGCGGCAGCCGGGGCCGGACAGCTACGCGAAGGCGGAAGCGCTTTACCGCAAGCACGCGCTGGAGGGCAACGTGTTCGCCGAAGCCGGGCTGGGCAGCCTTTATCTGTTGGGGCTGGGCGGCCCAAAAAACTACCCGCAGGCTGCCCACTGGCTGCGCCTGGCCGCTGATCAGAATAACGCGTGCGCGCAGAATTCGCTGGCCTACCTGTACGACAACGGACTAGGCGTGCCGCGCGATGGCGCAATGGCTTTGCGTCTTTATCGACAGGCGGCCGATCAGGGCCTGGCGGTCGCGCAGAACGATCTGGGTTCCGTGTATCTGGCTGGGCGTGATGTACCGACCGACTACCAGCAGGCCTACACGCTTTATCAGAAAGCGGCGGCACAGGGTTTGGCTCAGGCCTATACGAATATCGGCCGTCTCTACAACACGGGTCTTGGCGTGAAGGCCGACCGCGCGCAAGCGTATGAATGGATGCGCAAGGGTGCCGATCGCGGCGATTGGAGCGCCTACGACGAACTGGGCAGCCTGCTGTACCAGGGCATCGACGGCAAGCCGGACTTCAAGGCTTCGATGGCGTGGTACGCGAAGGCCGCTGCGTTGGGCGACCCGGTCGGGCAAACGGGCCTCGGCTTGATCTATGAGCACGGCGGCGGGGTGCCGAAGGACGACGCGCAGGCTTTCGCATGGTATCGAAAGGCCGCGAATAGCGGCTATGCGGACGCGCAAGTTTCGGTGGGGCGCTTCTATATGCTCGGACGCGGTGTCGCCAAAGACAATGCTGAGGGGATGCGCTGGGTACGGCGCGCCGCTCAGCAGGGTGACGCGAACGCGCAAGGCATCGCCGGCAGCGTGTACCAGCATGGCACGTATGCGCCCGTCAACTACGCCGCGGCGCTCAAATGGCTGACGCTCGCGGCGCTCGCAGGCAATGCCAAGGCAGAGTACGACCTTGGTTGGACTTACATGATGGGTACTGGCGTAGCCCGCGACGTTCGGCGCGGCTATGCGTGGCTTTCGGTTTCGGCGTCGCGCGGTTACGAACCTGCGAAGAAGTCGATTGCCGACAACCAGATGGCCCTCTCGCTCGATCAGCGTTCACAGGCCGAACGTGCCGCGGCTGCGTGGCAGCAGGGTCACAATCTGGTGCTGGGCGACGAACCGCCGGGGTATGTCGGGCTGAGCGCGTTCAATCTGAACGCGCCGTTTTCGCCGGGAGAATGATGCGGTCCGCGCGGCCGCATGGATGAGGCGAAGGCCGGGCAGGATGTTGCTGATAGGGCGATGGGCCGGATGCAGAGCAAGGCATGTTCGCTCATGCCGTTGAAAGACAACCCGGACCGGCTCGTGAACCCGCGAGCCGGCCGAAAGTCTACCGCGTCTTAAACGCTAGCCCGCCTGGGCGTCACCAACGACACCACAAACGCCACAAGCACATTCGCCACCAGCGCGATCAGGCCGATATACAGGGGATACGTCGCATCGCCGAGATGCAGCGCGAACACCGGCTTGAGCCCCTGCGAGATGGCCGTGCCTGTGCCGAGCACGATCCCCACCAGCCAGCCGACAAACAGGCCCGGCGTATTCAGCCGGCGTGTGTACAGCGTGAACACGATAGCCGGGAAGATCTGCAGGATCCACACGCCGCCGAGCAACTGCAGATCGATCGCATACTGCGTGGGCAGAAATACGATAAACAGCAGTGCGCCGAACTTCACCGCGAGCGAGACAATTTTCGCAGTGGAGGCTTCGGCCGCGGACGACATGTCCGGCGAGACGATCGGGCGCCACAAGTTGCGCGTGAAGAGGTTCGCCGCACCGATCGACATGATGGCCGCCGGCACCAGCGCGCTGATCGCAATCGCCGCCGCCGCGAAGCCGACGAACCACGAAGGGAACAGCGTCCCAAACAGCACCGGCACGACGTCAGAGGGCGACTTGACGTGCACGCCGGCTGCGATCGCCATATAGCCGAGCAGCGCGATCAGGCCGAGCAACAACGTATAAGCCGGCAGGAAGATCGCGTTCTTGCGCACCGTCGCGGCGGACGACGACGACAACACCGCCGTCATCGTATGCGGATACATGAACGCCGCCAGGGCCGAGCCGAGTGCAAGCGACGCATACGCCGTGAACTGCGTCGGCTTGAGGATGATGCCGGTCGGACCGCCCTTCGCCTTGAAGTAGTGGTCGGCAGCGTCGAACACCTGGCCATAGCCGCCGAGCTTCGCCGGAATCAGCCAGATCGCGGCGATCACGACGATGTAGATCATGATGTCCTTGACGAACGCGATCATCGCCGGCGCCCGCAAGCCGCTCGTGTACGTGTACAGCGCGAGGATCACGAAGGCGACGATCAGCGGCATTTCGCCGGTCACGCCGAGCCCCTTGATCACCACCTGCATGCCCACCAGCTGCAGCGCGATATATGGCATCGTCGCAACAATACCGGTCAGCGCCACCGCGCCCGGAAACCACTTGCCGCCGTACTCGCCCTGCACATAGTCAGCTGCGGTGATGTGATTCTTTGCATGCGCGATCTGCCACAGCTTGGGCATCACGGCGAACACGAACGGATAGACGATGATCGTGTACGGCAGCGCAAAGAAGCCGTACGCTCCTACCGAATACACCAGCGCGGGCACGGCGATCACGGTATAGGCGGTATAGAAGTCGCCGCCTACCAGGAACCACGAAATGACGACGCCGAACTGGCGTCCGCCCAACCCCCACTCATTCAATTGCGTCAGATCGCCCCGCTTCCAGCGCGCGGCAAAGAAACCCACCACGGTGACCAGAACGAAGAAGAAAATGAATACGGCCATCGCGACCGGGTTGACTGGAATCGCGTCGCTCATTTAAGACCCCGGTAGACAACGTAGATCAGCAGCGAAGTGAGCGGCACCCACAGGAACTGATACCAGTAGAAGAACGGGAATCCGGCGAATGAGGGATGCGTGTCGTTGTAGAACGGCAGCCATAACAACGCGATGTACGGAATCAGCAAGATGAGCCATAGCCACGAGCGGCCGGCTGGAGGGTTAGGTTCCACAAAATCCCCTGGATTGTATGTAATTGAACGGAGTATCCGGTGCTTGCCGCTTCACCGCAGGACCTGCGCCGCGTCCTCTTCGGCGACGGTAGCGCGCATTATGTAAGAATTTTTAGCGCGATGCTTGGTGGCTGGCAGGGGCCGCACCTCGTATCTGGGCCAGGGCTTGATCAGCGAGGGTGTGGAGACGATCATCGGCTTCGCTTTTGCGGCGCCCGGCGCGCGCCGGGTCGAGGCGTCGACCGATGATCTGAACGAAAGAGGCTGGCGGCTGTGCGAGCGCGTCGGCATGAACTTCGAGGGCACGCTTCGCCACGCGCAGATTACGCCGGACGGGCAGCTTCGCAACATGCGGGTCTATTGAATGATCCGCACCTGACCCACCCCATACGCGTGGCGCGCGCTTCATGCCGCTCATGAAGCCGAAGGCCTGATGTTCTGGTTCTGACGGAACAGGTTATGCGGATCGTACCGGTTCTTCACCTCGACGAGACGCGCGTAATTCGGACCGTAGGCCGCGCTGATGCGCTCGGCTTCGTCCTGCGTCAGAAAATTCACGTACACGCTACCGAGCGCGAAGGGGGCCGACGCCTCGAAGAACGCGCGTGCCCACGCGATGCATTGCGCGTCTTCGCCCGGCTCGCTCCAGCGACCATGCACATTCATCACATAGTTGGTGTCGCGGTTCGCGTAGGCCATGGCTTCCACGGGCACACGGCTCGTCTGGGCGCCGATCGCACCGAAGAAAATCTCGCATTGCGGCGATGGCAGCTTGCCGATGGCGTCGGTCAGCGCGTCCAGCAAACCGTCCTGCAACTGGGCGAGATTGTGCGACTTCCAGTAGTTGCGCGCCCCCGGTGTGAGCAGCGGATCGAAAGCTTTTTGCCACATCTCATACGGCATGGGCCCCAGTTGTTCGCCGTAAGGGGTGCCGAAGCGGCGCACCTCCTCGACTGCGCGCGGACCGTCGTCGAGCGGGCCGTTGTAGCAGATAGCAAACGCAATGATGGGTTTGCCATGCACCTCCGGCGGCAAGAACGGCAGCGGCGGGGCGAGCCGCAGCACGACCCAGACGGTCAGCTCGTCCGGCATGGCTTCGACCGCGGCACGATATTTCACAAGCGCCGCTTTGGCCTGTTCGAGCGGCAGCACGACGAGTCCGCCGAATACCTGCGGCCCCACCGGATGCACGGCGAATTCGAACATCGTGACCACGCCGAAATTGCCGCCGCCGCCGCGAATTGCCCAGAACAGGTCTTCATGCCTGTCTTCGCTGGCATGCAGCAGCTCGCCATCGGCAGTGATCACGTCTGCCGAGACGAGATTGTCGACCGACATGCCGTACTTGCGGCTGAGCCAGCCGAATCCGCCGCCGAGCGTCAGGCCTGCGACGCCGGTGGTCGAATTGATTCCGAGGGGCGTTGCCAGTCCGAAAGCCTGTGCCTCATGGTCGAAATCGCCCAGTGTGGCGCCCGGTTCAACATAGGCGCGGCGTGCGACCGGATCGACGCGCACGGATTTCATCGGTGACAGGTCCACGACGAGGCCGTCATCGCAGATGGCACTGCCCGCAATGTTATGGCCGCCGCCGCGCACGGCGAGCGGCAGGCCGTTATCGCGCGCGAACACCACCGACCGGCGCACATCCGCCACCCCCGCGCAACGCACGATGATCGCGGGCTGACGGTCGATCATGGCGTTCCAGATGCGGCGCGCTTCGTCAAAACCGGGATCGGCGGGCAGCAGCACTTGCCCTCTCGTTGCAACTTTGAGGTCTTCAATTGCATTGCTGGCTAGATTGACCATGGGGCACCTCCACGCACGCGGCTATTACTTGAGGGAACGGCAAAGGAGAACAGGCATGATTGGCGGCGGCGTGGCGCGCCGGATAAGACGGGCGCAACTACACCTCGCATGAAGCGAAATGAAATGAAGCGAAAATGATTTTGAAAGTATAGGTCGCGGTGTCGAAATGTGGACGTCCTGGCGAAATTGGCGGACATCCAGGCGGATTGCCCGGGTGCGGATCGGCGGCGAGCACTTCCTTGCCGGCCCTCGCGATGCCGGCGGCGCTGGTGACAAAAGGACACAAATCTAGACGAACCATCCACAGATCGACCAGGTCATTCCGTTTATGATCGATTCGTGCCGGCATCGGGCGGTGCAATCCGGCGGCACAATACCGCCCAACGCAAGCCTGTCGAGGCGTATGATGTCAGCGCCTGAAAGTGGCGTGCATTCGACGCCTTTCACGTGCATGTAATTAGGCATGCATATAAAGTGAATTCAATACGTCTGTACATTGATAAGGATGGGATGTGAGTTTGAAGATGTCGTCCACTGGTCCGGCGTACACGACTCGAGAAGTTCGCTATGGCGTGCCGCTGAGCTATATCAGCGAAAAGTTGTCGCAGGCGATCGAAGACACCCATGCGGCCGGCCGGGCTCATCCCGAGGCGCGCAAGCGGCTCGCTCACGTGATGTATTCGCAAACCAAGGCCTTCCTCGCCCTTCACAACCTGCTGGGCGTAGCCGACGCCGCCGGCTTGCCGGAACAATTGCTGGAGATGGACCGCCGCGAACTGGATAGATGGATCGCCGCGGTCGTCACGCACGGAGATCTGTTCGGAACCGGGGACGCCTGAACGGTTGTCGGACCTGTGCGTAAGCCTTACTCGTAAGCCAACCTTACTGGTAAACGTTAGTAATCGAGTTCGTAACTCTATTAATATGCACCGGCTCTAGACTGCTCGGGGTTCAGACGGCATCAGTCCGTTCCTGGACGGGCAAGCCCTCCCCCAACCGTGGGCGTGTTATCCGGGCGTATCTATGTGGCCGGCTGTTCAGCCAGTATCTCGCGTAGCGTTGGTTCTTTCAGCCGCAATCGGTGACTCGCTGCTGATGATGACGATCGCGCGAAATCTTCAGCAACACGGGGTTTTGGTCACCGTATTCGGGCGGCAGATCCAGTCGTTGCGCGACTGGTTCCCCGGCGTCGAGACCCAGGCCGATCTGGACGCGGAAGATCTCGCGGCAGGGCTGTCGTGTTTCGACACGGTCATCCAGATGCATCGCAACAAGCCCTTTGCCGGCCTCGAACAATGCCATCCGCGGGTGATGCTGCTCGACCACGTCTGCCGGGTTCATTCGTCCGAATCGATGGCAGACCGGCTCGCCCAATTTTGCCGCGACGAACTGGGTCTGGCGGGCGCTCACAAGAGCAACGGCATGACGGCTCCGCCCGGTCTGCAGCACCGGAAGCACCCCACGCGTGTCGCCATTCATCCGACCGCCAGCACGGCGGACAAGTGCTGGCTGCCGTCGCGCTTCATCCGGCTCGCCATCAGGCTGCGCGAACTGGGCTTCAGCCCGGAATTCGTCGTGGCGCCGCAGGAGCGCGCGGACTGGATGCACATCGAGCGTTTCGGCCTGACGCTCCCCGAGCTCGGCTCGCTCGAGAACGTCGCCACGTGGATTTACGAGTCCGGCTGGTTCATCGGTAACGATTCAGGTATCGGCCATCTGGCGTCGAGCCTGCATATTCCCACCCTGTCGCTGTTCATGCGCCGCGGCATCGCGCACACGTGGCGCCCCGGCTGGGGGGCAGGGCAGGTGCTGATCGGCAGCACCTACCTGCCAACCGGATTTCTGAAAGAGCGCTACTGGAAGTACATGTTGTCCGTCAGCCAGGTCTCGCGCGCGTTCGAGCAATTGCGCGCCAACTTACACTTCGCATGAATCCCACGCGCCTACGCAGGGCCGCGCGATTCACTGATTCCATGACCTCAAGCTCCCAGGCCGTATTGCTCCACACCGGCTACCGGACGGCCGGCACATGGTTGTGGTCGTGCTTTCGGCGGCTCGACAATGTCACCGCCTACTACGAGCCGCTGCACGAAATGCTCGCGACGATCGACCCGGCAACGCTCGCGAGCAGCACGGCCGACAGCTGGCACTCGGGTCACCCTTCGCTCGACGCCCCGTATTTTGCGGAGTTTGCCCATCTGCTCGAGCCGGGGGCGCGCGGCATCCCGGGCTACGAACGGCGCTTTGCGATCGACCGCTTCGACGGGCAAACCCCGGAGGGGGCTGATCGCCTCGCAGGCTATCTGCGCGGACTGATGCGCGCCGCACACGAACAGGGCCGCGTGCCGGTCCTCAAGTTCTGCCGGTCACTCGGACGGCTTCAATGGTTCCGGGCGGCTTTTCCCGATGCCGTGCACGTCGTGGTCGAAAAAAATCCAATTTCGCAGTGGCAGTCTTGCTGGGAACTGTTTGCCGCGCACCGCAACCCCCATTTTGTGGCCGTGCCGTTTGCGGTGCTGGCGTTGAACCGGCACGTGCCGATCGTTCAGCAGACAATGGACGCACTGCAGATCGATTTGCCGCCGCGGCCTGATGGTTCCACAGGTTCGACGAGTTCGACGAGTTCGATGGCTTCGGTAGGCCCCACGGGGCTCCACGTGCCGACATTCGAGGCGAGTATCGCCTTCTATAAGGCGCACATCGCCACGCTTGCGCCGCTGCAGGCGTATCGTGCTTTTCTCGCGCACTGGCTGCTTACGCTAAGAGACGCGGCAACCCACGCCGACGCGATCTTCGATTGCGATCTGGCCGGCCGTTCTCCCGCCTACGTTGAAGGCGCCGAGCGTTGGCTTGGTGATCTCACCGGCCTTTCGCCATCGTTGCGAAGCGCGCGCCGCGAAGAAACGGCCGAGCGTGGCTGCGGCTTTGACGCGCTCGAGGGTCTGCAAGTCCACCTCGAGGCGCTGCGTTGGGGCCGGGAGCTGGCAACGAATGGCAGCATCGAGGCGGACGCGCTTTCGCTCTGGACCAGCAAGCTGGCGCAGGCCACCCAGGTGATGGCCTTTGGCACGGCGGCGAACTGGCCGCAGGCCCGGGTGCCTGCGGGCCGTGCCACCCGTGTGGTGGATGTCGCGCTGATCGACGGTGCGGGAATCGATGCAGTCCTGACGTGCGAACTGGCAGCGGCCCGGGCGGCGCTGCATGACGTCAAGACCCAACTCGCACAGGTGCAGAATTCGCCGTTATGGCGCTTGATGGCACCGGTGCGAAAGCTGCGTCTGCGAGCGGCGAAACGTTGGCGCCGCGACCGCGGTGCCGTCAAGCCGCGCATAAGTGCAGCGCAATAAATGGCGCCGCCGGCAGAACCCCGCGACTGACGTGTGACCGGCACGGACCTTTTTCCCGCCAAATAGTCCCTTTTTCCCGCCATTTGTTCCGCGCCCTGCGAACCGGCTCGCATGGTGGCCCGGCGCGCGCGGATAATCATCAGACGGCACCGGATCAACCGGCCCGCTTGATTGTGGAGGGGACACATGAAAGGCCAGGGTCGCAGGCACCTTTTATACGCGTATCTCGTCGTCGCGATATTTGTTGGATGCAGCGGCGGTGGCGGAGACAGCGGTAACGCCAATTCCGGCTCAAGCACGGGTTCCAGCTCCGGATCGGGGACGGGGTCCGGCTCCACCAGCGGTTCGGGCACCAGTTCCAGTACCGGTTCAGGAAGCACGTCGAGCGGTTCGGGCTCCGTTGCGTCGGTCGACGTCGCGACCTATCACAACGACATCGCGCGCACCGGCCAGCAGTTGTTCGAGACGACGCTCACGCCGGCGAACGTGAATTCCGCCACCTTCGGCAAGGTCGGCTTCGATAGCGTCGACGGCAAGGTGGACGCCGAGCCGCTTTATCTGTCCAAGGTGACGATCGCGGGCGTCGTGCACAACGTCCTGTACGTGGCGACCGAGAACGCCAGCGTCTACGCGTTCGACGCCGATTCCGGCGCCCAGCTCTGGAAGGTCTCGACGCTCGGCAGCGGCGAGACGACGAGCGACAACCGCGGTTGCACGCAGATCTCGCCGCAGATCGGCATTACTTCGACGCCGGTCATCGACCGCACGCGCGGGCCGAACGGTGCAATCTATGTGGTCGGCATGTCGAAGGATGCCTCAGGCGGCTATCACCAGCGCATCCACGCGCTCGACATTACCACCGGCGCCGAACTGTTCGGCGGCCCGACGGAAGTCTCCGCGTCGTACCCGGGGAGCGGTCCGAACAGCTCGGGCGGCTATGTCGTGTTCAATCCGGCGCAATACGCCGAGCGTCAGTCGCTGCTGCTGTTGAACGGGACGATTTATACCGGCTGGACCTCGCACTGCGATACGGAGCCCTATAACGGCTGGGTGATCGCCTATAGCGCGGACACGCTGCTGCAGACGAGCGTGCTCAATCTCACGCCGAATGGCACGGAGGGCTCGATCTGGATGAGTGGCGCGGGAATGGCGTCGGACGGCCAGTCCATCTATTTCCTCGATGCGAACGGCACCTTCGATACGACGCTCAACGCGAACGGATATCCGGCCCAGAGCGACTACGGCAACTCGTTCATGAAGCTCGGCACAACCAACGGACTCACGGTCAGCGACTACTTCGGCATGTCGAACACGGCAGCCGAGTCGCAGGCCGATGAGGATCTCGGTTCGGGCGGCGCGCTGGTGCTGCCGGATCTCACGGATTCGAGCGGCACGGTCCATCATCTTGCGATTGGTGCAGGCAAGGATTCGATCATCTATGTGGTCAACCGGGACTCGATGGGAAAATTCAGCGCGAGTGCCAACAACATCTACCAGCAGATCAGTGGACAGCTCACGGGGTCCGAGTTCGGCATGCCCGCGTACTTTAACAACACGGTTTACTTCGGCTCGATCGGCGACAGCATCAAGGCGTTCAGCGTGGCTGGCGCGCAGGTATCGACGACGCCGCTGAGCCACACGCCAACCAGTTTCGGCTCGCCCGGCTCCACGCCAGGCGTGTCCGCCAACGGCACCGCGAACGGCATTCTCTGGGCGGTGGAAAACGGCAATATCGCGGTGCTGCACGCGTATAGCGCGGCCAATCTCGCCACCGAGTTGTACAACACCAACCAGGCGGCTAACGCGCGCGATCAATTCGGCCAGGGCAACAAGTTCATCACGCCGATGATCGCGAATGGAAAAGTTTATGTTGGCACAACGAATGGCGTAGCGGTGTTTGGATTGCTCAATGGTCAGTAGCTAGGAGGCAGCGGTGCGCAAGTCTGCCCGCGTCGAAATAAAATAGATAAGTATTCCGAAATAATAACTTCGGGCTCTCAGGCACGCTCTGCGCGTCTCGGCGCGGCATGGGCATTCCGTTGCAACGGCCCCGCAACGAAACTCGCACGGGACCGCTTCTGACGCGCACATTGCGCAAGTTTTTATGCCAGGCGAATCTATCTGGTCGGCGCGTTGTTTCATCTTTGTCAAACGCCGGTGGCCATCTATTTCTGGGGTGGCGTAGGCGCCGCGTATTCGGTGGCGGCGACCGAGGTGTTCATGACCATCATCATCTGTGTGGTCCCGGCAACAGTCAATTCGAGGCGCGTTGTGTTACAGCAGATCTACCGTGATTAGATCGGGGCGCACCGTGCCCGATCCGCAAGCGTGGGCTTTCGTCGAGGGTGTGAAATGAGTGGGCTTAAGATCGGATACCTTCCATTCGAGATCGAGAATGAATATGTTGAAAATATGCGAGTCCTGCTGTCCAGGTTCGGTGAGGTACGTCCGGTTCCAGGGCTAAGCCCTGCGGGACTGTTCAGGCGGATGGCGGGCCGGTTGGAGCGTATGGATTTTGTATTTATCAACTGGGAAGAGAATTTGATCATCAATCGCCGTACCGGCGGCGTTTCGCCGCTCGGTGTTTGCAAGTTCTTCCTCAAGATACTGTGGTGGAAGGCGATTGCGCGACGGCAGATTTTTGTCCGGCATAACAACTATCTGCATCACGCGGTGGGTGATGCGAGAAGATATGCCCGGTTGCTGATCGATTTCGCGGAATCGCTGTTCAGCGCCGCCATGTTTCATTCGGGCCACCTGCAGCAGACGGCTCGCAGACAGTATGTTCCCCATCCCTTGTACAGGCGTGAATACGTTGCCGACGCGGCAGAAAAGGGCGTTCAGGACTATTACGTCGTGTTTGGCAGGCTGTTGCCCTACAAGAAGATCGATGAGCTGATCGCGGCTTTACCTGTGGGCAAGCGCCTGCTCGTGTTCGGTTCATGCGACGCGCCGGAGTACGTTGCGAAGCTGAACGATCTCGCGCGAGGCAAAGAGGTTGAGATTCGGCCTGGCTACGTCGATGGGCTAACGGCGCAAGAGATCATCGCTCACTCAAGAGGTGTGCTCATCGCGCATGCGGACGACGACATGATCGTAAGCGGCACGTACTTCTTTGCCGCTACGCTGGGTGTGCCGGTTTTCGCAGTCAGTACACCTTTTCTTGAATGGGCAAGGCGTAGCGGAAAAATAGATGGACTAACGACATTTGGATCGGTGGCCGATCTCGCCAACAATCTGCCGGATCATGACTTATGGAACCGGGCGCTGATCAGAGACCAGGCGGTTGCCCATTTTGGCGATCGCGAAGTGCTCAAGGCACTGGCGAACCTGCTGGGTACGAGCGGAAAACCGCGCTGAGTTGTGGGAAGTCAACGCAACGCGTTTTCCACTTTTGGGGCAGTGCAACAGGGGTCTGCGGACCGGGTCGGATAGAAGCCCCAGGTCCCACCAGAGACGCCACAAACGCGACGATGCCCACCGGCATGGCCAGCGCCGCGCCGATGCCCATTGCTTTTAGCCATCTTGCCCGGGCGCTTTCGCGTTTGCCGCGAGCGCGACGGGACTGGAACTCAAGAAGAAATACTTTGCCGCCGTGCCGGCTGCCGATCCATAGCGCGGACCGGATGCTGAGCACGACGTACAGGATGACCCAGGCAAAGCACGCTTTGGACAGAAGGGAAAG
>DASZIR010000142.1:0-4302 GCA_035948995.1 Paraburkholderia sp. | reverse complement strand
AGGCCAGCGACCGTCTCGATGCCGAGGCTGCGGCAGGCGCGAATGATACGCACGGCGATCTCGCCGCGATTGGCGACGAAGACGCGCCGGATGTCGTGCTTGACGACTGGAACCATGAGTGACTCTCCTCGTTTCGGTCAGGCGGGAAGCGGCGCGATCAGCATGAGCACCTGGTTGTGCTGCACCAGTTCGCCGTTACGGACCAGAATCTTGTGAACGATGCCGCGCGTGATGCTCTCCACCGAATTGAACATTTTCATGACCTCGACCAGGCAAACGGTCGCGCCAGCCTCGACGACCCCGCCCTCCTCGACGAACAGCGGCTCGCCCGGGCGCGGGCTGCTATAGAAGGTACCGACCATCGGGGCACGGATCGCGACCATGCCTTCCGGAATCTGCAAGGCGGTTTCCGTGGCCGGCACAGCGTTCGGCGTCACGTGCGTGGCTGCCGGCGAAGCCGGCGCGGCGGGCCGAAACACCGCCGCGCTGTCCGGGGCGACGGCACCGGGCTTGCTTGCCTGAACGACGAAGTCGCCCAGCCTTACCTCCAGCGAATCCAGTTCGGCTGCCCGATCGAGCAGCTCGAGGATCCGGGTGACGTCTGTGTGTGTCAGTGACATCTCTCAATTCTCCATGGCGCGAACCATCAGTCGCGAAGGGATCCCGTCGTGAACGAAGCCAGGCGCCTCGGACTCTGTGGTCGTGAAACTGGAATCACCGTCGCCAGACAGACGGCCGATCACCGGGTCCGGCGCATCCGTCACCAGGCGTGACAGGAACGCGTTTCATTTCAATGTTCAGTCAGGAGTGTTCGTGGCTACCCCGTTGACTCAATGATATTTGCGGATTGTGTCATTGTCAACAATAAGACTTGATGTTATTGTAGCCATCATCGCGACACCTCTTTCGGAGCTTCCCCTGTGACCACCGCTACCTATTCAGAACAGTCTGAACAATTCGACGCCCGCCTGCGCCATGCCCTGGCGATGGGAGGCAGCGCCAGGCTCGAGCAGCGGCGCGCGACCGGCGCGCTGAACGCCCGGGAACGGGTCGAACGTCTGCTCGACGAAGGCTCGTTCAAGGAAATCGGCCTGCTTGCCACGTCGGCACTGGCCGCAGATCGCGAGTCGACTCCCGCAGACGGCAAGATCACCGGCCTCGGCCGGGTCGAGGAGCGCCGCGTTGCCGTGGTCTCGAACGACATGACCGTGAAAGGCGCGTCCTCGTCGAGCACCAACATGCGCAAGATTGCGTGGATCAAGGAGGTTGCGACACGCAATGGCGCACCGCTGATCTTCCTGGGCGAGTCGTCGGGTTCACGTGTGCCCGATTCGCTCGGCGCGCAAGCGATGGCGCAAGCCGGCCTCGACCCTCAGCAATATTGCCGCCGCCGCGAGATCCCGTGGGTCAGCGCCGTGCTCGGCCCGTGCCTCGGGTCGTCGACGTGGTATACCTGCCTGTCGGACTTCGTCGTGATGCGCAAGGGCGCCTTTCTCGCCGTGTCGAGCGCGCGCGTGACGTCAGCGGCCATCGGCGAAGCGATCGATCCGGAAGAGCTCGGCGGCTGGCGGCTGCATGCAGAACAAACCGGTCTGGTGGACATGGTGGTGGCGACCGATGAGGAGGCGTTGGACGCAATCCGCCGCTTCCTGTCGTACCTGCCTTCGCACGCCGGCGAGCCAGCACCCAGCCGCACCGCTGGCGCCGACGTCGAGCCCCTGAGCGCGCCGCTCACCGAACTGGTACCCGCCGCGCGCGCAAAGACCTACGACATGCGCAAGGTCATCCCCGCCATCGTCGACCGCGACAGCTTCTTCCCGCTGAAGGACCGGTTCGGGCGCGCCGCGGTCACCGGCCTCGCGCGCCTGAACGGCGAGAGCGTCGGTATCGTGGCCTCGAACCCGATGTTCAAGGCCGGCGCGATGGACCCCGACGCGTGCCGCAAGGTCACCTCGTTTCTCGTGCTCTGCGATTCATTTAATATCCCGGTGCTGTTCCTCGTTGACACCCCGGGGTTCCTGGTCGGCCTGGAGGGTGAGCGTAAGGCTGCACCGGCGCACATCATGAACATGATTCACGCGGTTCAACTGTGTTCCGTACCCAAGGTTTCGGTCATCCTGCGAAAGAGTTTCGGACAGGCCTACATCAACATGGGCGGCGGGCGCAACAGCGACGAAGTGGCCGCGTGGCCCGGCGCCGATGTGAGCTTCATGGATCCCGAGGTCGCAGTCGGGGTGCTGCACGGTGTCAGTCGCAGCGACGACGCGCAGCGGTTCGAGGCCTTGAAGTCTGAACTTGTGCGAGACACCTCGGCCTACGCGCTGGCCGGGGCGTTCGGCGTGCAGACCGTCATCAAACCCGAGCAGACCCGTTCATTCCTGATTGAGGCCTTCCGTACTCACCGCCGCTCCAGAAGCGCCGGTGTAGGCCTGCATGAAATGCGGGCGTGGCCGACCTACTTCTGACCTTTAGCGAGAACCGACATGACCCAACGAGCACTCAAATCCGAAATCACCGGTACGGTCTGGAAGATCGACGCGCAACCCGGCGACAACATGGATGAAGATCAGGTTGTTCTGACACTGGAATCGATGAAGATGGAAATTCCAGTGGTGGCGCCCGAGAGCTGCCGCCTGATCTCCGTACTCGTCAAGGAAGGCGAAGCGGTGCGTGAGGGCCAGGACCTCGCGCTGATCGAATACGATTGAAGACGCACGGGCTCCGCCAAGGCATTTTGGGGCCCAGCATGTCGACATTCCTACACATTCGGCCAATGTAGCCGAAAAGGAGACACCCATGAACTGGAAGAACAGGCCGGGCGCCGTGCTCGCCACGCTATTGACGATTCACCTTCTCGGACAGATCGACCGCAACATGCTGCTTGGCTTCTCGCCGCAGATCACCCGGGAGCTGGCGCTCAGCAACGCGCAGTACGGCTTCCTGGTCGGTGCCGTGTGGGTCTTGAGTTACGGTGTGATGTCGGTGCTCATGGGAACACTCGCCGACCGCTTCAGCCGCCCCCGCCTGATCGCCGTCGGTCTCGTCATCTGGAGCGTATGCACCGCAGCCTCCGGCACGGCGCACACCTTCGGGCAGATGGTAGCAGCACGCTTTCTCGTCGCCAGTGGCGAGGCCGCATTGATCCCGGCCGCGGTGGCGCTGCTGTACGAAGTCTTTGCCCCCCAGCGGCGAAGTGCGGCGATCGGCCTCTTCTTCATGGCCATTCCGGTTGGCATCGGCTTTAGCTTCCTGCTCGCCGGCACGTTTGGCGCCGAGCATGGCTGGCGCACGACTTTTCTCGCGCTGGGCGCGATCGGGATGGCCATCGCAATGCCGCTATCGCTGCTGCGCGAGCGCCGCGACGAGCGGCCGCAAGACGCGCGCGGCGAACCTTTCGCCGCGCAGGTGGGCGCCGTCGTTGCCCTGCTGCGCGGGAACCCGACCATCGTGCTGACAATCACTGGTTTCGTGCTGGTCCACATGGTCGTGGCCGGGCTTTCGTTCGCGCAACTATGGCTGGTGCGCGAGCGCGGCTTCGATGGCGCCGGCATCGCCAGGACGATCGGCGTGCTGCAGATCGTGTTCGGCACGCTGGGTGCCGTTGCCGGCGGCGTGCTGGGCGACCGCTACGCGCGTCGCCTCCCGGGCGGGCTCGCTACGTTCATGCTGATACTGGTGCTGCTGGCAGCGCCGCTGATGATCGCTTACCGCCTGGCGCCGGCCGGCTCCCCCCTCTTCTACGTGGGGATGTGCGCCGGTTTCTTCCTCCCGCTGGCGCTGTATGGACCGGCCATCACGGTCATCCAGAGCCTGACTCCGCCGCAGATGCGTTCGACCATTACCGGTTGCTGCATGCTGCTGATCAACGTCTTCGCCGGCGCCATCGGCAGCTTTGCCATTGGCTCGGTGAGCGACGCGCTGGCGCACGCCGGCGTGAGCGCGCCGCTCACGAAGGTGCTGCTGGGGGCCGATATCGTGGCCATCGCGTCGGCGCTGTTCTTCCTGATGGCGGCGCGGCGCCTGTGCAGCAAGCCCGTGGCGGCCCAGGGGGCCGGCGAGGCCGCGCTTCCATGATTTTCATGGTCACGGGTCGCGGGTTGGTGCCCTCGTTGACGCCAGCATCGAGACCAGCATGAAGACGCGACTGAAGGGACTTGCGACCTTGACTTCCTCCTCGCCCTGAAGGACGAGGATTCCGAGGCGGCTACGCCGCCTTGAGCAACGCTTTAGCGTTGCGATTTTCGGCGTCGCCCCAGCGCTGCTTATTCCAGCATAGGGTGTCAGGCCGTACGGTGGTCTTCA
>DASZIR010000141.1:0-27902 GCA_035948995.1 Paraburkholderia sp. | reverse complement strand
GAGGAGAGTTTCGTCGATGTGCTGGCGGCCGGATGCGACGCGGGAATCCGCTACGAGGAACGGCTGGAGCAGGACATGATCGCTGTGCAGATAGGCCCCCGCGTCCAGCGCTTCGCGACCGCTGCCGCGCCCGCTTATCTCGATCGCCACGGCCGGCCCACGCACCCGCGTGAGCTGCTCGGCCACTCGTGCCTCCTCGGCCGTTTCGCCAGCGGCGCGATGCCACCCTGGGAGTTCGAGCACGGTGGCGAGGTGGTGCGGGTCGACCCAGCTGGTCCCCTGCTGGTACAGATCGGCGGGGCAACCGATCTCATCGTCGACGCAGCGATCGCCGGTGCCGGCATCGTGCACCTCTTCGAAGACTGGTTGCGCCCGTATCTTGAGCGCGGCGCCCTCGAACCCGTCCTCGAACCTTGGTGGCGATCTTTCTCCGGGCCATTCCTTTACTATCCCGGGCGACGTCTCGTGCCCGCGCCGCTGCGCGCGTTCATCGATTTCATCAAGGCTCTCTGATCGCGGTCAACGCTTTTTTGCCAGTCCGAATATCAACGCACGAAGTCCCTGGCGGCTTTCCTGGCACCTTGGCGTAAAAATTCCCGTGTAGCCCGACGCCCTATTCGGCGGGCCGTCAGTCGGGCTGGAGCCTGCGAAACACCGCCTTCGATGTCGCAACAAACTTCGGCCCAACCGTGAGCGCTCACGGCAATCGGCCGGACCGCCGTTGCCAGCGGCCATCCACACAACTGCGGTGGTTGTCTCAAAGTGGCGGCTGCTGCCCGATGCGGTCGGCCGTAGCCGACCCACTTCGGTCGACCGCCTCGCCGCCGTGACCGGCAGCTATCGAGCCGCCATAGGACATTCGAAGCGGCAGACAACCCTTGATTTCTGTATTTAATCCTAGGTGGATTGAGCCTCGGCCCCCGCTGTAGATTCGATGCACGGGTAGTGCGCTTCAGCGATAGTCGATAGATTTTGACATCACAGCATCGCGTTCGGCCTTCAGAAGATCGATGAAGCGCGCTGCGAGGCTATCAGGCGGCCTCCCGCCCGGTCGGATAAGCATCGTCTCAATGGGCAAACGAGGCTGAAAGGGCCGCAGCACGATGGGCAAACCGGTCAGTTCGCGGGCTGGCAGCGGGTCGACAATGGCGAGTCCCAGCCCTTCAGCCACAAGGCCGCACCGCGCTGCCGTGTACTGCGCCATCAGGACAAAGCGTGGCTCAATGCCCGCGCGTGCAAATGACTCCTCGAGCGCCTGCTGAAAAACACCCGGGGCACCCGCGATCAAAGGGACGCCCACAAGATCGGACACGGCGATGGTCCGTTTGCGAGCCAGCGCGTGCCGCCGCGGCAGCGCGCAGACCGCGTCGACCGTGAGGAAGGATTCGCACTCGACTGCCGAGCCACGGAAACACGTCACTCTTGAACCGTGCCAGCGTCTTCTCATACTGACCAATTTCCACATAGGTCTTGCGCTCGTTCATCCAGCCATGTGCAACCACCTCAAACGAGTTGGCCGCGGCAAGACGCACCGCACGCTTCTTCAGCCGCTTCGCCTCGCCAGGATCGATTCCGGCCGCCAGATTCTCACGCACGTCGTCGCGCTTCTTGCGCGCCGCCGACAGCGACACATCCGGGTATTCGTGGCCGCAGCCAGGACAGAACGGACGCGCCTTGTGCAGGGCTGCGCAGTGCGGGCACTTCACCATCACGTCTTCGGGCTTGGGCTTTTTCTTCTCGGATTTGGGCTTCTTGGTACCGTCGTCGAGTTCGAGCGCGCCGGTCTCGAAGAAGTCGTTCATGTCGTCCCAAAACCGCTCGCAGTTGCCGGAATGATCCAGTACGACGCACTCGGTTTTTCCGGTTTCAGCGCTGAGGCGAAGACCGCGCCCTAGCAACTGGATATGCTCGGCAACCGACCTGCGCAGCGGCCGCGCCATGATGATGCAGCCGACGTCGGGCACGTCGAAACCTTTGGTTGCCTTCGAAACGGTGATCAGGCCGCGGATGTGTGAATCCGGCTTCCTGAACTCCGTTACGATCTCGTCGCACTTATCCTTCGATTCGCGGCTGGTGTAGACGGCGCACTGGATGCCAGCGGCCGTGATCCGCAGCGCACTGCTCGACCCACGTTCGCCATTCGGCATAGCCCTCGGTGGGCGTCCCGCCGGCAGCGATGCGTCGGTCGAGCTCGCTGAGGTAACGCCGGATCGACTCGGCGCGGTGCCAGCCGTCCACTTCCTCCATCAACGCGCCGTAACGGATGTTCTCCTCCAGGATGCGTCGCGCCTTTTCCCGCCTTTTCCGGAGTTGCTCGGGCGTTCCCCGCCTCTTTGGCTCCTGCTTCAGCAGTTCGGCGCGACTGATAGTCTGTGGTTGATTCCAGCCACGCGGAGGCAAAGGTGACTGCTCTACAATTTTTAGGCCGTGCGAAAGGTGGGTCCAGTATGACTGGGGAGGTAGTGGGATGCCCATCTGGATACATGCCCATTTGATTGTCGGTCTCGAAATGCCGTACCTTTCCCCCACCACCATCATTGGGTCTCGCCAAACCTCCTCATACAATCGGTCGCGGTCGACACTCAAGCTCTTGCTCATCAGATCTTCCCGATAAGAACGCAATCTATGAAAACCGTTTTCCTGCTTCTGGCCCAATACGATGCAACCGCAGTCGTTCCGATTGACGCAGTGTGTCGAGACTATTTTCCACATTTAGAGGTCGACAAGCTCGTGCGCAAAATTGCCTTGGGCGAAATCGCACTACCGCTTGTACGGATCGAGAAAAGCCAGAAGTCAGCCAGTGGTGTCCACATCCAGGATCTTGCCGACTACATCGACGCGCGGCGAGCGGACGCCCAGAAGGAACTCGACCAACTCCGCAGCTAACCTGTTTGCCAGCATGGCGTGATGATGTGCGCCGACGGACAGAGCGTCGGTGCAAGAATAGACTTTGGATTTTGTCGCGGGGAAAAACTAGGGATGTGAAAAACCCCGCTCGGGGCGGGGCACTGGACGATCTAGCACGCCTGTTAGTTTTTCCCGTCAGGAACTGCAGCGAACTTGATACCGAGAGCGTGCATCAGTCTATTCACGGTATCAAATTTAGGCTGCGCGCCTGGCTTGAGCGCCTTATACAGACTCTCCCGGCCAAGGCCGGCGTCTGCCGCCACTTGAGCCATGCCGCGGGCCTTGGCCACGTCGGCAATCGCAAGAAGCAACACGTCTTGATCGTCTGCTTCCATTGCCGCATTGATGTACGACGCAATCGCTTCTTCGCTATCGAGGTATTCCGACGCATCGAAGGGCGAAATCTTTACCTTCTCTGCCGTGCTCATGGTCGCTGCTCCTTCTTGAATTGATTCCAAATTGCCTTGGCGCGCTTGATGTCTGCATCCTGGCTAGATTTGTCGCCACCACAGATCACAGATACACGGTTCCACCTTGCCGACCGTAGTACACACGGTAGCCGGGACCAACGTCGATCTTGATTTCAGAAACCCCATCTCCCAGGTCCCTGTGGGTCCCGAAATTTCCCAACCGTGCCCGCTGAATCCTAGAAACGATCGCGCCCTTTCCTGTTCTATCCTTCAGATCATGGAGCCATTCGGCGAACTCATCGGTCTGGTTGATCGTGTTCATGGCGTCACTGTATCCTCTCGGATACACCCTGACTAATAGAATAAATTAATAGGCGTTATTTACCGCACGCACAAACCAGATCGGTTCACGCCCGTCTCGCTACTTCTATGCAGGGGTACGATCACAGTCTCGCCGCGATCTGCTCGGACGTCTCGCGGTAGTAGTGTTCCTGCAGGACGCGCAGATCCTTGTGACCACTTATCTTGGCTAACGTCATCACGTCCACTTTCCTTGATAGCCTCGTGAGAGCCTCTGCACGACTGTCGTGAAAGTGCAGCCCCTCGATCCCCAGCGAGTCCTTGACCTTCCGGAACAGGGCATCCAACGAAGCTGACGTCACCGTGAAGCAGTGTTCCCGATCGGCTATCGGTTGCAGCAGCCGGGCACCCGCGCGTGAGAGCGGGATCTCCCGGGGGCGCCCCGTCAGATATTGCATCTTGTGCTTGATCGTGGCGACACGCTTGTTCATATCCAGACTGCTCTTTCCAAGCGCAATCACCTCGCCGGCGCGCATGGCGGTGCGCAGCGCCACGAGAAAGGCCAGCGCCACCTCCTGGTTCTTTGTCTCCGGGGCATGCCCAGTCCGATAGCCCAGCCATCGTACGATCGGCCGCACTTCCGTCCATGGGTCGATTCGCCGCGTGCGGGCAGCGCCCTCGGGCGGCAGACGCAAGCCCTTGAACGGGTTGTGCCCCATCCAGTGCCATTCCTCGCGGGCGACGGTGAACACATTGCGGATCAGGTTGATTTCACGATTCACAGAAGCGGATGTCACAGCTCGCGCTTCGGTGCCATCTGCTTTCGTGTAGCCAGACAGACGTCTGTCGCGCCAGTCCGCCAGATGTGGAGTATTGAAGTCGGCAAGCGGCATGGCAGCCAGATCAGGAAAATCACGCAGGAATCGCGTCAGACGAAGCTGCTCGGCACGAGCGCCCTCTTTCTTCGGCGATACCTTCTTGCCGTATTCCTCGAATGCATCCGCGACAGTGCGCGCGGCGGCAGCCATTTTCTCCAGCTCGACGGCCCGTTCGTCGGCCATACGTTTCTTCTCAACCGCCGGATCCAGGCCGGCGCGCAGTTTGTCCTTCGCAGCGTCACGACCCTTTCTCGCCTCGTGTATAGACACCGCTGGGTAGACGCCAAGCGCCAAGCGCTTTTCTGTAGGCTTGCCGTCGACGTCAATCCGGTACTTCAGTCGCCAGTACTTCGCGCCCGTCGGCATGACCTCGAGGTACATGCCCTGACCATCGGCAAGCTTGTAGGACTTGTCACGGGGCTTTGCCGCACGAACGGCGACGTCAGTAAGGGGCATGAGCGAGGGGGCATCTGAATAATGCCGGGGAGTGGAAACTGCCCCCAAAGATGCCCCCGTTTTTCGTTGCTGTCAACGCACCCAAGGTTGCCCAATCCAAGCGTAAAGCCTTGAATTAGCTGGATTGTTGGTATATCCTGGGAAACGTTGGGAGAACTTCTGGTGCCGGGGACCGGACTCGAACCGGCAAGCTGTTAGGCGGCGGATTTTCGTCACACCACGTCTTTCGACGCCGACGATACCGGGCGGCATCCTCGTTCGTGCGCTGGACTATGCCTTCACCATCGCGGCACTGCTTGACTACGCATTCACCGCCTTAGGCGCCCCCCGTCTAGTCTCTACACCTTCCACACCCTCGCACACATGCGACGGCGGGCTTGGCTCGGCGTTGCCTCGGTTGCGCGCGCTGCGCTGAACCAGGGGTTTCACCGAGTTTGAGGGGTTCTGCACCGGCCGTTTCCGGTCGGGCACTCAATTTTTTAAGTCCGCTATGTTTACCAATTTCATCACCCCGGCAGGGCGGACGCGATTCTACCATTGCGCCGCGGCCGCACCAAACCTGCGCCCGCCACGTCATCGCCAGGTCACAAAGCTTGCCGATAATCCGCTCGACGAAAACGTTTACAACCCGAGCGAAAACGACAGCGATGACGCCCACCATCAAGGATGTCGCAGCACACGCAGGTTTTTCGATTGCCACGGTTTCGCGCGCGATCAACGCGCCGCACACCGTGAACCCCGTCACGCTCGAGAAGGTGCGGCAGTCGATCGACGCCCTCAACTTCCGCCCCAGCCCGCTTGGCCGCCAGTTGCGCGGCGAGCGCACCCGCCTGATCGGCGTCGTGCTGCCGACCATCGCCAACCCGGTGTTCGCCGAGTGTCTGCAAGGCATCGACGAACTGGCTGCGGCGCAGGGCTACCGGCTGATGCTGATGACCACCCAGTACGACGCCGACCGCGAACGCCACGCGATCGAAACGCTGCGCGAACACCGCGTCGAAGGCCTGATCCTGACGGTGGCCGACGCCGATACACACCCACTGCTCGACGAGCTCGATCGCGCCGGCCTGCTCTACGTGCTGATGCACAACGATACGGTGCGCCGCCCGTCGGTCTCGGTCGACAACCGTCTTGCCGCCTACGACGGCGTACGCATGCTGATCGCCCACGGCCACCGCCGCATCCTGATGCTGGCGGGCACGCTCGCCGCGTCGGACCGCGCGCGCCTGCGCCACCTGGGCTATGCGCAAGCCATGCAGCAGGCAGGCCTCACCCCGGCCCCCGCGCTCGAAATCGATTTCAATGCCGATGAGCTCGCACCGTCGGTGCTCGCGCATCTGACCAAGGGCGCGAACCGCCCAACCGCCCTCTTCTGCAGCAACGATCTGCTCGCCATGGTCGTGATGCGTGGCCTGCGCCGGGCCAACCTGCAGATTCCCACCGATATGTCGATCCTCGGTTTCGACGGCCTTTCGATAGGCGAGCTGCTGCAGCCGCCGCTTGCCAGCATCTGCGCGCCAAATCGCGAAATCGGCTGCTCCGCGTGGCGCCGGCTGCTCGCGCGCATCGACGGCACCTACAACGACGCCTCGCTCGCGCTGACGCTGCCGCACACGCTGCGTGAAGGCGCGACGATTGCCGCGATTTCGAACACGAGCGATGCCCCGCGCATGCGCTCCATGCAGCCACAGGCGTAGCCGCCCGTCCCACCACGTCGACATCCAGTCCTGTAACGCACTACCCCTTGCTACTTTCCTTCCAAGGAGACTCGCTGTGACCCGCCGTTCCTCCTGCTTTGGTCCACTCTTACGCGCGCTGCTGACAGGCACGCTCGGCCGCTCGAGCGCCGCGGTGCTCTCGGCCGCGCTCCTCTGCGCTACCGCACTGACAAGCCTCGCCGCGCCCACCGCCGCGCACGCCGACGAAACCGCGATCTGCTACAACTGCCCGCCCGAATGGGCCGACTGGGCCAGCCAGATCAAGGCCATCCAGGCAAAGACCGGCATTCGCGTGCCATTCGACAACAAGAACTCCGGGCAGTCGATTGCGCAGTTGATGGCCGAACAGAAGAGCCCGGTCGCGGACGTCGTCTATCTCGGCGTGTCGTCGGCGTTTCAGGCGAAAGACAAGGGCGTCATCCAGCCGTACAAGCCGGCGCATTGGGACGACATCCCCGCCAACATGAAGGATCCGCAAGGCTACTGGTTCGCGATCCATTCGGGCACGCTGGGCTTTTTCGTCAACAAGGACGCGCTCGAAGGCAAGCCGGTGCCGCGCTCGTGGGCCGATCTGCTCAAGCCTGAGTACAAAGGGATGATCGGCTACCTCGATCCGTCCAGCGCGTTTGTCGGCTATGCGGGCGCGGTGGCGGTGAATCAGGCGCTCGGCGGCAGCTTCGACAACTTCCAGCCGGGTCTCGACTGGTTCCGCAAGCTCAAGGCCAACGCCCCGATCGTGCCGAAGCAGACGGCCTATGCGCGCGTCCTCTCCGGTGAAATTCCGATCCTGCTCGACTACGACTTCGACGCCTATCGCGCGAAGTACAAGGATCAGGCGAACGTCGAATTCGTGATCCCGAAGGAAGGTACGATCTCGGTGCCGTATGTGATGAGCCTCGTCAAGGGCGCACCGCATGAAGCGAACGGAAAGAAGGTGCTCGACTTCGTGCTGTCCGACGAAGGCCAGAAGCTGTGGGCCGATGCCTATCTGCGCCCGGTGCGTGCCAACGCCATGAGCGCCGAGGCAGCGTCGAAATTCCTGCCTGCCAGCGACTACGCCCGCGCCAAAGCGGTCGATTTCGGCAAGATGGCAGACATGCAGCAAAGCTTCGGCGAACAGTACCTGCAGGTGATGCATTGAACGACGTCACGTTCCCGCTGCGCTGGCGCATCCTGTTGCTTGCGCCGGCGCTGGCGGTGTTCATTGCGTTCTGGCTGTTGCCGATGGGCTCGCTCGCGCAATTGAGCGGTAACGGTCACGCATTCGACACGTACCGCGCGATGCTCACAAATCCACGCTACATGAAGAGCCTCGGCGCGACGGTTCTGCTGTCCGCCGCGGTCACGGTGGCCACGCTGGTGCTTTCGGTCATCTCCGGCCTGCTGCTCGCGCGGCGCGAGTTTCCCGGCAAACGCACGCTGCTCGCCTTGTTGACGTTTCCGCTGGCGTTTCCCGGTGTGGTGGTCGGCTTCATGGTCATCATGCTCGCGGGGCGCCAGGGGCTGATCGGCGCGTTGTCGCTCAAGCTGACTGGCGACCGATGGGTCTTCGCGTATTCGATGAGCGGACTCTTTCTCGGCTATCTGTACTTCTCGATTCCGCGCGTGATCGTCACGGTGATGGCCTCGGCGACCAAGCTCGACGCGTCGCTCGAAGAAGCCGCGCGCTCGCTCGGCGCGTCGCCGTGGCAGATCATGCGCGACATCGTGCTGCCCGCGCTCTCGCCGGGATTGATCGCAGCGGGCGCCGTTTGCTTCGCGACCTCGATGGGCGCGTTCGGCACCGCCTTCACGCTCGCCACCGACATCGACGTGCTGCCAATGACCATCTACACCGAATTCACGCTCAACGCGAACATGGTGACGGCAGCAGGCCTGTCAATCGTGCTGGGTCTCGTGACCTGGCTCGTGCTGGCGCTGGCGCGCAGCGTCACCGGTTCGGCCGTCGCCGCGAGCGCTTGAGTGGCGTCTGGTGATACCTGGTTTCGCTTAGTTTCCCTGAGTTTCCCTGAGTTTCCCTTTGCAACGCTTCACGGCGCGCTCCAACCGTATGAAGACACTTTCATGAACTCCGTGACCCACACCGCCAGGCCGCCTGGCGCGCCGCCCTCCACGCCGCCCGTGCCTTCCCGGCAGCGGCGCGCCCTGCCGCGCCCGTCGTCGCGCACCTTGCTCGCTGCCGGTCAATGGCTCGTCACGTTGTTGCTCTGCGCGTTTCTGATCGTGCCGGTGGTGATGTCGATCATGGCGGGGCTGACCGTCAACTATTTCAGGGGCGTCTCGAGCGGGCTCACGCTGCGCTGGTTGATCGAAGTGTGGACGCAGTATCACGCGTCGGTGTTCCTGTCGCTCGAAGTCGCGGCAGCCACGCTCTTCATCACGTTGCTGACCGGCGTGCCTGCGGGGTATGTGCTCGCCCGCAGCAAGACGCGGCTTTCGCGCATCATCGAAGAGTTTCTGGTGCTGCCGATCGCGCTGCCCGGCCTCGCCTCGGCATTGGCGCTGCTGGTAGTCTACGGCGGCTTCACGATGTTCCGCATGAGCGTCTGGTTCATCGTGGTCGGGCATGTGGTATTCACGCTGCCGTTCATGGTGCGCGCGGTCGCAGCCGTCTGTGCGAGCGCCGATCTGCGCACGCTCGAGGAAGGCGCCGCCAGCCTCGGCGCGAGCTTCATGCAGCGCTTTGTCACCATCGTGCTGCCGAATGTGCGGCCCGGCATCGTGGCGGGCGCGCTGGCAGTGCTGACGCTCTCCATCGGCGAATTCAACCTGACCTGGATGCTGCACACGCCCGACACCAAGACCTTGCCGGTGGGCCTCGCCGACACCTATGCATCGCTGCGCATCGAAATCGGCAGCGCTTACACGATCCTGTTTTTCATCATGACGATGCCGCTGCTGGTCGCCATGCAATGGCTCGGCGTCGATGCCACCGGCCAGCGCAATACGAGCGCGAAGCGCCGCGGCTTACATCCATCCCGCTCCAGCGACACGCCATGAAACTCGCCCCTGTTCCGATCACACTCACGCAGTGCGCCAAGACGTTTCGCGGCACCCGGGTGCTCGAACCGCTCGATCTGCAGATCGGCGCCGGCGAAACGCTGGTGCTGCTGGGGCCGTCCGGTTGCGGCAAGACCACAACGCTGCGGATGATCGCCGGCCTCGAAACGCCTGATGCGGGCGGCCGGATTGCCTTCGGCGACGACGACGTGACGGCGCTGCCTATCGAGCGGCGTCAGGTCGGCATGGTGTTCCAGAGCTACGCGCTGTTTCCGAATCTGACGGTACGCGGCAACATCGGCTATGGGCTGAAGATCAAACGCGTTGCAGCGGACCTCGCACGTCAACGGGTCGATGAACTGCTGGCGATGATGCGCCTCACCGCCCACGCCGACAAACCGATCGATCAGCTCTCGGGCGGCCAGCGCCAGCGTGTCGCACTCGCGCGCGCCCTCGCCATGCAACCGCGCGTGCTGCTGCTCGACGAACCGCTCACCGCCCTCGACGCGCGGCTGCGCGATGCCTTGCGTAGCGAGATGAACACGCTGTTGCGCGAGCTCGGCATTACCACGGTGTATGTCACGCACGACCAGGCCGAGGCGATGGAACTGGGCGACCGGATCGTCGTGATGAGCGCCGGACGCATCGAGCAGATCGGTTCGCCGCGCGATATCTACTACCGTCCGGCGAACCGCGCGGTCGCGCAGTTCGTCGGCACGATCAACCGCCTCGCAGGAGAACGGCGCGACGGCATGCTGACGACGGCGGGCGGCGCGGTTCCGCTCCCGTCGCGTATGCCGGGCTCGCAGACGGCTGGACAGAGCGAGCTGTTTTTCCGGCCCGAAGACGCGTATCTCGCTGACCCGGCCGGTGCCCATCTGCGCGGCACGATCGAGGGCGCGGCGTTTCTCGGCGAACGCACCCGCCTGACGATCGGCGGCGCGGCGCCCGACGCGCTGATCGTCGACGTGGCGGGCCGGGTCGAACTGGCACGCGGCACGCCGGTCGGCATCTCGATCGCCCCCGAAGCGCTGATTGCGCTATCGTGATACCCGCCGACTGCATTCCTTCCACAAGGACACACTCCATGCTGCTAGCCCAGATCAGCGACCTGCATATCAAACGGCCTGGCGCGCTCGCTTACCGGCGGGTCGACACCGGCGCTGCGCTCACGCGCTGCGTCGCGGCGCTCAATGCACTCGAGCCGCGCCCCGACGCGGTGATCATGACCGGCGACCTCGTCGACCAGGGCGACCCTGAGCAATATGAGCACCTCAAGACGCTGCTCGCGCCGCTTGAGATTCCCTACTACCTGCTGGTCGGCAACCACGACGACCGCACCGCGCTGCGCCACGCGTTCAACGACCGCGACGAATTGCACGCAGGCGGCGAGTTCGTGCAATACGCGGCCGATATCGGCCCGCTGCGCCTGATCGCGCTCGATTCGATCATGCCGGGCGAAAGCGCCGGCGACCTGTGCGATGCGCGTCTTGCCTGGCTCGAAACGCAACTGGATGACGCACGGGGCAAGCCGGTGATCGTCGCGTTGCATCATCCGCCGTTCGAATGCGGTATCGCGCATATGGACGCCTTGCGTCTCGCGCCGCCGGCCACGCGGCGCCTCGCGACGTTGATCGCGCGTTATCCGAATGTCGAGCGGGTGATCTGCGGGCACGTGCACCGGCAGATGTTCGTGCGCTTCGGTGGCACCATCGCCTCGGCCGTACCGTCGCCTGCACACCAGGTCGCGCTCGATCTGCGCGACGCGGCGCCTTCGGCGTTCATGATGGAGCCACCCGCCTTTGCGCTGCACCGCTACGACGCGGCAACGGGACTCGTCACCCATCACGCCTATGTCGATGCCGCCGATGGCCCCTATCCGTTCTACGAGCCGGAAGGCGCGTTGATCGACTGAGCGGCTTGAGTGAGTGACGTAAATGAGTGACGCGAATGAGCGCCCGGGCAGCGCGAACGACCGTCAGTGCTCGACGAAGGTATTGCGCACGCGCCGGGACTGCCTGAAATACGGAATCCCGAGCGCCGCGGCGACGACCGCCTGAACGAAGCCATCGAAGGGAATCGCAATATCGATCGCGATCGCATGGCTCATGTGATCGCCCAGCAGATACGCGAACGTCCGCATGACGACGATGGCGAGCAGCCACGCCTGCATATGCACCGGGAAGCGCGACGACTTGCGCCACGCCAGCATCAGCAGCCAGCCCGCGCCGGCCAAGATAAACACGCCAGTCGCCACGTCCATGCCGACCATGACGATGACGGTGCGATACCAGCCATGCGTTTCGGGCCTGCCGAACACCGCGAGCAATTCCCACTCGGGCATCATCTTGAGCGGATCGCGCAGCTCGATGGCCGTCGCGGCCAGCAGTGCCGCGAGGCCGAGCAGGGCCAGCAGCAGCCAGCCGCCGATGCCCTTCGGTTCAAGTCCTGTTGTCGTGTCCGTGGTGTGTCGCACTGAAAATTGCCGGCCACCCCACAACGCGGCCGCGCGATTTTACGGACTGAAAGCGAACGACCATCTCATTTTCATGAACCCCAGCGTGCTCTCGTGAGACGCGCATCCCTGTCAGCCGGTCAGCACGATCCGCCCCGCTCCGGTATGATCGGCACGCTTGGAGGCCGTCCATTCGGGCGGTCGATCGAACGCCCTCGCTCATGTCCACTTCCGACTCCGCCCTCTCCTCTGCCGATGAGCGCTCGCTGCGCAGCCTGCTGCTTCTGCTTGCCACGATCGCCGGCGTCGCTGTTGCGAACATCTACTACAACCAGCCGCTGCTGGACAATTTCCGCGAGTCGTTCCCGCGTAGCGCGTCGTGGGTCGGCGCGGTGCCGGCCGTCACGCAACTGGGCTACGCCGCCGGCATGCTGCTGCTCGCGCCGCTTGGCGACCGCTTCGACCGGCGCCGGCTGATCCTGCTGCAGATCGCGGGTATGTGCGTGACGCTCGTCATCGCCGCCAGCGCACCGAGCCTCACCGTATTGATTGTGGCGAGTCTGGCCATCGGCGTACTCGCGACCATCGCGCAGCAGGCCGTGCCGTTCGCGGCCGAACTCGCGCCGCCCTCGGGCCGTGGGCACGCGGTCGGCACCGTGATGAGCGGACTGTTGCTGGGGATTCTGCTGGCGCGGACCGCCGCGGGTTTCGTCGCCGAATACTTCGGCTGGCGCGCGGTATTCGGTGCCTCCGTGGTGGCGCTGCTGGTGCTGGCGACGGTGATCTGGATACGCCTGCCGCAAAGCAAGCCGACCTCGACCCTGCCCTACGGCAAACTGCTCGTCTCGATGTGGCATCTGGTGGTCGAACACCCGGGCTTGCGCGAGGCCTCGCTCACCGGCGCGTGCATGTTCGCAGCGTTCAGCATCTTCTGGTCGGTACTGGCGCTGCTGCTGGCCGGCGCACCGTTTCATCTCGGACCGCAGGCGGCGGGGCTCTTCGGTATCGTCGGCGCGGCCGGCGCATTAGCCGCGCCACTGGCCGGCAAATTCTCCGACCGGCGCGGGCCGCGTACGATCATTTCGCTGGCGATCGGTCTCGTTGCCGTGTCGTTCGTGGTATTCGGCCTGTCGGGTGCGAGCATCGCCGGGCTGGTGGTGGGGGTGATCATCCTCGACGTCGGCGTGCAGGCAGCACAGATCTCCAACCAGTCGCGCATCTATGCGCTCTCGCCTGAGGCCCGTAGCCGCGTGAATACGGTGTACATGGTCGCGTATTTCATCGGCGGCGCGGCAGGCTCTGCCGTTGGTGCCTTCGTCTGGCCGGCGTTCGGCTGGACTGGCGTGAGCGTCGCAGGACTGGTGTTCGCCGGGCTGGCGGCATGGAATCACCGGCGCCGTCGTCCGCAGCCGGTGGCGACGTCCTGAGCAAGGCGTGCCCCGTCTACGTTCGAAACACGCCCAGCAGCAGCGTAGCCACGAACACGACAAGGAGTCAGTCAACGAGTCGAGCGGATTAGAATTTTTCCTCGGAAGCGTGGCCCGGCGCACGGTGTATTGTTCGTGCCCACCCAACTTTTCCAAGGCGCGTTGCATGCCGTACCGATTCCTACTCTCCGAACTCGACCTCGGTTTCACGAGCCTGCGCAACCGCGTGGTGATGGGTTCGATGCATACCGGCATGGAAGACCGCTTCTGGAATTATCCGAAGCTCGCCGCCTATTTCCGCGAGCGCGCGAGAGGCGGCGCCGGTCTGATCATTACCGGCGGCATTTCGCCGAACCGGCAAGGCTGGCTCTTGCCGTTTGGCGGTACGCTGAACTCGGTGTTCGACCTGCGCAATCACCGCTTGCTGAGCGAAGCCGTGCATGCCGAAGGCGGCAAGATTGCGCTGCAGATCCTGCATGCGGGGCGCTATGGGTATCAGCCGTTCGTGGTCTCCGCGTCGGCGCTTAAATCGCCCATTTCGAAATTCAAGCCGCGTGCGCTGAGTATTGCGGGCGTGGCGAAGACCGTACGCGACTACGCGCGCTGCGCGCGCCTCGCACAACGCGCGGGCTATGACGGCGTCGAAATCATGGGCAGCGAAGGCTATCTGCTCAACCAGTTCCTCTGCCCCCGCACCAACCAGCGTACCGACCGCTACGGCGGCAGCCTCGAGAACCGCATGCGGCTCGCGCGTGAGATTGTCGAGAGCGTACGCGCGGCCTGCGGCGAACGGTTCATGGTGATCTACCGGCTGTCGCTGATCGATCTCGTCGAAGGCGGCAACACGTGGGATGAAACCGTGCAGGTTGCGCACGCGCTGGAAGCGGCCGGCGTCACGATGTTCAACACCGGCATCGGCTGGCATGAGGCACGCGTGCCGACCATCGTGACCTCGGTGCCGCGCGCCGCCTTCGCGCCGTTGAGCGCGCGCCTGAAGGCTGCGGTCAAGGTGCCGGTGATCGTCTCGAACCGCATCAATACGCCGGAGCTCGCGGAAGACCTGCTGGCTCAGGGCGCGGGCGATCTGGTTTCGCTCGCGCGGCCGTTGCTGGCCGACCCGGAATTCGTCGTGAAGACCGCCGAAGGTCGCACGCACGAGATCAATACCTGTATCGCCTGCAATCAGGCGTGTCTCGATCACACGTTTCAGAACCGGCGCGCAAGCTGTCTCGTGAATCCGCGCGCCGGACGCGAGACCGAACTGGTGTACCGGCCGCTCGCCGCCCATCAGACGCCGCGTGCTGTCGCCGTGGTCGGTGCGGGTCCGGCGGGCTTATCGGCGGCGACGGTGGCCGCTTCGCGCGGCCATCGCGTGACGCTATTCGATGCGAGCGCAACCATCGGCGGACAGTTCAATCTCGCGATGCGCGTGCCGGGCAAGGAAGAATTCAGCGAGACGGTCCGCTATTTTCAGAGCCAGTTGCAACGGCACGCCGTGGAGGTGCGGCTCGCAACACGCGTCGATGCGGCGTTGCTCGCAGCGGGCGGTTATGACGATGTAATCCTCGCCACCGGCATCGTGCCGCGCCGCCCGGCCATCGCGGGGATCGACGGACCCAACGTGCTGACCTATCTGGAGGTGTTACGCGGCGCACCGGTCGGGCGCAGCGTCGCGGTGATTGGCGCGGGCGGCATCGGCTTCGATGTCAGCGAGTTCCTGCTGCATCACCCGGGCGAGCCGCTGCCGCAACCGCGCGATGCCTGGCTCGACGAATGGGGCGTCGATCTCACGGTACGCGAGCGCGGCGGTCTCAAGGCGCCGCTGCCTGCGCAGCCGGTGCGCGACATCTGGCTGTTGCAGCGCAAGGCAGGCAAGCTCGGCGCCGGTCTCGGCAAGACCTCGGGCTGGGTCCATCGGGCCACGCTGGCGCGCAACGGCGTGCGCATGCTCGACGGCGTGTCGTATCTGGAGATCAGCGCGCGTGGACTGAAGATCGCGCGAGCAGGCGTTGAACAGTGGCTCGAAGTGGAGACGATCCTGGTCTGCGCGGGGCAGGAATCGTTGCGCGATCTGCAGCCGGCCACGCCACCGGCGAATGGTCCGCGCTATCACGTGATCGGCGGTGCTGCGCTCGCGACCGAACTGGACGCAAAGCGGGCGATCCGCGAAGGCGCGGAACTGGCAGCGCGCTTATAGGGAGGGCGCGGGCGGCGTGCAGCAGCTGGCGCGCGCCGCCCTCACGCAGGCCCGCGCCGCCGGTAGTCGAACCAGAACGACAGGCCGACGCTCGCCAGAATCACCGCGGTCGCAATCACGGTCGATTCTGTGACCGGTTCGCCGAGCAGCACGGCCCCCAGGGCGACCGCGACCACCGGGTTCACGTACATGCAACTGCTGGCGATGATCGGGCTGGTATGCCGGATCAGATACCCGTACGCGACGTATGCGGTCATGGTGCCCACCAGCATCAGGTAGACGAACGCCAGCACCGGCAGGAAGTGCACCTCGAGCATGCGCTCGCCGGACACCCATGCGACGATCGTCGACATCGCGCCGCCGAGGCCAATCTGCAATGAGGTGGACAGGAACAGGTCGGATGGCAGCTTCAGACGCCCCGCCATATGCGCGCCGCCGGCCCAGAACAGAGCACCGCAAAGAATCGCAAGGCTGCCGCCGGCGGAACCCGACGAGCCGCCGCCATGGCTCAGGATGGCGATCCCGACCAGCCCCAGGCCCACCGCAAACCATTCGCCCCGCCCTATCTTGCGCCCCGCCACGGCCGCGATGACCGTCGCAAAGAGCGGCACCGTTGCCACCATCACCGCGGCCGTGCCCGTGCCGACGGTGCGCATCCCGTAGGCGAGCATGCCGCTCGACAGGCCGACCAGCATCGTGCCGACCAGTCCAGCGTTGCGGATCTCGGCCGGACCCGGCCAAACGGGGTTGCGACGCGCAGCAAACACGAACAGGCCAATGCCGGCAAACAGGTTGCGCAAGCCGGACAGCAACAGCGGCGGAAACGAACCGAGCGCCACGTGCACGGCCAGATAAGTCGATCCCCACACGAGATACACGACGGTCAGCGCAAGCGCGATCCGTCCATTACGTGACTGGGGCAGACGCAGCGGAAAACGGGGAGGAAGTTGCAACGACATGCGTTCAACCCGCCAGTACCGGTCGAGGCGTTGATCCCCCGCTGGGGACCCTACGGCCGCATGGCGGACGCCGCATCGGGAATGCGGCCTGGCGGGCAAGGCTGGAAGACATGTTGGTAGAACAGGCAGAAGAACGAGGGACGGCAAATACAGGCCGATGAGGGTAGCGAGCCGCGCGCGATCAAACCCGCGCAGGCCCCCTGAAAGCCAGCGGGCATTCGCTGCAAAGCCGGCGAGCGCCCCGGTGCGCCAACCGTTCGGCGCGCACCGCAGCATTATGCAGTAACGCCGTCAGCCGTCCATGAAAGAATCGTAAATTCTGTATCCGGAAAACAGCAAGGCCGGGGGCATGCCCCGGCCTTGCATCGCCGGACCCGAACCGCCCGGATGAACGCGGTTCAGGCGGCGCTTCGGATGGCGTTTCAGTTGGCCATCGCACCCGATGCTTCGTGCTTCATGCCCATTGCATCATTGTCCTTCTTCATCTTGTCTTTCGACATGGCGTCCTTGGACATGCTGTCCTTCGACATCGAGTCTTTCGACATGTTGTCCTTCTTCATCGTGTCCTTGGACATCGAATCGTTCGACATCGCGCCGCTTGCCTGCGCGAAGGCAGCCGTTCCGCTTGTGAGGAAAGCGATGGCCAATGCTGCAATTACGAACTTCTTCATGGGATAACTCCGTATGTTGGGGGTAGATCAGAGCCGGTCATGCCGGCGTGTTTCCGAAGCTTCTGCCGCTCGAGGGTCGGGCCCAATCCGCGCGCGTCAGGAGCCTCCGAACCAGTTGTATCCCTGGTCGACCCAGTAGCCGCCAGGAAACGTGTTGGTGACGAAAATCTCCTCGATGTGCTTCGGATTCTTGTAGCCGAGCTTGGTCGGCATGCGCAGCTTCATCGGGAAGCCGTATTTCGCGGGCAGGCGCTCGCCGTCGTAGTCGAACGTGAGCAGCGTCTGCGGATGCAAGGCCGTGGGCATGTCGATGCTTTCGTAGTAGTCGTCGGCGCATTTGAAGCCGACGTACTTCGCGCTCGTGTCCGCGCCCACGCGCCGCAGGAAATCGCCGAACGGCGTGCCGCCCCAGCGGCCAATCGCGCTCCAGCCTTCCACGCAGATATGGCGCGTGATCTGCTCGGCATGCGGCAACGCGTACAATTCCGGCAGGCTCCACGTGCGCTGGCCGGTGACGAGGCCGCTTAGCTGCAGCTTGTAGTCCGACGCGTCGACCTCGGGGACTTCGTCAATGCCGTAGAACGCATTGAACGGGAACGGCCGGGTGATCTGCGCTTCGGTGTAGGTTGGCGCGAGCTGCTGCGGATCGAACAGGAACGCTTGTGCCCGGTCGTTCAAACGCGATACGGCCATCAGGAACGCGTTCACCGATTTGTCGTCGGACAGCGAGCAGCCGGTCAGCATCGACAGGCCGCCGAGCGTGAGCAACTGCTTGCCGAACAGGCGCCGCGACGGCAAGGCAAGTTCGCGGCGTGCGTCGATCAGGATCGATTCGCGATCGAGCTTGCTGGGCTGGGTGCTCGGGTCAGGCTGCACGGGCTTTTTGTCTTGTATGGTCATGATGATCTCCTTAGCGGCCGCGCAGCATCGCCAGCAGCGAGCGCGGGACGAGCGCAACCATCGCCAGATGCACGACGATGAAGGCCGCCATCAGCGACATCGCGCAAAAGTGCACGATGCGTGCGTTGTCGTAGCCGCCCATCAGTTCGCGCAGCAGCGGAAATTGCACCGACTTCCAGATGGCGAGACCCGACAGCACCAGCACGATCAGGTCGCACACCACAAACAGGTAGGCGAATTTCTGCACCGCGTTGTACTGCCGCAGATCGGCATGCGACAGCTTGCCGGTCAGCGCGGCAATGAAGTCGTGCAAGATGGCGCGCGGCGAGAGCGGCAGGAATTTGCGGAAGAAACGCCCGCTCGCCAGGTTCAGGACGAGATACACGAGGCCGTTGAAGACCAGCAGCCACATCGCCGCGAAGTGCCATTGCAGTGCGCCGCCGAGCCAGCCGCCAAGCGTGAGAGAAGGGGGAAACATGAAGCTCTTGAAGATCGGCGACGCGTCGTAGATGCGCCAGCCGGAGAGCATCATCGTGATCGCCGCGAGCGCGTTGAGCCAGTGTGTGACACGCACCCAGACCGGGTGAATCGTGCCGGCACGCGGCGCGGCGGGCGGCGCCGTGTCGGTTAGAACGTGAGGGGTTGCCATGTGAATCTCCAGAAAATGACGGCCTGGCGGCACAGCGGGTCTTAGTGACACGCGGCCAGCTCGGCGACCTGCAATACCTCGCCTGTCGCAGCGTTTTCGACGAAGGCCACGACACCGAATTTGCCGGCCGGCGCGTTATTGATCGCACCATTCGAACCATTCGCACCGTTCGCGTCATCGATCGCGATCTCGCGGCGAATATGCGCGCTGCCGGCCGCGAGCGGCACCGGGCCGATCCACTGGCGCACGACGCGTTCGTGATGCAGCGTCGCACCGTTGTTTTCGCCGGCGCGCACCTGAGACGTGAGCGCGTTTTCATAGACGGCGACATAGGCGTTCAACGGGTCGCCAGTGGCCGCTTTGGAGGTGAAACGCGCATCGACGCCGAAACCCGTGGTGCCTTGAGCCGGGGGTGCCAGTTCAAGCGCGACGTCGGCCTGGGCCGGCTCGGCGATCACCGTGTGCACGCGTGCCTCGAAGCTCTCCGGCTGCGACCAGCTGCGCAATTCACGCCCCGCCACGAAGATCTCCGGCGTGTAGATCGTGTGGCCGCCGGCGAGGTCGGTCAGGCTCTGTTGCCGTTCCGTGAAGCGGTGCTGCGAAAAGCGATCGGTCCAGCCGAGGCTGTTCCAGTAGTCGACATGCAAGGCAAGCGGCACGATGCCCTGAGCCGCTCCGCTGTCTTTCCACTGGCCCAGCCAGCGGTCCGCGGGCGGGCAGCTATTGCAGCCTTCACTGCTGTACAACTCCACGAGCGCTACACGGTGCGCCGGGCTGCGCGCCGTACACATCGAACTGGCCGCCTGAGCGACGCCGCTCGCGGCGAGCGCGGCAACAAGCGCGACGGCGCGCACGAGACGCGAGTCGGCAAAGCGGCGGGTGACAGGATGCATGGCAGGCTCCATGAGGAAATCTGCACGTTTGTCGAGCGGCGCCCGCGGTTATGACAGCGGTTCTAGAATTTTTTTTGGACCGCGGCGCGATCAGGAGACGCTGCGCCGCCAGGGCGCCAGCGCGAACCGGGCAAGGCCGGAAGATGACGGGCGTCGTCCATGCAGTGCTGCATGGACGACCGTGTTGCCTGATTACATGCTAGTGCAGCGGCACGGCACCCGCGTGACGCGGGCGAGTATCTACGGGTTTATCGCGAGGACAGGTCGCGAGGCGGCTGCGCCGTTCACCTGCACGACGATATCGGCGCCGCATACCACGCCCGCCTGCGGCAAAAGGCACCGGCGGGTGCCCGCGGACCCGGACGCTTAGCGTGCTACCATAAATGACTGGATGATGTCCCTTCTTTTGACACCTTTTTTACGATATCTGCCGGCTTCCCGATGCGTACTCCGTTCTACCGTGCCCTGTCCCGTCTGCGCCGTCGCGGCGCGGCTGGCTGCGTGCGCGCCGGAGCATCGGGCGGTACCGCCCGCCAGCATACGCTCCCGCTTTCCGCCGCCCGGCGCCTGACCTGAACGATCCTCCTGGCCGGAGCCGCGTGGGTCGGGCTCCGGGCCGATCTCGTACGCAAGCTATTCCTTTTATGCAGATCGAAATGGAGAACCGTCATGAAGAAGACGAAAACCTGTTATCTCACCGAACTCGACGTCGCCCGTCTGGAAAAACACGCCGCCATGCCCGGCGCGGACCCGCGGCTGCAACACATGCTCGATGAGCTTTTGCTGCGCGCCGTCATCGTGGATGCGCACGACATCCCTGCCAACGTCGTCACGATGAACTCGCGCGCCACGCTCGCCGACGAGGACAGCGGCGAACAGATGACCTGGACGGTCGTCTATCCGCCGAATGCCGATTTCGGCAGCGGGCGCCTGAACGTGTTTTCGCCGGCAGGCCTCGCGCTGCTGGGTGCGAAGCGCGGCGAGCGGATCCGCTTCACGCCGCCGAGCGGCGCGGAAAAGACGCTGAAAATCGAGCAGATCCTGTTTCAACCCGAAGCCGCCGACAATTTCACGCTGTAAGCGCCGTGGCATCCGTGCTGCGGCGCATCAGGCCGCGCACCCCAATGGAGATAAGCCCGACGGGCCGCGAGAGCGCTGCGTATCGGGCAGCGCCGTTTTCGAGACCGGTTGCCAAGCACCGGGCGGCCGGTGTATCGTGTGCCCTGCTAACGCGGGGGTCCTGCGTCGCACAGTAGTGGGAGGTCTGTGCTGCGTGGGTGAGAAATACCCTTTGAACCTGATCTGGATAATGCCAGCGCAGGGAAGCGTACGGATTTCGCCACAGGTCTACCGTTTCATCCATCGCGAATCCGACAACTTCCATCTCGTCTCCTGCTTAGCGGCCCCACATCAGGAGATATGCATGAACGCCAATCCGAAGTTCCTTTCCGCCGACGCCCACGTCGATGCGGCCGCTGTCGCCCCGCTGCCGAATTCCCGCAAGGTTTATGTGACCGGCTCGCGCCCCGATATCCGCGTGCCGATGCGCGAAATCTCCCAGGCCGATACGCCGGACAGCTTCGGCGGCGAGAAGAATCCGCCCGTCTTCGTCTACGATACGTCGGGCCCCTATTCCGATCCGGACGCGCAGATCGACATCCGCGCCGGTTTGCCCGCGCTGCGTTCTCGCTGGATCGAAGAGCGCGGCGACACGGAAGCGCTGACGGGTCTCACGAGCGACTACGGGCGCGAGCGCGCCGCCGATCCGGCCACCGCCGAGCTGCGCTTCCAGGGCCTGCATCGCACGCCGCGCCGCGCTATCGCCGGCAAGAACGTCTCGCAGATGCACTATGCGCGCCAGGGCATCATCACGCCGGAAATGGAGTACATCGCGATCCGCGAGAACCAGCAGCGCGCCGCCTATCTGGAGAGCCTGCGCACGAGCGGCCCGAACGGCGAAAAGCTCGCGGCGATGATGGGCCGCCAGCATCCGGGCCAGGCGTTCGGCGCGAGCGCGTTCGGTCCGAACGGCCTCACGGAAATCACGCCGGAATTCGTGCGCGACGAAGTGGCTCGCGGCCGCGCGATCATCCCGAACAACATCAATCACCCGGAAAGCGAGCCGATGATCATCGGCCGCAACTTCCTCGTGAAGGTCAATGCGAACATCGGCAATTCGGCGGTGACGTCTTCGATCGGCGAAGAAGTCGACAAGATGACCTGGGCGATCCGCTGGGGTGGCGACACGGTGATGGATCTGTCCACCGGCAAGCACATCCACGAAACGCGCGAGTGGATCATCCGCAACAGCCCGGTGCCGATCGGCACGGTGCCGATCTATCAGGCGCTGGAAAAGGTCAACGGCAAGGCAGAAGACCTGACGTGGGAGATCTTCCGCGACACGCTGATCGAACAGGCCGAACAAGGCGTCGATTACTTCACGATTCACGCGGGCGTGCGCCTGCAATACGTGCCGCTCACGGCCAGGCGCATGACCGGCATCGTCTCGCGCGGCGGCTCGATCATGGCGAAGTGGTGTCTGGCTCACCACAAGGAAAGCTTCCTGTACGAGCACTTCGAAGACATCTGCGAAATCATGAAGGCGTATGACGTCGCGTTCTCGCTCGGCGACGGCCTGCGTCCAGGCTCGATCTACGACGCCAACGACGAAGCGCAACTCGGTGAGTTGAAGACGCTCGGCGAGCTGACGCAGATTGCGTGGAAGCATGACGTGCAGACGATGATCGAAGGCCCGGGCCACGTGCCGATGCAGCTGATCAAGGAGAACATGGACCTGCAACTGGAATGGTGTGACGAAGCGCCCTTCTACACGCTGGGACCGCTAACGACCGACATCGCCCCTGGCTACGACCACATCACGTCGGGTATCGGCGCGGCGATGATCGGCTGGTTCGGCACGGCGATGCTCTGCTACGTGACGCCGAAGGAACACCTTGGGCTGCCGAACAAGGACGACGTCAAGACCGGCATCATCACGTACAAGCTGGCGGCGCACGCAGCAGACCTGGCAAAGGGCCATCCGGGTGCGCAGGTGCGCGATAACGCGTTGTCGAAGGCACGCTTCGAGTTCCGCTGGGAAGACCAGTTCAACCTCGGCCTCGATCCGGACAAGGCGCGCGAATTCCACGACGAAACCCTGCCGAAGGATTCGGCCAAGGTCGCGCACTTCTGCTCGATGTGCGGCCCGCACTTCTGTTCGATGAAGATCACCCAGGACGTGCGTGAATTCGCAGCGCAGCAAGGCGTCTCCGACGACGAAGCGCTGAAGAAGGGCATGGAAGTGAAATCGATCGAGTTCATGAAGAAGGGCGCCGAGATTTATCAGCGGCAGTGAGGCTGACGGGCGGCGCCGTCAAGACGCGGTCCTGGCACGCGCGGCGCCGCTTTGCCGTGCAACGACGAGCCCGCCCATGGCGGGCTCGTGCCTTTCTGAGCATTGACGTTGGCGCTGAGGTTGGCGTTGACATTGGCACGGCGCAAACCTGGCGGCATGCGCCGCGTGCATGGTGCATTGCAATGTCTCGAAATACGCCGTAACCACTTTGCAACCTGATGGAGCGCGCTGCGGCGTAAGCTGAGCACACGACGCCGCTTATCAACGATCATCAACCATCGCGGCGTTCGGATGTATCAGGAGTCTGTCATGAGTCCCCTTTCGGCCATCACCCGCTTCGCCAGCGCCGTCGCGGTGCTCGCCCTGTCCGGCTGTTACTACCCCTACGGTTACTATCCATACGGCTATAACGGCTATTACGCAACCGTGCCGGCTTCGGCCACGCAAACTGCGGTGCCCTTGACCGCCAGCGGCGAGCCGGCCCCAGCGGTGGACCAGCGTGGACAGATCCCCGCCCCGCCACCGCCGTCGGTCACAACGTCGGGGTCTTACGCGGTGCCGTCCGCCCCGTACACGTCCACTCAACAGGTCTATGTGCCGGCTCCCGCGCCGGCTTATCCCGCTTACTACCCCTATCCCGCGTACCCGGCTTACTATGGCTACCCTGCCTACTGGGGACCGTCCGTGTCGATCGGCTTTGCCGGCTACTGGGGCGGCGGATGCTGCTGGGGCGGTCACTGGGGCGGGTACCACGGCGGCTGGGGTGGCGGCTGGCACGGCCATTACCACTAACCCGGCCACGTGAACCGCGGCGGCCGACGTTCGCCTCTTCGCGAGATCGTCCGTGCCGCCAGCGCGTCCATTCCTGCGCGCTGCGCAGCGTCGCTTCACGACGTCGTCAACCGCGGCCGCCACGTCTTGCGCAGCACCGTGTTGCCGGCTCGCGCCATGGCCACGGTTCGTCCCATCGTCGCGTCGGACGCCTGGCTGAGCGACAGGTGTGACACATCGAACATCACGCCTGATGTCGGCGCCAGACCGGCGCCATCTCCTCGCCACCCAGGCGCCATCGCGCCGGCCAGCAGCCGCGCTCCCGTAGTTTCCCCGTCTTGACTGCGCCACCCCGCGTTCTATGCTGGGAACTGCCGCATGCATTATCTGTTTAATTACGCGACCTGGCACTGTCCCCACACGCAGTGCTGCCGCCATCCGTCCTGCCCCACCCGGCGCGTCATGTAGCCCGCAGTCCGTCGCGCCGATTCGAACAACAACGAAGGAGACGTGATGTTTCACCAACTATTGACCCCCATCGGCAACTCGCTATTGCCGTCGTTCATCGTCGCCGCACTGCCGATTCTGGTCGTGCTGTTGCTGCTAGGCTGGGCCCGGCGCCCCGCATGGCAGGCATCGCTCGCAGGGCTGATCGTCGGGCTGCTGGTGGCGATTTTCGGCTGGCAGTTTCCGGCCGGACTGGCGATCGATTCGGTCGTCGCAGGTGCCGTATTCGCGATCTGGCCAGTCATGTGGATCGTGTTCGCCGCGATCCTGCTGTACAACATCGCCCAGCGCTCGGGCCGCTTCGCCGCGTTCCGCATGTGGATGATCGATAACCTGCCGAACGACCGCCGCATTGTGCTTGTCGTGATTGGCTTTTCCTTCGGCGCGCTGCTCGAAGGTATCTCCGGCTTCGGTACGCCAGTCGCGATCACGAGTTCGCTGCTGATCCTGCTCGGCTTCCCGACGCTCGAAGCGCTGACCTTCACGCTGATCTTCAACACCGCGCCGGTCGCGTTCGGCGCGCTCGGCGTGCCGATTACCGTGCTCGGCGCCGTCACGCACCTGCCCACCGACGCGCTGGCCAAGATGGTCGGCCGCCAGCTGCCGTTCTTCGCCTTCCTGCTGCCGTTCTACGTGATCGCGGTCTATGCGGGCTTTCGCAACATGCTGCGCGTCTGGCCGGTATTGCTGGTGTCGGGTGCAAGCTTCGCGCTGACGCAATTCGTCACCTCGAACTTCGTCAACTACAGCCTGACCGACGTGCTGTCCTCACTGGTCTCGCTGATCGTCACGATCGCCTTCCTGCGCGTCTGGAGACCGGCCGTCGATCCGAAGTTCGCGATCAACATCGACCGCGTCGCCGAAGTCCGCAGCGAGGTGAGCGGCACGCAGGGCTGGTATCCGTGGATCATCGTGTCGGTTGTGGTGATCATCTGGACCATCGCGAAGATCTTTACGATCGGCGATATCAAGGTGCCGTGGCCCGGCCTCGACAAAGCGGTCTTCATCACCCTCTACAACACGCCGTACGCGGCGGTGTGGGACTTCCAGCCACTCGCCACCGGTACGGCGATCCTGGTCGCAGCGGTCATTACGGCCTTCATGGTCGGCTTGCGCGCGCGCGAATTCGGCTGTGCGATCGTCGACACCTGGGTCCAGACGCGAATCGCCATCCTGACCGTGGCGACGATCGTCGGGCTCGCGTACCTGATGAACTACTCCGGCCTGAACTACACGCTCGGGCTCGGCGTGGCCTCGGTCGGGGCGTTCTTCCCGCTGGTGTCGGCCTTCCTCGGCTGGGTCGCGGTGTTCCTGTCGGGCAGCGATACCTCGGGCAACGCCCTGTTCGGCAATCTGCAGGTGGTGGCCGCCCATCAACTGAACCTGAACCCGGTGCTGATGGCCGCGACCAACTCGTCGGGCGGCGTGATGGGCAAGATGATCTCGCCGCAGAACATCTCCACGGGAGTCGCCACCACCGACCTCAAGGGCAAGGAAGGCGTCGTCTTTGCGAAGACCTTCAAGCATTCGATCCTGCTGACGATCGTGCTCGGCGTCCTCGTTTGGCTGCAGCAGAATTACTTGCAAGGCATGATTCCGCATTGAGAGACATCACCCGATAGCGACGGCAGACTGCGGGCACGCTCCTGAGCGCGCCCGCAGTTTTTTTGCCTCAGCCTCGCAGAAATACGGCGCCCATCATGGCGCCCATCCGGCCGCCCGATCTCCTGTCAATTTTTCTCACATACAGTGAGAATTGATCGTTTTACGCCAGCCCTCGCCGCACCTACGCTTGTCGCCATCAAACCGGCCCGGCAAGGAAATCTTGCTGTTTCATTCCAGCGTGAAACATCCGCGAAACCACGCTGTTACCATCACTTCGCGTCTCGACTCAACCGCGCGCGACGCGCCTTCGATGAATCCGAAAAACCTGCTCCAGCTCCTCATCCTCGCCGCCCTGTGGGGCGCGTCGTTCCTGTTCATTCGCGTTGGCGTGGCCGATTTCGGTGTCGCGCCGCTGATGGCGCTGCGCGTCGGTATCGGCGCGCTGTGTCTGGCCATCGTGCTGATTGCCCGGCGGCCGTTGCGCGAGTCGGCCGTCACCCTGCGCAAGCGCGCCTTGCCACTGCTGGTCGTCGGCATCCTGAATTCGGCCGCCCCGTTCTGCCTGTTCGCGTACGCGGAGTTGACGCTGTCGGCGGGCGTCACGTCGGTGATCAATGCGACCACGCCGTTGTGGGGTGCACTGGTCGCCTTCCTGTGGCTGAAGGACCGGCTGAGCGCGCTGCGCAGCCTCGGCCTCGTGGTTGGCTTCGTGGGCGTGCTGATGCTCGTGTGGGACCAGATCGCCACGCCGCACGGCGGCAACGCGACGCCGTTGACCACCGCGCTGGCCGCGGCCGCTGCGCTCGGCGCCACCCTCCTGTACGGCATCGCCGCCAACTATGCGAAGCGCTATCTGACCGGGGTCGACGCGCTCACCGTCGCGACCGGCACCATGACCGGCGCCACCCTCGTGCTGCTGCCGCTGGCGGTGATCTACTGGCCGTCCGCGCCGATCTCGTTGCACGCGTGGGGCGCGGTCATCGCGCTGGGCGTCGCGTGTACCGGCGTGGCCTACATGCTGTTCTTCCATCTGTTGTCCGTCATCGGCCCGGCTCGCACGATCACAGTGACTTTCGTGATCCCGATCTTCGGCATTCTGTGGGGTGCCCTGTTCCTTGGCGAAAGCGTGTCGCCGGGCATGCTTGAGGGTTGCGTCGTGATCCTGATCGGCACTGCGCTCGCGACCGGCGTGGTCAAACGGCTTCCGTGGTTCGGGCCGCGCCACCGTACGAGCGCGGATACCTGAGCGGCGACCGGCAAAACCGCCATGCCGGCGCTTGCGGCCCTGTCCGGCCCTGCCCAGCCCGCCCCTCCCGCGCGTCCAGTCCTGCCCGCCGTTGCAGTCCTGCCCGCCGGAAGATTCCGCCCCAAAAAATAGCCCGCACTCCCATGGGAGCTCGGGCGAAACCGTCGCCCTACGAGGATAGGCGACGGGGCCACCGGGGCCGCGCGCCACGCGCGCAGGCCGTCATTGGGCAAAACGCCGGTTCGTCAGCCGGCGATGGATCAATCCTGTTCGAGGCGGATACGCCACACACGGAAACGGCGATAGCGGCCCGCGTTGCGGCCATCCGGCCCCATGAGGCAAATAAAGCAGCTTACGTGCCAGCATGAAATGCTGCAAAAATGGAAACGCAAACCTTTGATTTTTATCAGGCTTAAGCGCAATACTGTTCACTTGATGATCACTTTCGGTGAGATTCGCTGATTCAGCGGCTCCGATCGTCGGCGTATCCGGAAATTCGACATCTTTCGCTTCACGCCGCGGGGATTACGTTTGCCGCGGCTTTGCACCGCACGCCCGCTGGCGAGTTCGAGCAGCAGACTCTGTTTCCAGCTTTGCC
>DASZIR010000140.1:0-35797 GCA_035948995.1 Paraburkholderia sp. | reverse complement strand
ATGCGGTGCGTATCACCACCGCGACATCAACGCCGCCATCAACATTCTCGCGGCCGGACGTGGCCGTCTCGCTGGAGGAATCGCCGCCCTTTCCGCGTAAGCGGCAGCCGATGGCTGAGGACGGGGAGGACGTCAAAGGTGCGGCAGCCCGCCTGCGCGCCGGCCGCCGGGGGATCGGCGTAAAATGAATTACAAGCTACAGAAGCCCTGCTGTCATGAGGAGACATGTGTGAACCATCCCGCGCCGCCGGCCCCCTTGCGCCGCCCATTCCCCGCTGAGTTGCTCACCGCGCTCAAAGCCGCCTTCAGCGAGCGAGTCTCGGTGGCTGAAGCGGTGCGCGCCCATCATGGCCGCGACGAATCGCCGTTCGATCCGCAACTGCCCGATGCCGTGGTTTTTGCGCGCAACACGGAAGACGTGCAGACCATCGTCAAACTCTGCGGCCAGTACAACGTGCCCATTATTCCGTATGGCAACGGTTCGTCGCTGGAAGGGCATTTGCTGGCGGTACAGGGCGGCGTCTCGATCGATCTGTCGGCGATGAACCGCGTGCTGTCGATGAACGCCGAAGACCTCACCGTCACCGTGGAGCCGGGCATCTCGCGCAAGCAATTGAACGAAGCGCTGCGCGACACGGGCCTGTTCTTCCCGATCGACCCGGGCGCCGATGCGAGTATTGGCGGCATGTCGGCGACGCGCGCGTCCGGCACCAACGCCGTGCGCTACGGCACGATGCGCGAGAACGTGCTTGGGCTGTCGGTGGTGCTCGCCGACGGCCGCGTCATCAAGACCGGCACGCGGGCGCGCAAGTCGTCGGCGGGGTACGACCTGACGCGCCTCTTCGTGGGCTCGGAAGGCACGCTCGGCGTCATCACCGAAATCACGCTGCGGCTCTATCCGCAACCCGAGGCGGTGTCGGCAGCGGTGTGCGCGTTTGCGTCCATGGGCGATGCAGTGCGCGCCGTCATCGAGACCATCCAGATGGGCGTGCCGATCGCGCGCGTCGAGTTCGTCGATTCACTCGCGATCCGCTCGATCAACCGGCATTCGAATCTGACCTTGCGCGAGGCGCCGACGCTCTTCTTCGAATTCCACGGCACCGAGGCCGGCGTGAAGGAACAGGCCGAACTGGTGCAGGAGATCACCGCGCAGAACGCCGGCGAAGGCTTCGAATGGGCCACGCGTCCGGAAGACCGCAGCCGTCTGTGGAATGCGCGGCACAACGCCTACTTCGCGATGCTGCAATTGAAGCCCGGCTGCCGCGCGGTCACCACCGACGTGTGCGTGCCGATCTCGCGGCTCGCCGAATGCGTCGTCGAGACGGAGCAGGATCTGGTGGCTTCGCCGCTGCCCTGCCCGATTGTCGGCCATGTCGGCGACGGCAATTTCCACGTCGCGATCCTGATCGACCCGAACAAGCCTGAAGAACTCGTGGAAGCGGAGCGGCTCAACGAGCGCATCGTACAGCGCGCGCTACGCATGGACGGCACGTGCACGGGCGAACATGGCGTGGGTCTGCACAAGATGGGCTTCCTGCTCGAAGAGCATGGCGCGGTCGCGGTCGATACCATGCGCTCGATCAAGCACGCGCTCGATCCGCGCAACCTGATGAACCCCGGCAAGATTTTTTCGTGGGCGGCCTGAGGCTAGCCTGCTGGCACGTGCAACCTCGCGCGGCACAACCGCGCCCCCGGCGAACCGGAGTACGAGGAGAGGAACGATGAACGCACCCGCCGAACTGTCGGCCGAAGTGCTCGCGCAGCGCCAACGGGAAGTCGTGCAGGCGCTGATGGCCGTGCTGCCGACCCATTGCCTGCTGTATCGGGAAGAAGATACCGTCGCCTACGACTGCGACGGCCTCGCGGCGTACCGCCGCTTGCCACTGGCAGTCGCGTTGCCGGAAACCGAATCGCAGGTGCAGCGCATCGTGCAGATCTGCCACCGGCTCGACGTGCCGATCGTGCCGCGCGGCGCCGGCACGGGCCTCTCGGGCGGCGCGATGCCGATCCGGCATGGCGTGGTGGTGTCGCTCGCGCGCTTCAGGAAGATCGTCGAGGTCGATTCGTATGCGCGCACCGCAACGGTCCAGCCCGGCGTGCGCAACCTCGCCATCTCCGACGCCGCCGCGCCGTATGGCCTGTACTACGCACCGGATCCGTCGTCGCAGATTGCCTGCACGATCGGGGGCAACGTGTCGGAGAATTCCGGCGGCGTACATTGCCTGAAATACGGCCTCACCGTGCACAATGTGCTGCGGGTGCGGGCCATTACGATGGAAGGCGAAGTGGTCGAGTTCGGCTCGCTCGCGCCCGATGCGCCGGGGCTGGACCTGCTGGCGGTGCTGATCGGCAGCGAAGGGATGTTCGCCATCGTCACCGAAGTCACCGTCAAGCTGATCCCGAAGCCGCAGACCGCCCAGGTGATAATGGCGAGCTTCGACGACGTGGTGAAAGGCGGCGACGCGGTCGCCGGCATCATCGCGGCGGGCATCATTCCGGCCGGCCTGGAGATGATGGACAAACCGGCGACGCGCGCGGTCGAGGAATTCGTCAATGCCGGTTACGATCTCGACGCAGCGGCCATCCTGCTATGCGAGTCGGACGGCACGCCCGAAGAGGTGGCCGACGAAATCGTCCGCATGACGGCGGTGTTGCGCGAACACGGCGCCACGCGTATCCAGATCTCGCGCTCGGAAGCCGAACGCCTGAGGTTCTGGTCGGGGCGCAAGAACGCGTTCCCGGCCGCGGGCCGTATCTCGCCGGACTACTACTGCATGGACGGCACGGTGCCGCGCCGCAGTATCGGGCCATTGCTCGCGCGCATCGAGCAGATGGAAAAGAAGTACCAGCTGCGCTGCATCAACGTTTTCCACGCCGGTGACGGCAATATGCATCCGCTGATTCTGTTCAACGGCAACGATCTGGACGAGTGGCACCGGGCCGAAGCGTTCGGCAGCGACATCCTCGAGACCTGCGTGGAGCTCGGCGGCACGGTGACCGGCGAGCATGGCGTCGGCATCGAAAAGATCAATTCGATGTGCGTGCAGTTCTCGCCCGAAGAGCGCGACGCGTTTCACGCGGTCAAGCGTGCCTTCGACCCGCCCGGCCTGCTTAATCCGGACAAGGGTATCCCGACACGCGCGCGCTGCGCCGAATACGGCAAGATGCACGTGCGCGGCGGGTTGCTGCCACATCCGGACCTGCCGCGGTTTTAGGCAGCCGGCACGCGCGCGTCCTCGTTCAGAGGCCGCGCGGCGTCAAACCGTGTCTGCCGACGCCCCTCCTTCCACGTCCCACCACCGGATTACCCGATGCGGGTCCGCTCCGGCTTGCCAGCACGGCGCCGCCCGGTACAATCGAACGAAACACAACGAAGCAGGACACCATGGAAGAGGACGACATCGTCGCCGCCTGGTCCGAACGCATCCGTTCGGCCACCGCCGAAGGCCGCCCGTTGCGCATTCGCGGCGGCGGCACCAAGGACTGGTACGGACAGACGCTGGAAGGAGACATCCTCGACACGCGCGCGCATCGCGGCATCATTGCCTATGATCCGGCCGAGCTGGTCATCACCGCGCGCGCCGGCACCCCCTTGCTGGAAATCGAGGCAGCGCTAGCCGACCATGCCCAGATGCTCGCCTTCGAGCCGCCCCACTTCGGCGCCGGCGCCACCTTCGGCGGCTGCATCGCCGCGGGCATTGCCGGCCCGCGCCGGCCATCGGCAGGTGCCGCGCGCGACTTCGTACTCGGCGCAGTCATCATGAACGGCCATGGCCAGGTGCTGCACTTCGGCGGCCAGGTGGTGAAGAACGTCGCGGGCTACGACGTGTCGCGGTTGATGGCGGGTTCGCTCGGCACGCTCGGACTGATCCTCGAACTGTCGGTGAAAGTGCTGCCGTTTCCGAAGGCCGAAGCCACGCTCAAGTTCGACATGAACGGCACCGACGCAGTCCGCAAGCTCAACGAATGGGGCGGCCGCCCTCTGCCGATCACGGCGAGCGCGTGGCGCCACGGTACGCTTGCGGTACGCCTTGCGGGCGCCGAAGCCGCCGTCAAATCGGCGCGCTCGGGCCTCGGCGGCGAAGTGGTCGATGCGGTCGAAGCAGAGCGGTTCTGGGCCGGTTTGCGCGAGCAGACCGACCCGTTCTTCGCCGCGATCGCCCCGAAAACCGCGCTGTGGCGCCTCGCGCTGCCGTCGATCACCGAACCGCTGCAACTGCCGGGCGCCCAGTTGATGGAATGGGGCGGCGGGCAACGCTGGTGGATCACCGACACCGACGCGCAAACCGTGCGCATCAGCGCCAAACAGGCCGGCGGACACGCGACCATCTTCCGCACCGGGCTCGGCTACGACCGCAGCGCCGGCGTGTTCACCCCCCTGCCCGCCCCGTTGATGAAAATCCATCGTGGCCTGAAGGCCGCTTTCGACCCAGCCCGCATCTTCAATCGCGGCCGGCTTTATCCCGACTTCTGAGCGACGCGATGCAAACCAACCTCGCGGACTTCATTCGCCATACCGCCGACGGTGCCGAGGCTGACGCCATCCTGCGCAAATGCGTGCATTGCGGCTTCTGCACGGCCACCTGCCCGACCTATCATCTGCTCGGCGACGAGCTCGACGGGCCGCGCGGGCGCATCTATCTGATCAAGCAGATGGTCGAAGGCGCCCCGGTGACGCGCAGCACGCAGATGCATCTGGACCGCTGCCTGACCTGCCGCAACTGCGAGACCACGTGTCCGTCCGGCGTGCAATACGGACGGCTGGTGGAAATCGGCCGCAAGATCACCGAAGAAAAGGTCACCCGTCCATTCGGCCAAAGGCTCCTGCGCCGCGTGCTGGCCAGCTTTGTGCCGAACAGCGCGCTGTTCACGCCGGCCATGCGTCTCGGCCAGCACGTCCGGCCGCTCTTGCCGAAGAAATTGCGCGACAAGGTACCGGCGCGCCAGCGGCCGCTCCTGTGGCCGGATGCGAAGCACGCCCGCAAGATGCTGATGCTCGCAGGCTGCGTGCAACCGTCGATGATGCCCAACGTCAACATCGCCACCGCGCGCGTGCTCGATGCGCTCGGCGTCGAGACGGTTGTGGCGCCGGAGGCCGGGTGCTGCGGCGCGATCCGTCTGCATCTCGGCTACAACGACGAAGCCCTCGACGATATCCGCGCCAATATCGACGCATGGTGGCCGTACGTCGAGCAAGGCGTGGAAGCGATCGTGATGAATGCCTCCGGCTGCGGCGCCACCGTCAAGGAGTACGCCCACCTGCTGCGCAACGACCCGGCGTATGCCGACAAGGCGCAGCGCGTCGTCGGGCTGACCCGCGATATCTCCGAGATCCTGCCCGAGTTCGAGGAGGCGCTCGCCGCCGTGACACGCCGCCGTGCCGTGCATACGGTCGCGTTCCACCCGCCCTGCACGCTGCAGCACGGCCAGCAGTTGCGCGGCCAGGTCGAGCACGTACTGGCCGCGCTCGGCATTGAAGTGCGGCTGCCCGCCGACAGTCATCTGTGTTGCGGCTCGGCCGGCACGTATTCGCTGACGCAACCCACGCTGTCATACGCGCTGCGCGACCAGAAGCTCGAAAAGCTGCAGGCACAGGAACCGCAGGTGATCGTGTCGGCCAACGTCGGCTGCATCGCGCATCTGCAAAGCGGCACATCGACGCCGGTGGCGCACTGGATCGAGCTCGTCGAGCACATGCTGTACGCGTAGACGAACGTGGCGGCACGGCGATGGAACCGGGTCCGTATAATCCGGTACATCGCCTCTCGCGCAGCCTCCCCCTGACGTGTCATGCCCGATCTCGTACACAACCTCGACGCGGTGTCCCAGCGCATCGCCCTCGCCGCGCAACTGGCCGGTCGCGATCCGCGCTCGGTGGCCCTGCTCGCGGTTTCCAAGACGTTTCCCGCGGAGGACGTCCGCGCCGCCTGCGTGGCCGGACAGCGTGCGTTCGGCGAAAACTACGTGCAGGAAGCGGTGACGAAAATCGAGGCGCTCGCCGACCTGCGCGCATCGCTCGAATGGCATTTCATCGGCCCGCTGCAATCGAACAAGACCCGTCCGGTCGCAGAAAATTTCGACTGGGTACATTCGGTCGATCGTCTGAAGATCGCACAACGCCTCTCGGAACAGCGTCCGGAGAATTTGCCGCCGCTTAACGTATGCCTGCAGGTGAATGTGAGCGGCGAAGCGTCGAAAGCCGGCGTGGCGCCGGCAGACGCGGCTGACGCAGCCCACGCGATCGCCGCGCTGCCGCGCCTGCGCCTGCGCGGTTTGATGTCGATCCCCGAACCGGCCGGCAGCGTCGAAGCACAGCGCGCGCCGCATCGCGAGCTACGCGAACTCTTCGAGCGGCTGCGCGCCGGCGGACTCGATCTCGACACACTGTCGATGGGCATGTCGAGCGACCTCGAAGCGGCAGTGCTCGAAGGTGCGACGATCGTGCGCGTCGGCACGGCGATTTTCGGCGCCCGCGACTACTCCCACTGAACTCTTCCGGAACATCATGAAAATTGCCTTCATCGGCGGCGGCAACATGGCCGCTGCAATCATCGGCGGCCTCATCAGGCACGGCGTGGCGCCGGCCGACCTGTATGCAATCGACCCGAACGAAGACGCGCGCACGCGCAACGAGCAACAGTCCGGCATCCGCACCGGCGCGGCGGCAGACGCTGCACTGGCCCCGTTCGATGCGATCGTGCTGGCCGTGAAGCCGCAGATTCTCAAAGCGGTCGCCGAAGGACTGGCCCCGCATCTGGGCGCGACGCAGGTCGTGATCAGCATCGTTGCGGGCATCCGCACCGCGGATCTGTCGCGCTGGCTCAACGGCCATCAGCGCATCGTGCGCGTGATGCCGAACACGCCGGCACTGATCGGCATGGGCGTGGCGGGCCTCGCGGCGACGGGCAGTGTCGATGCGGCGGATCGCGCGCTCGCGACGCAGGTGCTCGGCGCAGTGGGCGAAACCGTCTGGTTCGACGACGAGGCGAAGATCGATGCGGTCACCGCGATCTCGGGCAGCGGGCCGGCCTACGTCTTCTACTTCATCGAGGCTCTGCAGGAAGCCGCCCGCCAGCTTGGCATGGACGAGGCGCAAGGACGCGCGCTGGCAGTGGCGACCTTCACCGGTGCTGCGCAACTGGCGGCTCAATCCGACGAGCCGCCGGGCGTGCTGCGCGAACGGGTGACCTCGAAAGGCGGCACGACCGCCGCGGCGCTCGCCTCGTTCAATGCGAGCGGCGTCAAGGACGCGATCGTGCGTGGCGTGCTGGCGGCCGACGCCCGCGCGAAGGAGATGGGCGACGAGTTCGGCAAGCAGTAAGAAGCGTCAGAAAGACGCGGCGGCGTAATGCGCGGCGATGCCTGCGAAGAGCGCGCCGCCCAGCCAGTTGTTATGGCGGAAAGCGGCGAAACACGCCATGCGCTCGCGATTGCGGATCAGCGTGTAGTGGTAAATCGCACAACCCGCCGCCGCGGCCCAGCCGAGCCAGTACAGCAGGCCAAAACCGAGCGTGAGGCCAATGCGGATGTAAATGCCGAGCGTCAACGCATAGCACAGCATGATCGCAAACACATCGTAGCGGCCGAAGGTCAGCGCCGAGGTGCGGATGCCGATCTTGATGTCGTCATCGCGATCGACCATCGCGTATGCAGTGTCGTAGGCCACCGACCAGAACACATTGGCGAGCAGCATCAGCCACGCGAGCATCGGCACATGGCCCTGCACCGCGGCGAACGCCATCGGAATCCCGAATCCGAATGCAATGCCCAGATACGCTTGTGGAATCGCAAAGAAGCGCTTGGTGAACGGATACGAACCCGCGACGAACAGCGCCGCGACCGACAACTCCCTGGTCAGCGTATTGAGCGGCAAGATCAGCAGAAACGACAGCAGCGCGAGCGCCGCGGCCAGCGCCACGGCCTCCCACGCCTTGACCTTGCCCGACGTGATCGGGCGATTCTCGGTGCGTTTCACGTAGCGGTCAAAATCGCGGTCGGCGTAATCGTTGATCGCACAGCCGGCCGAACGCATCAGCACCGTTCCCACCGTGAAGATCGCCAGCAGCGGCAGCGAAGGATGGCCGTCCGACGCAATCCACAGCGCGTTGAGCGTCGGCCATAGCAGGAGCAGGCTGCCGATCGGCTTGTCCATGCGGACGAGGCGCAGATACAGCGGGAGTCGGGCGAACATGGGCAGATGTCGTGAAGTGCTGGCGTGCGGTCATTTTAAGGCATATGCGCGGAGGAGACCTTGCAAGCGCGCAGCGTGGTGCCGCACACTCCCACTCCCTGTATGCCCGGGACCTGGCGGCAAAAACAAAACCTCCCGCCTGGGGAGGTCTGGTACTTCGTCGAACCGCCGGCGGCGGCACCCACGCCGCCCGCCAGCGCCAACCGTGAGTCGGGCGCGGGTCAGGCGCAAATCAGACGCGAATCAAACGCAACCCGGCTTAAGCCAGCATCGAACGCAGCATCCACGCAGTCTTTTCGTGCGTCTGCATGCGTTGCGTCAGCAGGTCAGCGGTCGGTTCGTCGTTGGCGGCTTCCGTGGACGGGAAGATCGCGCGCGCGGTGCGCACCACGGCTTCCTGGCCTTCCACCAACTGGCGAATCATTTCTTCCGCTGCGGGCACGCCGTCCGCTTCCGGAATCGACGACAGCTTCGCGAACTCCTTGTAGCTGCCCGGCGCATGCACGCCCAGCGCACGAATCCGTTCGGCAATCGAATCGACCGCCAGGGACAGTTCGTTGTATTGCGTCTCGAACATCAGATGCAGCGTGTTGAACATCGGACCCGTGACGTTCCAGTGGAAGTTATGGGTCTTCAGGTACAGCGTGTAGGTGTCGGCGAGCAGGCGCGAGAGGCCCTCGGCGATCTTCTTGCGATCCTTGTCGCTGATCCCAATGTTGACGTGCGGTACGGTTTCTTTCCTGGCCATGATGACTCCTTTGAAGAGTGATGCGAACCTGAAGGCAGCGTGTGGTGCGTTCATCGTCAAACCATGAACGCTCGGGCGCCCGTAGTTTATCGTACAAATATGCGGCTTCTGTGCGACCGCTGGTCACAACGCGCGGGCGCGCAGCACTGCTTCGGCAGTCCGCGTTAGCCGCCCGACACGTGCTGCAGCGCATGCGAGAAGATCAACGCATAGCCGCTCGCCAGGATCGCGAGACCGAGCACCTTGCGCGCGAGGTTGCCGCCAAAGACCATATGTGCCTCACGTGCGAGCCGTGCGCCGCCGATACTCAACATCCGGACCATGATCGCTCTCCTGCGGTTCGTCTTTGAAAAGGCGCGGCGCCAATGCGCCCGCCATCGCTGTCACTACCGGATCAGGCTCAGGCGGCCTGCGTGAACCGCCCGGGCCCTGAACTCCCTATCACCGGCCTGCTTCTTCAGCCGGTCTGGTGCACCTACCTTGCCGCCTCATTGAGCTTCGCCAGCGCGGCGACCACGCCTTCCGCGTACGCCGGATCGATACGGCGGAAATGCTCGACCTGACGTGCGACGATCTCCTGCGGCACGCCATTGATATGGCGCGCGATGTTGCCGAACAGCCGCTCGCGTTGCGCCGCATCGAACAGACGGAACAGCGCGCCTGGCTGGCTGTAGTAGTCCTCGTCCTCGCGATGCTCGTAACGGTCCACCGCACCCGCTGCGAGCGGCGGCTCGGCCGCATTGCGGTCCTGCGCGAAGTCGCCGAAACGGTTCGGCTCGTAGTTCACCGTGGCGCCGAGATTGCCATCTGTGCGCATCGCGCCATCACGATGGAACGAATGCTGACGCTGGACGCGCGACGCGTTCACCGGAATCTGATGGTGGTTGGTCCCGAGGCGATAGCGCTGCGTGTCGCCGTACGAGAACAGACGCCCCTGCAACAGACGGTCCGGCGAGAAACCGATACCCGGCACCACGTTGGCCGGCGTGAAAGCCGCCTGCTCGACATCCGCGAAGTAGTTCTGCGCATTGCGGTTCAGCTCGATCGTGCCGACCTCGATCAACGGGTAGTCCCTGTACGGCCACACCTTCGTGATGTCGAACGGGTTGTAGCGATACGAGGCCGCGTGCGCTTCCGGCATCACCTGAATGCAGAAGCGCCACTTCGGGAAGTTACCCCTGTCGATGCTCCCGACGAGATCCCGTTGCGCGCTTTCACGGTCTTGCGCCACGACCTGGGCCGCTTCGGCGTCGGTGTAGTTCTCGATGCCTTGCATCGACTTGAAGTGGAACTTCACCCAGAAGCGCTCGTCGTTCGCGTTGATGAACGAGAACGTGTGCGAGCCGAAGCCGTGCATCTGCCGGTAGTTCTGCGGAATGCCGCGATCGCTCATCAGGATCGTCACCTGATGGAGCGACTCCGGATGACGCGACCAGAAATCCCACGCCGCCACGTTGCTGCGCAGGTTCGTGTACGGATCGCGCTTTTGCGTGTGGATGAAGTCCGGAAACTTGAGCGGATCGCGAATGAAGAACACCGGCGTGTTGTTGCCGACGATGTCCCAGTTGCCCTCTTCCGTATAGAACTTGATCGAGAAGCCGCGCACGTCGCGTTCCGCATCCGCTGCGCCGCGCTCGCCCGCCACGGTCGAAAAACGCATGAAGAGCGGGGTTTCCTTGCCGGCTCCGGCGAACACCTTCGCTTTCGTGTAGCGCGAGATGTCATGCGTCACCTTCAGCGTGCCGAACGCACCGGAGCCCTTGGCATGCACGCGCCGCTCCGGGATCACTTCGCGGTCGAAGTGCGCGAGCTTTTCGAGCAGCCACACGTCTTGCAGCACAACCGGGCCGCGTGCGCCGGCGGTCATCGAATTCTGGTTGTCGGCAACGGGTGCACCGGCTGCCGTGGTGAGTTTGCTTTCGGCCATCGTGTTCTCCTGGTGAGATGATTGTTGTCGGGATGGAATGGGGTGCAAAGGCCACGCGCCGTGCTTCTTCGAGCGCCACGCCCGGACTCGAACGACGGCTTACGCGCCCAGCGCGCGATCGACCAGCAATGAGACCGCGACAGTGCGCACGCCGCTCATCGACGCAGCGAAGCGGGCGGTCGACGTGGTGGCTTGCGTGGAAACCTGCTGGGATGGCTGCGATTGAGGCTGCGTCATGATTTCCTCCGGGTCTTATGGGATCGGGCGATCCATGGAGGAAACTATATCAATGCTATCGAATATCTGTGTTTGATTAATTTTATCTATTCGATAGGGGCCGACGCTATCGGCCCGAATTCCAGCTGGCCGGTGCGCCTTGCGACCGGCCGTCCGGCAAGAGGAAACGGCTTCAGTTCACTGCGACCGGCAGATCGAGCTTGCTTACGCCCGGCAGTTCGCAGGCGTTGATGGCGTCGCAGATCGCGTCGATCGCGGGCATCCGCGTGAAGCTCTTGCGCCACGCGAGCACGACCCGGCGATCCGGCACCGGTTCGTCGAACGCCACGTAACTGAGGAGCCCCGAATCGACCCCGCCCGCCTGCGGCTTCACTTCCTGCACCGACATGCGCGGCAGCACCGTAATGCCGACGCCGCTTGCCACCATATGCCGGATCGTCTCGAGCGACGAGCCTTCGAAGGTCTTCTGGATGCCGTCCGCGTTCTGCGAGAAGCGCATCAACTCGGGACACACGCCCAGCACGTGGTCGCGGAAGCAATGGCCGCTACCCAGCAGCAGCATGGTCTCCTGCTTGAGATCGGTTGGATCGATCTTCGAGCGATTTTCCCACGCATGGCCTGACGGCAGCGCGACGACAAACGGCTCGTCATAGAGCGGGCGCAGCATCAGCCCGGTTTCCGGGAACGGCAACGCCATGATGGCGACGTCGATCTCGCCCTGCTTGAGCAATTCGATCAGCTTGAGCGTGTAGTTCTCCTGCAGCATCAGCGGCATCTGCGGGACGCGCTTGATCATCTGCTTGACCAGCGTAGGCAGCAGGTAGGGCCCGATCGTGTAGATCACGCCAAGGCGCAGCGGTCCGACCAGCGGATCCTTGCCCTGCTTGGCGATTTCCTTGATGGCGAGGGTCTGTTCGAGCACACGCTGCGCCTGTGTGACGATCTGCTCACCGATCGGCGTCACGCTCACTTCGCTCGTACCGCGCTCGAAAATCTGCACGTTCAATTCGTCTTCAAGCTTCTTGATCGCCACTGACAGCGTCGGCTGGCTGACGAAGCACGCCTCGGCCGCGCGGCCGAAATGCCGCTCGCGGGCAACAGCGACGATGTATTTCAATTCGGTGAGCGTCATTGGGGACCAATCAGTGCATGAATTCGATAGGTTTCAGTTATACACCTATGGGGCCAATTCGCCAACCTCCCGCAGCACCGGGAATGCTCGCAAAGGTTACTGAGGGTAACGAGGCTGCAACTTATGCCTTCACTTCACCTTCACTAGGCCTTCAGATACTGCTCGCGCGTGCCGAGCCAGCGGGTCAGATGCTGCGTGACGACCTGTGGATATTCTTCCAGCACGGCTGCGGCCGCCTCGCGCGCCGGCTCGATCAGCCAGCCGTCCTGCTGCAGATCGGCAAAACGCAGCATCTCCGCGCCGGACTGACGGGCGCCGAGAAACTCTCCGGGACCGCGGATTTCGAGGTCGCGGCGGGCGATTTCGAAGCCGTCGGTGGTTTCGCGCATGGTTTGCAGCCGGGCGCGGGCCGTCATCGACAGCGGCCCCGTGTAGAGCAGCACGCAGACGGACGCCGCGCTGCCGCGCCCCACCCGTCCGCGCAACTGGTGCAACTGGGCGAGGCCAAAGCGCTCCGCATGCTCGATCACCATCAGCGACGCGTTCGGCACGTCGACGCCGACTTCGATCACCGTGGTCGCGACCAGCAACTGCACTTCGTTGCGGGTGAACGCGTCCATGACCGCCGCTTTTTCTGCAGGCGCCAGCCGTCCATGGACGAGGCCGACGTTCAGTTCGGGCAAGGCGGCCACCAGCGTTTCATAGGTTTCGACCGCCGTCTGCAGTTGCAGCGTCTCGCTTTCTTCGATCAGCGGGCAGACCCAGTAGACCTGACGCCCGGTCAGCGCCGCCTCCCGCACACGGCCAATCACCTCTTCGCGGCGCGCATCGGACACGAGCTTGGTCAGGATCGGCGTGCGACCGGGCGGGAGTTCGTCGATGGTCGAGACGTCGAGGTCCGCGTAGTAGGTCATCGCCAGCGTGCGTGGGATCGGCGTGGCGGACATCATCAGCTGGTGCGGCTGGAAATCGCGCGCGCCGTCGGCCGCGTTCTGCGCCTTCGCCCGCAGCGCAAGCCGCTGCGCCACGCCGAAGCGGTGTTGTTCGTCGACGATCACCAGGCCAAGCCGCGCGAACTCCACCGCATCCTGGATGATCGCGTGCGTGCCGATCACCAGTTGCGCGGTGCCGAGCGCCGCGGCTTCGATCGCGGCGCGCTTTTCCCTGGTCTTCAGGCTGCCCGCCAGCCACGCGACGCTCACGCCGAGCGGCTCCAGCCATCCACGCAGCTTGCGCGCGTGCTGCTCGGCGAGGATTTCAGTGGGCGCCATCAAGGCGGCCTGGAAGCCGGCGTCGATGGCCTGAGCGGCGGCGAGCGCGGCGACGACGGTCTTGCCGCTGCCCACGTCCCCTTGCAGCAGACGCTGCATCGGATGCGGCTGCGTCAGATCCAATGCAATCTCGCCGCCCACGCGTTGCTGGGCGCCGGTCAGCGAGAACGGCAAGGCCTTCAGCAGACGCGCGACCAGCGAGGCGGCATCGTCCGCCGTGCGCCGCGGCATGCCGGGCGCCGCACGGGTGCGCCGCTCCTCGTGCGCGCGCTTGAGCGACATCTGCTGCGCGAGCAATTCCTCGAACTTGATCCGCACCCATGCCGGATGCGTGCCGTCCATCAGTGCGGTCTCATCCGAATCGACGCCCGGATGATGCAGCATGCGCACTGCCTGCATGAGCGGCGGCACGCCCAGCGGCTGCAAATAGGTTTGCGCGATGGGTTCCGGCAGCAGTTCAGGCAACACGGTGCGCGAGAGGGCGTTGTCGATGGCCTTGCGCAAATACGCCTGCGTCACGCCCGCCGTGCTCGGATAGACGGGCGTGAGCGCCTGCGGCAACGGTGTGTCCTCATCCACGACGCGCACCGCCGGATGCACCATCTCCATGCCGAAGAAGCCCCCGCGGACGTCGCCGCGCACGCGCAGCCGCGCGCCCACCGCCATCTGCTTGACCTGCGAGCCGTAGAAGTTCAGAAAGCGCAGCACCAGTTCGTCGCCCGTGTCGTCGCGCAGTTTGACCAGCAACTGGCGGCGTGGACGATAGGCGATTTCATTGTCGAACACGACGCCCTCACTCTGCGCGATGCCGCCGGGCAGCAGGTGCCCAATCGGCGTGAGCGAGGTTTCGTCTTCGTAGCGCATCGGCAGGTGCAGCACCAGATCGATGTCGCGCGTCAGGCCGAGCTTGGCCAGCTTGTCAGCGGTTCTGGCGAGTGCAGGCGCGGCCGTCTTTCCCGTTTTCGTCGCCGCTTTGGCCTCCGTTTTGGCCTCCGTTTTGGCCTCCGTGCTGGCCTCATTAACGGGCCCGGACTTGACGAGCTCGCCCCCCTTGCCCCGGGTGGCGCGGCGCTTCGGGCCGGCGCTCACTTCGTCGGTAGCAGGAGGCAAACGGCGTTCGGACAGGGGCATGGGTCGCTTCGCAAGTACAATATCGGCTTTCAAAGGTATCGCGGCCACGCAGCGCGCCCGTAAAAAGGGGCACTACGAGGTGCACTACGAGGTGCACCGCCAGGCACGCTGTGCGCGGCACCGCGAGGTGCGCTGCGAGGCCGCTGCGGCGTCCCGCAATCATAGCTGCGCGCCGCGAGGCTTCGGTGCAATTCAGCCCGGCTCCCGCTTAATTCAGTTTCAATTCGCATCCAGCATCCAGTCAGTCCGCATGTTCACGCTTTCCGATTTCGATTTCGCCCTGCCGCCCGAGTTGATCGCGCAAACCGCCTTGCCCGAGCGCAGCGCGAGCCGTCTGCTTGAAGTGGACAGCCTGACGACGCCCACGCGTTTCGTCGACCGCCGCTTCGCGGAGTTGCCCGACTGCATTGCGCCCGGCGATCTGCTGGTGTTCAACGATACCAAAGTCCTGAAGGCGCGTTTCCCCGGCCAGAAGGCCAGCGGCGGCAAGATCGAGGTGCTGGTCGAGCGATTGACCGGCGAGCGCACGGCGCTCGCCCAGATCCGTGCCAGCAAGAGCCCCGGGCCCGGCACGACGCTGCGTCTGGCCGATGCGTTCGACGTGACGGTCGGCGAGCGGGTCGAGCCGTTCTATACGCTGCACTTCCCGCAAGACTGCCTGACGCTGATCGAGCGATACGGCCGCCTGCCGCTGCCGCCCTATATTGAACACGACCCGGACGCGACCGACGAGACCCGCTATCAGACCGTGTTCGCGCAGAATCCAGGCGCCGTGGCCGCGCCGACCGCCGGCCTGCACTTCGACGCCGCGCTGCTCGCCCGCCTCGACGAACGCGGGGTCGAGCGCGCGACGCTCACACTGCACGTGGGCGCAGGCACCTTTCAGCCGGTGCGTGTGGAGAACCTTGCCGAGCACAAGATGCATAGCGAGTGGTACCAGTTGCCGCAGACGCTGGTGGACCGGATCGAAGCCACGCGGGCGCGCGGCAACCGCGTGATCGCGGTAGGCACGACCTCGATGCGCGCGCTCGAGGCCGCTGCCCGCGACGCCGAAGCCGCCGGCCGGCCGCTCACCGCCACCAGCGCCGAGACCGACATCTTCATCACGCCCGGCTACCGGTTCCGCGTGGTCGACCGGCTGGTGACGAATTTCCATTTGCCGAAATCGACGTTGCTGATGCTGGTGTCGGCGTTTGCGGGCATCGACACGATCCGCGCCGCGTACCGGCATGCAATCGAAGAGCGCTACCGCTTCTTCAGCTACGGCGACGCGATGCTGCTCACGCGCAGCGACGCCTGATACGTTGCGTGTCACATGGCGAACACACCGTGCGATAGCGTTGCGCGGCGGCGCTCCCCGGAGTAGTCTGCCGATCCTTGCTTCCTTGATGCAGCGCGGTGCAGCGGCCGTTTCAGGTTGCCCCTTTAGCTTCAGTTGTCTTCAGTTGTATTTACCCAGCCGCCGTGGCTTACCCGGCGGCGTTCATCGTTCGCGCCGGACCTGTCGACCGGAGCTAGTGCTTCAGCACTTATCCCGGTCCCATGCAGAGCTGTCGACCGGTGTTAGCGCTTCAGCGCTTGCTCCGGTCCCATGCAGAGCTGTCCTCCGGTGGCACAGGAGTCACCCATGACCGACGGTCATACCCACGATATACACGTCACACCCGCCAGCCATGGCGATCAGAGCGCCGAACGCCCTGCCAGCGGCCTCAGATTCGAGCTGCTCGCCACCGACGGCCAGGCACGCCGCGGCCGGCTGACGCTGAACCACGGCGTGGTCGAAACGCCGATCTTCATGCCGGTCGGCACCTACGGCACGGTGAAGGCAGTGCAGCCGCGCGAGCTGGAAGAAATGCACGCACAGATCATTCTCGGCAACACCTTTCACCTGTGGCTGCGCCCGGGTCTCGAGACGATCGCCGCGCATGGCGGGCTGCACAGCTTCATGGGATGGAACAGGCCCATTCTGACCGACTCCGGTGGCTTTCAGGTGTTTTCGCTGGGCGATCTGCGCAAGATTACCGAAGATGGCGTCACGTTCGCGTCGCCCATCAACGGCGACAAGCTGTTCCTGTCACCCGAAGTGTCGATGCAGATCCAGAAGGTGCTGAACTCGGACATCGTCATGCAGTTCGACGAATGCACGCCGTACGCGACCAGCAACGTGCCCACCTCGCATCAGGAAGCCGCTGATTCGATGCGCATGTCGATGCGCTGGGCCCAGCGCTCCATCAACGAATTCAACGGACTCGGCAATCCGAACGCGCTGTTCGGCATCGTTCAGGGCGGCATGTTCGAAGACCTGCGCGACGAATCGCTGGCGGGGCTGGCCGGGATGGACTTCCATGGCCTGGCGATCGGCGGCCTGTCGGTCGGCGAGCCAAAGGAAGACATGATGCGCGTGCTCAATCACATCGGTCCGAAGCTGCCGGCCAACAGGCCGCACTACCTGATGGGCGTGGGCACGCCGGAAGACCTGGTGGCAGGCGTGGCGGCGGGCGTCGACATGTTCGACTGCGTAATGCCGACCCGCAACGCGCGCAACGGCTGGCTCTTCACCCGTTTTGGCGACATCAAGATTCGCAACGCCACGCACAAGAACTCGCTGCGCCCGCTCGACGAAAGCTGCGGCTGCTACACCTGCCGCAACTTCACGCGCGGCTATCTGCACCATCTGCACCGCGTCGGCGAAATTCTTGGCGCGCAGCTGAACACGATCCACAATCTTCATTACTACCTCGAACTGATGGGCGAAATCCGCGAATCCATCGAGGCGCACGAGTTCGAGGCTTTCCGCCGGCGTTTCCACGAGAACCGGGCACGGGGCGTCGAGCAGAGCGGGTGACGGGTCCACTAAGGGACACATAAAGGACACGCAAAGGCCCCATAAGGGACCAACAAGGGACCCAACTAGGAACGCAATAAAGGCTCCACTGACGGATTCCTCCGAAGAATCCGTCGGCGCAACGCCCCAAACATTACAATTAACTTTCGCGACAGCCCGGATAAGCTTTAACAGCTTGATCGGAAAGCCCATTTGCCGCGCCGTCGTACCAAGCGCCGGTGGTAGAATAATCGGCTGATTTTTTTGATCGTTATAACGGAGAGACCAACGTGTCGTTCATTTCCAATGCCTTCGCTCAGGGCTCAGGCGGTGCAGAATCGAGCCTGATGAGCTTTCTGCCGCTGATCCTGATGTTTGGCGTGCTGTACTTCATCATGATTCGCCCGCAAATGAAGCGCCAGAAGGAACACCGCAACATGCTCGCCGCCATGGCCAAGGGCGACGAAGTGGTCACGAACGGCGGCATCGTCGGCAAGGTGACCAAGGTTAGCGACGCCTATGTCGGCGTCGAAATCGCTGAAGGCACGGAAATCACCGTGCAAAAGGCATCGGTCACGACGATTCTCCCGAAGGGCACGATCAAGTCGCTGTAAGGCCTGCTCTTTCGCGTCCGGCGCGGCCTCGCGGAACTGAAGCCAGAATGCCCAACATGTCATCCATGCAAACAGGCACGCTTCACCTCCCGCGCTCATCGCCGGACGCATCGCTTCCAAGCCAACCTTCCCGTTGGACCACTCCATGAATCGCTACCCCCTCTGGAAATATGTCGTGATGGTCGTGGCGCTTGCCATCGGCCTCATCTACACGCTGCCCAACTTCTTCGGCGAAGCGCCGGCGGTGCAGGTGTTGAGCGGCAAGGCAACGGTCAAGCTCGATTCGACGACGCTGTCGCAAATCGAAGGCGCACTGGCTGCCAATCAGATCACCCCGTCCGACGTGACGTTCGACAACTCGTCGAGCAACGCGAACATCCGCGTGCGCCTGACGGATACCGACACGCAGTTGCGCGTGAAGGACCTGTTGTCGAAGACGCTGAACAGCGACCCCACAGATCCGAACTTCGTGGTCGCCCTGAACCTGCAAAGCGCCTCGCCGCGCTGGCTCACCGCACTGCGCGCGTTGCCGATGTACCTCGGCCTCGACCTGCGTGGCGGCGTGCACTTCCTGCTGCAGGTGGACATGGCAGGCGCACTGAACAAGAAGCTCGACTCGGACTCCTCAGATGCGCGCACGCTACTGCGCGACAACAATATCCGTGACGGCGGCGTGAACCGTGTCAACCAGTCGGTGGTGATCAATTTCGCCGACAAGGACACGGCCGATGCGGCAGCCAAGCAGCTCTCGCGCAGCATCAGCGAACTCCAGTGGGCGACCCAGACGGCGCCTGACGGCAGCTACCAGCTGGTCGGCACGTTCACGCCTGCGGTGCAGAAGACCGTCGAAGACGCCGCGCTCAAGCAGAACATCACGACGCTGCATAACCGGGTCAACGAACTGGGTGTGGCCGAACCGGTGATCCAGCAGCAAGGCTCCGACCGTATCGTGGTCGAACTGCCGGGCGTGCAGGACACGGCGAAGGCGAAGGACATCATCGGCCGCACGGCGACGCTCGAAGCGCGCCTCGCCGATCCGGTCAACACCCATCCGCAGCCTTCGGATCCGGTGCCGCCGGGTGACGAACTGTTCACCGAGGGCAACCAGGTGCCGGTGCTGCTGCGCAAGCAGGTGATCTTCACCGGCGACCGCATCATCGACGCATCGGCGGGCTTTGACGAACACCAGCGGCCGTCGGTCAACATCCGTCTCGACTCGGCCGGCGGCCGTGCCGTGGCGAGCGTGTCGCGCGACAACATCGGCAAGCCGATGGCGATGGTGCTGTTCGAAAAGGGCAAGGGCCAAGTGCTGACGGTCGCGACGATCCAGTCGGAACTGGGCGACCGTTTCCAGATCACCGGCCAGCCGACCCCGCAAGCCGCCGCCGACCTCGCGCTGCTGCTGCGCGCCGGCTCGCTTGCCGCGCCGATGGACATCATCGAAGAACGCACCATCGGCCCGAGCCTCGGCGCCGACAATATCAAGAAGGGCTTCCACTCGGTCGTCTGGGGCTTTGCCGCCATCGCCGTCTTCATGATCGCGTACTACATGCTGTTCGGCGTGATCTCGATGATCGGCCTGTCGGTCAACCTGTTGCTGCTGGTCGCGGTGCTGTCGATGCTCCAGGCCACGCTGACCTTGCCGGGTATCGCCGCTATCGCGCTTGCGCTCGGTATGGCCATTGACGCGAACGTGCTGATCAACGAGCGGGTGCGCGAAGAGCTGCGTCACGGCGCGCCGGCGCAACTGGCCATCCAGAACGGCTACGCACATGCATGGGCGACCATTCTCGACTCGAACGTGACGACGCTGATCGCCGGTCTGGCGCTGCTCGCCTTCGGCTCGGGTCCGGTACGCGGCTTCGCGATCGTGCACTGTATCGGCATCATGACGTCGATGTTCTCCGCGGTGTTCTTCTCGCGCGGTCTTGTGAACTTCTGGTACGGCGGCAAGAAGAAGCTGAAGTCGCTGGCGATTGGCCAGGTCTGGAAGCCGGCAGCGGTTGACGGTGCAGGCGCTGCGTATCTCGGCAGCGAAGACGCCGCTACCGATACGGCACGGGCCGTCAGCGCTGCCTCCGCCAAGCCGAAGGCAGCGGCGGCCCAGGGCCGCGCCGGCAAGCCGACGGTGCGCCGTCGCAACAGCCCCGGCAACACGCCGCAGAAACCGGGTTCATCCCGCTGAGTCCCGGAGAACAAGACCATGGAATTTTTCCGTATTCGCAAAGATCTGCCGCTCATGCAGCGCGCGCTGGTGTTCAACGCGATCTCGCTGCTGACGTTTATTGCTGCCGTGTTTTTCCTGCTGCATCGCGGGCTGCACCTGTCGGTGGAGTTCACCGGTGGTACGGTCATCGAAGTCCAGTATCCGAGCACCGTGCCGCTCGAGCCGGTGCGCGGCACGCTCGCCAGGCTCGGCTATGCGGACGCCCAGGTGCAGAACTTCGGCACCTCGCGTGACGTGCTGATCCGCCTGCCGGTCAAGGCCGGCCTGACCTCGGCTCAACAGAGCGATCAGGTCATGGGTGCATTGAAGGGTGAAGACGCCAGCGTGCAGTTGCAGCGCGTCGAGTTCGTCGGCCCGCAGGTCGGCAAGGAACTCGTCACCAACGGCCTGCTTGCGCTCGCCTGCGTGGTGGCCGGTATCGTGATCTACCTGTCGTTCCGCTTCGAATGGAAATACGCCGTGGCTGGCGTGATCGCCAACCTGCACGACGTGGTGATCATTCTCGGCTTCTTCGCATTCTTCCAGTGGGAGTTCTCGCTGTCGGTGCTGGCCGCCGTGCTTGCGGTGCTCGGCTACTCGGTGAACGAGTCGGTGGTTATTTTCGACCGGATTCGCGAGACCTTCCGCCGCGAACGCAAGATGACGGTCATCGAAGTCATCAACCACGCGATTACCAGCACGATGTCGCGAACCATCATCACGCACGGCTGTACGCAAATGATGGTGCTGTCGATGTTCCTGTTCGGCGGCCCGACGCTGCACTACTTCGCGCTGGCACTGACGGTCGGTATTCTGTTCGGTATCTATTCGTCGGTGTTCGTTGCGGCGGCGCTGGCGATGTGGCTCGGCGTGAAGCGCGAGGATCTGATCAAGGACAAGAAGGAACGTCACGATCCGAACGACCCGAACGCGGGCGCGCAGGTCTGATCGACGATGCGTTGAGCCTGGTGGCACTTCGGGCGCGGAAGTCACAACGGCCGCGACGAAGCAGCAAACACAAAGGCCGGTTCAGTCGAGCCGGCCTTTGTCGTTTACCACGGTCACCCAGGCGCTACCGCCATGTCGCCTCTCAGCCAGGCCTCAGCTAAACCCCAGCTTGCGCCGCGCCGCGATCAGGGCCATGAGGCTCACCACGGCGGCGAACATCGTGTAAAAACTGGGCGCCACCTTCGACCCCGTGGCACCAATCAGCCACGTGATGATGAACGGTCCAAACCCGCCGAAGATCGTCACAGCAATGTTGTACGCGAGGGACATGCCCGTGGTGCGGGTCTGCACCGGAAAAATCTCGGACAGCAGGCCCGGCAGCGCCCCGAAATAGCCTGTCATCAGGAAGCCGAGCACGATCTGCACGACGATCAGCGTACCGAAGCCTGGATGCGCGACCAGGTAGACGAAGGCCGGATAGATCAGCACCAGCAGCAGGACCGCCGACACCAGCATGATCCGCGTGCGGCCCAGCTGGTCCGAAAGATGGCCGACCAGCGGCGAAAACAGCATCTGGATGACACCGGTCAAGGCGATCGCGGCGAACGCGACCGATGGTGCCAGTCCCAGTTGCCTGACGCCATAGGTCGGCATGAACAGCACGAGGTAAGTCGACACCGTGCCCAGCACCACCGCCCCCACCGCAATCAATAGCCGCAGCTTCTGACTCGCAAAGGTATCGCGCAGCGGCGTGGTGGTCGTCTCGGCGGCGAGGAATTCGGGCGTCTCGTCGAGCCGGGTGCGGATATACCAGGCAACCGGCCCAATCAGCAGGCCGAAGAAGAACGGCACCCGCCAGCCCCACTCCGCCAGTTGCTCAGCCGACAGCCTGACCGTCAGCACCACGCCAAAGCCCGCGGCCAGCAGCGTGGTCAACCCCTGGCTGGCCACCTGCCAGCTCGCGAAGAAGCCGCGCCGGCCGGGCACGTGCTCGGCGAGAAACGCCGTCGCGCTGCCGAACTCGCCGCCCGCGGAAAACCCCTGCATCAGGCGCGCCGCCACGAGGATCAGCGGCGCCGCGAGGCCGATCGTCTGGTACGTCGGCAGGATCGCAATGATCAGCGTGCCGCTCATCATCAGCAGGATCGACAGCGTGAGCGCCGCCTTGCGGCCTGCCCGGTCCGCGTAGGCGCCCAGCACGATCGCGCCGAGCGGTCGCATGAAGAACGACACCCCAAAGGTTCCGAGCGTCACCAGCAGGGAAACCGTGTCGTTGCCGGTGGGAAAGAACAGCTTCGCGATCAGGACAGCGAAAAAACCGTAGACCACCAGATCGAACCATTCCAGCGCGTTACCGATCGACGCGGCGACCACTACGCGCCACGTATCCGGCCGGCTCGCCGCCAGACTTGCAGACGTCGTTGCGTCCATGCAGATCTCCATTGCGCGCGAAAGAGTAATCTGGGCAACCGCTCATGCCCCTGTATGGTCCGACTGGGTGCGCGAAACCAGCCCGATGCCTGCGCCACTATGTACCTGAAAAATTAAAACCATGCGACCTCGAAATGCAGACCATTGCAGGCGCGCCGCCCTGCAACACCAATAAAAAAACCGCTTCGTCGCCAGGCGAACGAAGCGGTTTTTGCAGAGCTGTCGCGGCGCCGGCGCACATGCCGCACGCTGCCGGGGCGCCGCAACATCAGGATTACTGCTTGATGCCCTCGGACTGGATATGCAGCTTGGTATCCATGTTGAAGCCGTATTTGCTGCCGAGGTCCATGCCGTAATCCGCACGGCTGAAATGGGCGCTGGCTTCCACGCCACACACTTCACGCTTGAGCACCGGATGCTGCATGCATTTGAACGACTCGATCGTCAGGTTCAGCGGCTTGGTTACGCCGTGCATCGTCAGGCTGCCGATCACTTCAACCGGCCTGTCGCCGTCAAACTTGATGTCCGTACCCTTATAGGTCACCGCGGGGTACTTCGTGACGTCGAAGAACGAGTCCGACTCCAGATGCTCGTCGAGCTTGGGGTTGCCGGTCTGGACCGATGCCGGGTCGACCGTCACGTCGACCGTGCCGGTTTTGGCCGCGCGGTCGAGCGTCACCGTGCCCGTGCTTTTGGTGAACTTGCCGCGCCATACCGACAGGCCGCCGAGGTGATCTGCTTCGAAGCTCGGAAAGGTATGGGTCGGGTCGAGCTGGTAGGTGTCGGCCGCAAAAACGCCGAACGAGACAGACGTCGCCAGCGCGCCGGCGGCGATCAGCAGGATCATTTTCAAGTTATGCTCCTTTCAGAAAGGCACACCGCACAAGCCGCGCGGTGCAGGTCACTCAGGTTACTTACGTGCTGCGACGATATGAAACTTGATGACGACATCGTCGGCCACCACCGAGGTGTCCTTCCACTCCCCCGTGCCGATGTCGAACTGCAGGCGCTTGATCGGCAGTGAGCCGTCGAACGTCTGCATCGTACCCTGCTGCGTCACCGTGACAGGCACGACCACGGTCTGCGACTTGCCCTTGATGGTCAGCTTGCCGGTCACCTTGAGCTGATTGTTGCCCGCCGGTGCGATCGCGCTCGAAACGAAGGTTGCCTGCGGGAAGGTCTTCGCATCGAACCAGTCCTTGCCGCGCACCTGCTCGTTGTAGCTCTCGTCGCCCAGATCATAGCTGCCCACGTCGACGCTGAACTGCGCGCTGCCGTCGGCGGGCTTCGCAGGGTCGAAACTCGCCTGTGCGCTGAACTTGTTGAACTTGCCTTCGACCGGTACGTTCATCTGCTTCGAAGTCGCCGTAATCGTGCTCTTCGAAACGTCGACCTGCGCCAGTGCGCTGCCCGCTGCACCCAGAGACGCTGCGGCGAACGCGGCCAGCATGTAGCGATAAAACGAAACCTTCATGGTTGTCCTTATTTGATGAAAGGGATCATGCGCGACAGCAGGCCGTCGCGGTCCAGCCATTGATGCTTGAGCGCGGCCACGACATGCACCACGACCAGGACGAGCAGCGTGTAATTGAGCGCGATGTGGATGTTTTTCAGCACGACCTTGAGCGCGGGATCCGGCGCGATCAGACGCGGCAGCGGCACCAGCCCCAGATACACCACCGGCACGTTGGCGGCCGAACTGTACAGATAGCCGGACAACGGAATCGCGATCATCAACGCGTACAGCAGCACGTGCACGAGTTGGGCCGCCGCGCGCTGCCACCGCGCCATCCGGCGCGGCAGCGGCGGCGCGCCATGGGTTGCGCGCCACAGAATGCGCAGCACCGCCAGCCCGAACACCGTCACCCCAATCCACTTATGCCAGGAGAAATAGCGCAGCTTGGTGGGGGTGAAGCCCGGAATATCGGTCATCACCCAACCGAGCGCGAAGCCGCAGACAATCAGCAGCGCGATCAGCCAGTGAAACGCGATGGCCGTTCGCGTGTACGACTCGCGAGCGCCGAATGAAGGTTTGAGTGCCATGAAAGGTCAACGCAAGCTGAATAGGTTAACGGCGCCACCGGGCCAGTTATTCCCCAGGCGTATCGCTCAGGGCTGCTCCGATCCGGGGTCGCCGGCCAGCAGCGACGCACGCCAAGGCCGCCATGCTACCCCAAGCCGGAAAAGCCGGCAGGGCACGCCGGTAAGGAAGACGACGCTGCAAGATACCGCGCATCGACAACAATTAAACAATTGGGGCCGGAAAATGTCCGATGCATGCCGCAGCCATGTACGGCACCGGTGCCAGCCCGTCTTCCGGCCGCTTCGCGCCAAGGCGCGGTAATGCGCATGGGCCAGGCGCCTTTGGTACTATTGCTCCAGGCTTTCGCCAGTCCTTACCGTGCAAGCCTGCGTTGCACGCTCCCGCTCACGTCGTTTGCCCTTCGCCCGTATGGAACATGACAACCTGATCGCGTGCCACGAGTGCGATGCCCTGTTTCGCAAGCCGCGCCTGCTCGGCCGGCGCGCCGTGGCGCGCTGCCCGCGCTGCGGCGCAGCGCTCTACCGCAGCGTGTCGCGGCGGCTGGACGGCATCACCGCGATGACCCTGGCGGCGCTCATCACCTTCCTGATCGCCCAGGCCTATCCGATTCTCGAACTCGACGCCAACGGCATCATCTCGCAGACCACCCTCTTTGGCGCACTCGTTGCATTATGGAACGAGGATATGCAGATTGTTGCAGTCATGGTGTTCTGCGCAACGACCCTGTTCCCGTTGACCGAGCTCGTGGCGCTCCTTTATGTGCTGATCCCGATCCGCTCAGGTCATGTGCCGGCGGGCTTCAACCCGGTGCTGCGCGCGATCCAGTTCGTGCGGCCCTGGGGCATGATCGAAGTGTTCATGCTCGGCGTGCTGATCACCATCGTGAAGATGGTGAGCCTCGCCCGCGTGATTCCCGAAGCGGCGCTGTTTGCCTTCGGCGCACTGACCTTGATGTTCGCGGTGGTCGTCACCTTCGATCCCCGCACCCTGTGGGACATCGCCGACGAGCTGAACGCGCGGCGCGCGCGGCCCATGCCGCGAACCGCCGCCGACAGCGCGGCGAGCGCCGGCGCGGCAGCGGCCAGCGCACAATCCGCAGCGCCCCGTCAGGGATAACTGCACGATGAAATATGTCACCGCGTCACGCGCGGGCCTCGTCTCCTGTCATGCGTGCGGAAACGTCGAACCGCGCATCCGCCCGGTCACGCCGCAGCATTGCTCGCGCTGCGGCGCGGTCCTGCACCGGCGTAATCCGGACAGTCTGATGCGCACCTGGGCGCTACTGATTGCGGCCGCGTTGCTGTATATTCCGGCGAATCTGCTGCCGGTGATGCACACGGCCTCGCTGCTTGGCTCGGAAGACGACACGATCATGAGCGGGGTCGTCTACTTCTGGACCTCGGGCGACTGGCCGCTTTCGATCATCGTGTTTGTCGCCAGCATCATGGTACCCATGCTCAAGCTGAGCGTGCTCGTGCTGCTCACCATCACCGCGCAGCGCCGTTCGCGCTGGCGCCCCATGCAGCGCATCAAGCTGTACAGGATGGTCGAGCGGATCGGCCGCTGGTCGATGCTCGACGTGTTCGTCGTCACGCTGACCGTCGCGCTGGTGCGGTTCAAGTCGCTCGCTGTGATCACGGCGGGACCGGGCGCCATTGCGTTCGGCTCGGTGGTGATTCTCACGATGCTGGCCTCGATGCAATTCGATCCGCGGCTCATCTGGGACCCGGTGGAGGGCGCGGATGGTAGTGAAGGTGTGAAAGGCGTGCAAGGCAGCCCCCAACAATCTCAGGATTCCAGACATGACTAGCCCGCAAGGACCGACGCCCGCCCCAACCGCGCCGCGCAACGATTCGAACGGACCCACACTGCCACCCAATCTGCCCGACCCCGAGATCGAGCCACGCAGCCACTGGCTGCCCTCGCTCGTCTGGGTGATTCCGCTGATCGCCGCACTGATCGGCGTCGCGCTCGTGATCAGATCCGTGACCGAAAAGGGTCCGACGATCAGCATCAGCTTCAACAATGCCGAAGGTCTGGAACCCGGCAAGACCCAGGTCAAGTACAAGGATGTCGACATCGGCCTCGTGAAGACCATCACGCTGTCGAAGGATCTCTCGCATGTGCTGATCCAGGTCCAGTTGACCAAGGAAGCCGAAAACTTCGCCGTCAAGGACACGCGCTTCTGGGTCGTGCGTCCGCGGGTCGGCGCGAGCGGCGTGTCGGGGCTCGGCACCTTGCTCTCAGGCGCCTATATCGGCGTGGACGCCGGCCATTCGTCGGACTCGCAGGGCAACTTCGTGGGGCTCGAGACACCGCCGCCGATCACCGGCGACCAGAAGGGCCACCGCTTCACGCTGCATGGCGATTCGCTCGGCTCGATCGATATCGGCTCGCCGATCTTCTACCGGCGCGTGCAGGTCGGCCAGGTGGTCGGCTTCTCGCTCGACAAGGACGGCACCGGCGTCACGCTGCAGGTATTCGTCGCGGCGCCGTACGACCAGTACGTGGGCTTGAACTCACGCTGGTGGCATGCGAGCGGCGTCGATCTGCGGCTTGATTCGAGCGGCTTCAAGCTGAACACCCAGTCGCTTGCAACGGTGCTGGTGGGCGGCCTGTCGTTCCAGTCGCCGCCGGGCCAGGCGGTCGGTGCGCAGGCGCCGAACAACATGACCTTCCGGCTGGGCTCGGATGAAGTTGACGCGATGCGCGAGCCGGACGGCGTGCCGCTGCACGTGGTGATGAACTTCAATCAGTCGCTGCGCGGGCTCTCGGTGGGCGCGCCGGTCGATTTCCGCGGCATCGTGCTCGGCCAGGTGACCAACATCGGCATCGACTACGACCCGAAGACCCGCAGCTTCACGATGCCGGTGACGATGAACCTGTACCCCGACCGCCTCGGCAAGCGGTTCCGCGAACAGGCGCCGGAGCCGGGCAGCGTCGCCGGTCAGGACCTGATGCAGCGTCTGGTGAAACATGGCCTGCGCGGCCAGTTGCGTACGGGCAACCTGATTACAAGCCAGTTGTACATCGCGCTCGACATCTTCCCGAAGGCGGCGCCCGCCACGGTGGATGTCAACAGCGATCCGCTCGAGCTGCCGACCATCCCGAACACGCTCGACGAATTGCAACTGCAGGTGGCCGACATCGCGAAGAAACTCGATCAGGTGCCGTTCGACCAGATCGGTGCGAACCTGAACAACTCGCTGAAGAACGCCGATCAGCTGTTCACGCGCCTGAACACCGAGGTGGTGCCGCAGGCCCGCGACACGCTGGCGGCCGCCAAGCAGACTTTCGGCTCGGCCGAGGCGACGCTGCAGCAGGACTCCCCGCTGCAGTCGGACGTCCATCAGGCGCTGCAGGAACTGACCCGCACGCTGCAGTCGCTCAATGCACTGTCGGACTATCTCGAACGCCATCCGGAATCGCTGTTGCGCGGTAAACCAGGAGATAAACCATGATGTTTGTCCGGCTCCCCCGCCCGCCGCGCGGGCTTGCCCGCGCCGCCATGTGTCTTGGCGCATGTGCCGCAGTGCTGGCCGTCGCGGCCTGCTCTTCGCCGACGAGCCGTTTCTACACACTGGGCTCCGAGGCGGCACCGGCCACCGCGCGCAGCGCGGCGGCTCCAGGCCTGCTCATCGAAGTGCCGCCGGTCGACGTGCCGTCGCAGGTCGCAAAAAACCAGCTCGTGGTTCAGACCGGGCCGACCCAGGTCCAGGTGCTCGAGCAGGAACGCTGGGCCTCACTGCCGGGTGACGAGATCCGGCGTGCGTTGTCGAGCGACCTCACACAGCAGCTGGGCACGATCGACGTGTACGGCAACGCGTATCCGGAAGGCACGCCCGTGTACCGGGTCAGCGTGAACGTGCAGCGCTTCGAATCGTGGCCGGGCTCGCATGCGTTGATCGACGCCGTGTGGAGCCTGCGCGCCGTGGGCAGCCAGACGATCATGACCTGCCGCAGCGTCGTGAACCAGCCTGTGACGGGCAGCTACGACGCGCTTGTCGACGCTCACCGGCAGGCGGTGCAGCAGATCTCGACGCAGATCGCCGCCGGCATCAAGGCGCTGGCCGCCGCACCGCAGGTGAAGAGCGGCGCGCCCGTCAAGGGTGCGTCAGGCGTGGCGGGCCGCATGGCGCCCGCCACCGTGCCCTGCCCGGTGCCGATCGGACCCAGTGCGGCGCTCGACGGCGCGCACGCCCGCACCAACGGTTGACCTTCAGGTACGCAAGCAGCGGACGCGCTTGGTCCGTCCGCTGCAGCAGTTGTCTTGCGCAACGCATGAACCTGCGGCCGCGCGGCGAGTCCTATGGCCACCCCATCTGGCCATCCGGCCAGCTTGCCGGATTCTTACTGATTGGCGATCCTGAATGCCCGAGGCAGGATCGCGCCTCGCAACGCATCTGACCGTTCATGTTCCGTTCCGTCAAAACCTTGATCAGGAAGTGGCGCGCGTCGCGTAACAGCGGGCACCAGCTCGATGCGCTGCTGGCGATAGCCGACCAGAACGCTCCCTATGCAGAGCGCAGCGAGTGGCTGATCGAACTGGCGCACTGGATCCATCGCGGCGGCACCGTGCAGCTCGTCTCAGAGGAAGCGCAGCGCGACGATGGCCGCCGCTTGCCCGAGCACACGCGCTTGCGTTACCTGTTGCACGTGCTGGACCGCAACCCGGCGTGGAAGGCGAACGTCGCGGGCATCCTGCGCGCGCTGCTGCGCGAGAGCGACGGCATTTCCCTGCTGTGCGACGCCGGCATGCCGGTGCACTCGGCCTTTTTCGGCGCGCTGTTCGAGCGCTTCGAGTCATCGCTGATTCCGCCCGCACCGAACCGCCGCGACCTGACGGCGATCTTCACGCTGATGTTCACGTCGCAACACGATGCCGAATGGATCGCCGCCTTGCCGACCGATCTGCTGACCCGCATCCGCGACCTGTTCGACTATGAACGGGGTGCCAGCAACCCACACGAGGCCGCGCCGTTCTCGCTCGACCTGCTGGCCGCCCTGCACAACCTGACCTGCCAGATCAGTTCGACCGGGTTGTCGCAAACGGTGCGCAGCCGTCTGGGCGACACCGACGTGCGGGTCGCCATGGAAAAGCAGCCGTTCTACCGGCTCACCCGTGCGATGCTCGCTGTCGAGGCGGCGCACCAGGCGGTAGAAGACGGCGCCGAACCCGGCAAGCTGCTGCACGAGGTCAACTATCTGCGGGTGCTGCTCGACGAATGCCGGATCGCCACCGATAGCGTCTTTGCACACCTGTACCGCAACGGCGTGAGCGTCGACATCGTGTTCCAGGTCGAGCGCATGCGCATGCGCATCTTGCGCGCCGAACACCTGCTGGACGCGTGGATGGCATCCGACGATCTGCACGCCGGCTCGCGCCTTGCCGCCGAACTGGTCAAGGCCAACCATGCGAGCCAGAGTGTCGCTCACCTGATGCGCAGCAATTTCTCGTTGCTGGCGCGCAAGGTGGTCGAGTACAGCGCCGATACCGGCGAGCACTACATTGCCCGCGATCGCGCCGAGTATCTGAAAATGCTGCGCATGGCGGCGGGCGGCGGCCTCGTCACGGTGGTGACGGTGTGCGTCAAGTTTGCGATCACCGGCGCGCATCTGCAGTCGATGCTCGAAGGGCTCCTCGCCGGCATCAACTACGCGGCCAGTTTTCTGCTGATGCACTTCCTGCACTTCTCGCTCGCCACCAAACAGCCCGCGATGACGGCGCCGACCATCGCCCGCGAGCTCGATGGCGCCGGCACGCCGGAGGGGGTCGAGAGCTTCGTGTCCTCGGTGGTGGCGCTGATCCGCACCCAGGCCGCAGCCGTGCTCGGCAACGTGATGCTGGTGTTTCCGGTGTGTCTGGGCGTGCAGTTGCTGTGGCACGCGGTGTTTCACGTCAATATTATTTCGCCGGAAAAGGCCCACGCGACGCTGCACTCTTTCTCGCTGCTCGGGCCGACGCCTTTCTACGCCGCGCTGACGGGTGTGCTGCTGTGGTCGTCGAGCCTGCTCGCAGGCTGGGCCGACAACTGGTTCGTGCTGCACCGGGTCGCCGATGCGCTCACCTACAACCGGCGCCTGCGCATGACGCTCGGCGCCGCCGGTGCCGCACGGCTGGCGAAGTTCTGCCGCTCCAATGTGGCCGGCGTGGCGGGCAATATCACGCTCGGCCTGATGCTCGGCCTCGTGCCCGCGATCCTGACGGCGTTTGCCTTCGCCTTCGAAGTCCGGCACGTGACGCTCTCCGCCGGGTCGATCGGTGTGGCGCTCGGCGTGCTCGGCAAAGACGCGTTGGATTTACCGGAGTTGTGGTGGGCCGTAGCCGGCGTGTTCAGCATGGCTATCCTCAACGTGGCCGTCAGTTTCGCGCTCGCCTTTCATATGGCGGTGCGCTCGCGCGATCTGCGGCGCAACTATGTGCGCTCGCTGCGCGACGCGATCTGGCGGCGCGTGTTCCAGCGCCCGCTGGATCTGGTGTGGCCGGTGAGCAGGTCGCGGCAAGGGCACTGAGTGTAGCCGCGGCGGGCAAGCCAGACCGGCGGCGCCCGGTTTGGCGTTTGGCCCACACCACCGGGGCTTGCGCACCCGCACGAAAGCCCCGCGGAACCTGCTCGCGGCCGCAAGCCGCCTGGCCCGGCACCCCGACCGCGTACAATAGCGCCTTATTCAACGCCTCCCGGCAACCTCAATGTCCTTCGATTTCTTCCTTCCCTGCCCACGCGGGCTCGAAGCCGCGCTCGCGGCCGAACTCGCAGAAATTGCCGCACGCCACCTGAACGGCGCGCCGTTCACCGCCGGCGCGCAGGTGCCGGGCGGCGTGCATTTCCGCGGGGGCTGGGCTGCCGGCATGGCGGCCAACCTGCATTCGCGCCTCGCCAGCCGCGTGCTGCTGAAAATCGCGCACCGGCCGTATCGCAGCGAACAGGATATCTACGCGCTCGCGCTCGAGCAGCACTGGGAACAGTGGTTTTCAGCCAATGAAACACTGCGCGTGGATGTCACCGCAATCAAGTCGCCGCTGCGCAGCCTTGAATTCGCCACCCTGCGTGTCAAGGACGCGATCTGCGACCGCCTGCGCGAGACGAGCGGCGCGCGTCCGAGCATCGATACCGCCGCGCCCGACGTGCGCGTGTTTGCTTTCCTCACGGCCACCGAGTGCACGCTCTACCTCGACACTTCGGGCGAGCCGCTCTTCAAGCGCGGCTGGCGGCTCGACAAGGGCGCGGCGCCGCTGCGCGAGAACCTCGCGGCCGGCATCCTGCGCCTGACCGGCTGGAGCGCCGGCACGCCGCTGTACGATCCGATGTGCGGCAGCGGCACGTTCCTCGCGGAGGCCGCGCAAGTGGCGCTGAATATCGCGCCGGGCGCCGAGCGTCGCTTCGGTTTCGAGAGGCTCAAGCAATACGACGCAAAAACCTGGCAGACGCTGAAAGCCGCAGCGCTGGATGCGAAACACGCGGCGCGTGTCTCACGCGCCGATCTGCAGATTTTCGGCAGCGATATTTCCGGCGACATGCTCATCAAGGCGCGCGCCAACTTCGAGCGCGCCGGACTGCCGCCCATTTCGCTCAAGCAGGTGGACGCACGCGGCATGACGGCGCCGTCCGCGGAGCCAGGCATCCTGGTGGCGAACCCACCGTATGGCGAGCGGATCGAAGTGCGCGGCCGCAATGCGCGCGGTGAGATTCGCAATCCGGGCCGCGAAAGCCGCGATGAGGAAAGTTTTCGCCGCGCTCACGAAGACGCGCCGGACAGCGAGTTCTTCCAGTCGCTCGGCGACGCGCTCAAGCAGCGCTTCACCGGCTGGCACGCGTTCATCCTGACGTCGGATCGCAAGTTGCCGGGTCAGTTGCGGTTGCGCGAATCGACCAAGACGCCGTTGTTCAACGGTGCGCTCGAATGCCGGCTGTTCCGCTTCGATCTGATTGCGGGCAGTGTCAGGCAACGTCCGGCGAACGATACGCCGGCGGCCTGATACCGCTTTCCTTATCGCGGGGCTGCGGATGCAGGGTCCGCAGCCTTCCTTCGTGACGCCGTCGCGTCACGCTCAATCCTCGGGCTATCGGGTCCAGCGCTGTCTGGTCATCGGCAGGGCATTGCCCGTTTCCAGCAGCGATTTCAGGCTCGACAGTGTCGCCGGCCAGCCCTGCGCGACCCTCTTGGCCGTCTCCGGATCATCGAGCTGATCGTGCGTGACGCTCAGGCGCACCACGCCGGACACCTCCTCGAGCAGATACGTCACGCGCGATTCGCTGCCGCCCTGCGGTTTCCCCCACGTGACGACCAGCTTGCGCGGCGGATCGCACTCCAGCACCTTTCCGGCAACAACGACGTCTGACGCATCGTCGTAGTGCTGGTGTTCCCAGCGCGAACCGGGCTGCCAGTCGGACACGTTGCGCGCCCGGCCCCAGTAGTCCCTGGTCATCTCGGGATCGGTCAGCGCGCTGAACACCTTCTCTACTGCCGCGTCGATGTAGGTCACGTAGACAAATTCAGGTTTGCTCATCACTTTGTTTGCCGGGCTTCCGGTCCTTGTTCCAGGTCGTACCTGGCGAGCATGCCTGTCACGCGGGAATGGAACGAACTGGCATCCCAACGCCCACGGTCATTACCCAACGCTCACTGTCCTTCGTCCTTGCGTGGCTGCACGGCGTCCTTCGTGGCCATGACCACTTGCCCCGTCTCGAGAAGCGACTTGAGGTTGGAGAGAACGAGCGGCCAGCCGCCGGACACGGCCTCGATAAATTTCGACTCCGTGTGATCCATCACGTGGGTAATGGTCAGCTTGACGGCGCCCTCCATCGGCTCGAGATCCATCGTGCAGCGCGAATACCCTTCTTCTTTCAACTCCGGCCTGAATTCGTTGCGCCATTTGAGTACCAGGCGCCTGGGCGGATCGGCCTCGACAATTTCGCCGACGTCGGCAATCCGGCCGTCAGAGAAGACCAGTTGCCAGGACGAGCCGGCCTTCCAGTCAGTCTCCTGATGCGTCCCGAACCAGTATTGCTTCGTGAACACCGGGTCGGTCAGCGCCGACCACAACCGCTCAGGGGTCGTGCGGATGAACGTGACATAAACGAACGTGCTGGCAGCCGGGTTAGTCATGATCGTCTCCTTCCAGAGTCCTCTTGAGTTCCGCGAGCGCGGTCAGGCGTGTGCGTTCGAACTTGCCGATCCAGCGCTCGCTGATTTCATGAATCGGCACCGGATTCAGGTAATGCAATTTCTCGCGGCCATGCCAGACCGTGGCCACCAGATTGGCCGACTCCAGCAACGCCAGATGCTTGCTGACGGCCTGACGGCTCATCGCCAGGCCCTCGCATAACTCGCCCAGCGTCTGCCCGTTGTGCGCGTGCAGCAGGTCGAGCAACTGGCGGCGGGTGGGATCGGCGAGGGCCTTGAATACGGTGTCCATGCAAAGAGCGCCTTGTTGAGCTTCATTATGCAACCTTCTGGTTGCATGTCAAGGGTAGTCACGAGAATCGAAGGCTACTGACAGAACGGTGTCAGTAGCCCCGCTGCACACTCCTCATCACGCCATCCGGCGTATCACAACGCCCACCGCCACCGTTAGGAGAGTGTCATGTCAGCAACTGCTACGCACGTTGTTTCATGGTTCGAAATCCCGTCCACTGACTTCGGGCGCGCCGTCCGTTTCTATGAGACCGCACTGGCCACCACGCTGCGGCGTGAAGATGTCGGTGACCAGCCGATCGGGATTTTCCAGTACACCGAGCCGGCCACCGGCGGCTGTGTGGTCCACAGCCCGTCGGCCAGGCCTTCCGCCGACGGCGTGGTCGTCTACCTGAACGCGCAGCCGAGCGTCGATGCCGTGCTGGCCCGCGTCGAACGGGCCGGCGGCAAAGTGCAGGGACCCGTCATCAAGCTGCCGCAGGATATCGGCTATATCGGCTTTTTTACCGACACCGAAGGCAACCGCATCGGACTGCATTCGCGGACCAACGGCTGACGCCCCCGCCCATGACGGCCCGATAAGCGGCCAACGCGGCGTCCGGGGGCTTCATGCGGCGCTATCATCGCGGGACTGCCCTCCTGCCCTTCTATAAGACGCCCACGATGACGCGCCGCGCCGACCGCCTGTTCCAGATCGCCGAACTGCTCCGCGGCCGGCGTCTGACCACCGCGCAACAGCTCGCCGACTGGCTGCATATCTCGCTGCGTACCGTTTACCGGGACGTGCGAGATCTGCAGTTATCGGGCGTGCCGATCGAAGGCGAAGCGGGCATTGGCTACCGGCTGAGCCGCTCGGCGAGTCTGCCGCCGCTCACTTTCACCGTCGACGAGCTCGCTGCGCTCGCGGCCGGCGCGCGCATGCTCGAGACGTGGGGCGGCGCGAGCTTCGCGACAGGCGCGCGCGGCGCACTGGCGAAGATCGCCTCCGCGATGCCCGCAGACAAACGCGCGACACTCGAACGGCTGCCGATCTTCGCGCCGTCGTTTCATATCAAAGGGGAGTTCGCGGAGAAAGTGGACGCGCTGCATCTCGCGATTGACGGCAGGCGGGTCGTGCACTTCGCCTATTGCGACCGCAAAGGCGCGCACTCGGAGCGCCGCGTGTGGCCGCTGGGACTGTTCTATTGGGGCGCGCGCTGGACCATCGGCGCGTGGTGCGAATTGCGCGAGGACTTCCGCAATTTCGACGTCGAAGAGATTCGCGATCTGCAGGTGCTCGAGACGTTTCCCGATATGGAGGGCAGACGGCTCGCAGATTTTCTGCGGCACGTCGAGGTGAGACGGCGTTGATTCGGAGCGGCCGGTTGTTTGCGGGCCCGGGCGTCGATTGCGGCACGCGCTGGTTCGCAGCCGCTGGTGTGCAGCGCAGTGTTCTGCCGCGCTGCAGTCTGCAGCATGGTGTACGTGGTGTACGGCCCTCCGGGAGCCGCACACCGCCCCCCTCACTCGACCGATTTCACCATATCCTCGATCACCTTCTTCGCATCGCCGAAGACCATCATGGTCTTGTCCATGTAGAACAGATCGTTGTCGAGGCCCGCGTAGCCGGCGGCCATCGACCGCTTGTTGACGATCACGGTGCGCGCCTTGTACGCCTCGATGATCGGCATCCCTGC